>NZ_JBFPFP010000010.1:0-169777 GCF_047977885.1 Arthrobacter sp. LFS091
GGTGGCGGCTGTCTATTTTTCTGGGGGGGGGGGGCCGCAGGGGTGGGTGGGGTGTGGGGTTTTGTTAACGTGGGCGGGGGGGGGGGGGCTCCCGTGTGTGGGCCGGCACCGCCGTCGTACTTTTCTGCTTTAAGGTCGCAAAACTTAGGGCACGTGCCGCTCTTCCGGGCCGTTGTATTCGCTCAACGGACGGATCAGGGAGTTCGAAGCAACCTGCTCCATGATGTGCGCGGTCCATCCCGTGATGCGGCTGGCCACGAACAAGGGCGTGAAGGTCTGCGTGTCGAAGCCCATGAGGTGGTACGTGGGGCCGGCCGGGTAGTCAAGGTTGGGCTTGATCGCCTTCGCCTCATCCATGGCCTGTTCAAGGCCGTTGTAGAGGCCCAGGAGTTCGGGCCGGCCGTAGTGCGCGATCATCTTGTCCAGCGCGGCCTTCATGGTGGGTACCCGGGAGTCGCCATGCTTGTACACGCGGTGCCCGAAGCCCATCACCTTCTTTTTCTGTGCCAAGGCGTTTTCCATCCAGGTCTTCGCCCGGGATGCGGCTTCGTCCAGCGATTCTTCGCTGCGGATGCCGATCTCATCGAAGGTATGCATGACGGCTTCGTTGGCGCCTCCGTGCAGGGGGCCCTTGAGGGCGCCGATCGCGGCGGTCACGGCCGAGTGCAGGTCCGCGAGGGTGGATGTGACCACCCGGGCGGTGAAGGTGGAGGCGTTGAAGGAGTGTTCTGCGTAAAGGATCATCGAGACGTTGAACGCCTCAACCACTTCGGGAACCTGTTCTTCGCCGAACGTCATCCACAGGAAGTTCGCCGAGTAGTCGAGGTCTTCGCGTGGTTCCACGACGTCCTCGCCGCGCCGGCGACGCTGGTCGTACGCCACGACAGCAGGCATGGCAGCCCAGAGGTCGATGGCCTTCTTCATGTTGGCTTCGGGTGAGGAATCCTCGGCCAGTTCGTGCCTGGCGCCAAGCACGGACGCTGCCGTGCGGCAGACGTCCATGGGATGTGCCGTGGTGGGCAGGGTATCAATGACCGTCTTGACGACGGGATCGAGGGCACGTCCTGCGCGTTCGCGGGCCGTGAACTCGGCGAGCTGCGATTCGTTGGGCAGTTCGCCGTTCCACAGCAGGTAGGCAACTTCTTCGAAGCTGCACTTGGCGGCGAGTTCCTGGACGGGATACCCGCGGTACAGCAGCGAGTTCGTGTCCGGGTTGACCTTCGAGACGGCGGTGTAGTCCACCACGACGCCGGCAAGGCCCTTTTTGATGTCTTCAGCTGCCATGCTGAACTCCTTCGTTCATGATGCAGGGCCCGGTGATGGGACCCTGCGTTCCCCTTGATGAAACTGGAACCTAGCGGATGCCAGGAACCTTGAAGTTGAATACGCCGGTATCGAACTGGTTGTATGCCTCATAGTCCACGAGTTCGTAGAGGCGGGCACGCGTGAGCATGTTCTCCACTTCAGCCTCTTGGGTCCCCGCAGCCTTGATCGATTCCAGAGTACGCTCTGCAGCGCCCATCGCAATGCGGAGGAGCGTCACGGGGTAGATGACCATGTTCACGCCAACGCTTTGGAGTTGGTCGACGGTGAAAAGGTCGCTTTTTCCGAACTCCGTCATGTTGGCCAGGATGGGCACATCCACGGCGTCACGGATGGCCTGGAACTCGCCCAGGTCCTGCATGGCTTCGGGGAAGATGGCGTCGGCGCCTGCGTCCACAAGAGCGCGGGCGCGGTCCTGAGCAGCCTCGATTCCTTCGACTGCGCGGATGTCGGTGCGCGCCATGATGAGGAAGTTCGGGTCCCGGCGGGCGTCTGCGGCGGCGCGGATGCGCTTGGCAGCGGTGTCGATGTCAACGACGTTCTTGCCGTCCAGGTGTCCGCAGCGTTTCGGGTTGAACTGATCCTCGATGTGGCAACCGGCCAGGCCGGCGTTTTCGAGTTCCTGGATGGATCGGGCCACGTTCATCGGTTCGCCAAATCCGGTGTCGGCATCCACCAACGACGGCAAATCGGTCATACGGGCGATCTGCCCGGCGCGCGTTGCTACCTCGGTGAGGGTAGTCAGGCCGATGTCCGGCAGGCCGAGGTCATTGGCGAGGACGGCGCCGGAGATGTAGACGCCGGCGAAGCCCTTTTCCTCGATGAGCCGGGCCGAGAGCGGGTTGAAGGCTCCCGGGAACTGCTGCACGGTCCCGGAGGCCAGCAGTTCCCGGAGTTTCAGCCGCTTCTGTTCGGGGGTGACTTTGGAGTACAGCATTTAAAACAGTCCCTTGGGTGCGTTGTTGAGGTCGATCACGCCGGGGGCTGCGGTGATGTTCAGCTGGTCCAGTTCGCCTTCGCCCAGTTCGGTGACGCGTTCGACGGCGGTGAGGAACCTTTCGATTTCGGCTTCTTCGACCAGTCCCGCAGCGAGGGTGCGGAACTTGTTGATGTATTGCTCTCGGGCGAAAGGCCGGGCACCAAGGGGGTGGGCGTCCGCCACGGCGATCTCATCGGTGATGACCGTGCCGTCCGTCAGCGTGATTTCCACTGAACCGCCGAAGGCCTTCTCAGCGATGTCCAGGGAGTGGTAACGCCGGGTCCACTCCGGGTCTTCCACGGTGGTGACTTTGTGCCAGAGTTCCACGGTGTCCGGGCGGGCGGCCCGTTCGGGGGCGTAAGAGTCAACGTGGTGCCATGCGCCGTCCTGGAGTGCGACGGTGAAGATGTACGGGATGGAGTGGTCCAGGGTTTCGCGGGATGCGGTGGGGGAGTACTTCTGGGGATCGTTAGCTCCGGAACCGATCACGTAGTGGGTGTGGTGGCTGGTCTTGATCAGCACGGACCTCACGTTAGCGGGATCGGTGGCTTCGGGGTGCTCGCGGTTCAGCTTGCGGGCGAGGTCGATCCACGCCTGGGCTTGGTACTCGGCGGAGTGTTCCTTGGTGTAGGTGTCCAGGATGGCGCGCTTGGCTTCGCCGGGCAGCGGCAGCGGAACCTCGTAGGAGGCGTCCGGGCCGTCCAGCATCCAGGCGATCACGCCGTCTTCGCCTTCGTAGATCGGCACGGGGGAAGTCTGCCCGCGCATGGAGCGGTCCACGGCTTCTACGGCCATCTTCCCTGCGAACGCGGGGGCGTGGGCCTTCCAGGTGGAGATTTCGCCCTTGCGGGACTGCCGGGTGGCGGTGGTGGTGTGCAGGGCCTGTCCCACCGACTGGAAGATCGTTTCAACATCCAAACCCAACAACGTGCCGATACCGGCGGCGGCGGACGGGCCGAGGTGGGCAACGTGGTCGATCTTGTGCTTGTGCAGGCAGATCGCCTTGACCAGGTTCACTTGGATCTCGTAACCAGTGGCGATGGCACGGACCAGGTCGGCGCCGTTGGAGCCCACGTGCTGTGCGACTGCCAGGATCGGCGGGATGTTGTCGCCCGGGTGGGAGTAATCAGCAGCCAGGAAGGTGTCGTGGTAGTCCAGTTCGCGCACAGCCACGCCGTTGGCCCAGGCCGCCCACTCGGGGGAGACCTGCTCGCTGATACCGAAAATGTGGGCGCCCTTGCCGTTGGCGGACGGGCCGTGGGTCAGGGCCTGGGCGCGGGCAGCGACGATCGGTGCGCGGTTCAGCGAGGCGATGGCCACGGAGGCATTGTCGATGATTCGGTTGATCACCATGTCGGTGACCTCGGGCGTAACGTCGACGGGGTCGGCGGCGACCACGGCGATCTTGTGGGCCAGTTGTTCCTCGCGGGGGAGGTTCTCTTCGCTCTTGTAGACACGGACGTGATTGTTCTTAACCATGGTGCTCCTTCTAGGCAGTGGTGTTTCTAGGCAGGCGTGTGGGTAGCTTTGACGTGGGTAAGGCTGCGGTGCAGGTGAAGTGTGGTTGCGGCTTCGGCCAGCCGGGGGTTGCCGGCGGCGATGGCTTCTGCGATGGCGGCGTGTTCTCCTGCGGCCGCGTGAAGCCGGGCGGAGTCGTCAGCTGCCAAGCGGCGGACCCTGACCAGATGGACGCGGAGGCTGCGCATGGCGTGGGCCATATACGTGTTCGAAATGGCGGCGTCTATG
Source organism: Arthrobacter sp. LFS091 (assembly GCF_047977885.1). Taxonomy (NCBI): domain Bacteria; kingdom Bacillati; phylum Actinomycetota; class Actinomycetes; order Micrococcales; family Micrococcaceae; genus Arthrobacter; species Arthrobacter sp. LFS091. The sequence continues at coordinate 4,049 of NZ_JBFPFP010000010.1, forward strand.
GCATCGTCCAGCCGGCCAACCAGCGCGTAGTAGTCGTGGCGTGTGGGATCGGTTTCGGTGAGCAGTTCGGGGGCCAACAGCAGTTGGGCGTGGAGTTCGGCGAAGATCCCGGGCTCGCCGCGTTCGGCGGCCAGCCCCGCAGCCCGCACTTCGAGGGTCTCGCGCAGTTCGAAAAGTTCGTCGATGTTCTCCAGTGAGATATCGGTAACGACGACGCCGCGGCCTCCTGCCGCCGTCGTCAATCCTTCAGCGGTGAGCCGGCCCAGCGCCTCGCGGACCGGGGTGCGGGAAACGCCGAGGCGCTCGGACTGCTCCACCTCCGCCAGGACCGTGCCCGGACGAAGGCGCCATTCGATGATGTCTTCCCTGAGGGCAGTGTAGGCCCGGTCACTGGCGCGCATAGCATCAGTGTATACACAGCTTGGTGTCAAAGCGACAGTCGGATGATTTTTAGCCCTCTGTGTATACAGAAACTAGCTTCGGTTCCAACCGTATTCGTTTTCGGGGCGCCCCGGGGTGCCATACCGTGCTGCCCGGGTAACCGTCCCGGCGTCGGCCAAGTACTCCAGGTACCGGCGGGCGGTGACGCGGGACATTCCTAGCGCCTCCATGACTTCGCTGGCCGAGACCGGCTGTTGCCGCGACCTCACCAGGTCCTTCACGGACTCCAGTGTCGAGCCGGAGAGCCCCTTGGGCAAGGGCAATTCCGTGGGGGCGCGAAGGCTCGCGAACGCCTGGTCCACGTCGCTCTGGGACGCCCCGGCCTTGGAAATCCCGGACAGGGAACCTGCCAGCTGGTCACGGAACGTCCGGTAGCTGCCCAGCTTGTCCGCGAACGTTGCGTAGGTAAAGGGCTTGATGAGGTACTGCACGACGCCGATCGACACGGCACTGCGCACGATGTTCAATTCCCGGACAGCCGTAATCGCGATGATGTCGGCAAAGACGCCGGCCGACCGCATGCGGCGGGCCACGTCCAGGCCGTGCAGGTCAGGCAGGTTCATGTCCAGCAGCACCAAGTCCACCGGTTCGCCGGATGCCGCGAATTCGCCCAGGATCCGCAGGGCCGACTGTCCATCCGGTGCGGTGCCTACCAAGGTGAAACCGTCGAGGCGGCCGATATAGACGGAATGGGCATCGGACGCTATCGGCTCGTCCTCAACCACCAGGACGCGGATGTCTGTCATGCCTGCTCTTCCTCGGGATCCGGTACAGGAAGCACAACATGGAACTGTGCACCGCCGGGATTGCTGATGGTCATCGTACCGTTCAGTCGCTGCACGGCCTGCCTGACCAAGGCCAGCCCGACGCCGCGGCCATGGGTTCCTCCCGTTCCTGCTGCCGGCGATTTGGTGCTGAAGCCGTACTGGAGCACGTCGTCAATGGAATCGGGATTGATGCCACTGCCGGTATCCCGCACCGTAAATTCGACGGCGGCAGCGCCCGCTTCCACGTCCAGCTCCACCGAACGCGGGGACTCACCGGCGGCAGCGGCGTCGATCGCGTTGTCCAGCAGGTTGCCGAGGATGGTTACCAGGTCCTGGATCTCAAGCCCGCGGACACCGGAGCTTCCGGAGGTGCGGACCAGCAGTTCCACCCCGCGCTCATGGGCTTCTGCAGCCTTACCCATGACCAGGGCACTCATGACCGGTTCGTCAACGGACGCCACCATGTCATCGGTGAGCTGCTGGCTCAACTCGAGGTCCTTCGTGGCGAAATCCAAGGCCTGCGGAGTGCGGCCCAACTCCAGCAGCGAGACGATCATGTGCAGCCGGTTTGCGTGTTCGTGGGTCTGGGCCCGCAAGGCGTCGGACAACGTCTTCATGGTCTGCAGCTCAGTACCCAAGGACTCAATCTCGGTGCGGTCGCGGATGGTGGCTACCGTGCCGTAAACGGCCGGCTTCTGCCTGCTGCGCCCAGGCACAGGCGCCACCGCCGGGGCCTGGTTGACCACCAAAATCCGGGAGCCCGTGAGGTGGATTTCATCATGGGCCGGCCGCCCGGACTCGAACAGCGCCCGCAGGCTTCCATCGAACGGCAGGTCGGCCAGCCGTGGGGCAGCAGCAGGGGACCGATCGGCGTCGGACGGTTCAAGGCCCAGCAGTTCCGCCGCCTGGTCGTTGTACATCACCGCCTTGCCACGGGTATCCACGAGGATGAGTCCCTCGCGCACGGAGTGCAGGACGGATTCGTAGTAGGCGAAGAGTTGGGCCAGCTGTTCCGGACCCCAGCCGCGTGTCACCGAACGCAGGTACCGTCCCAGCAGCCAGGACGCGATGGAGCCGAAGGTAAGCACCACAAGTGCTATGCCGCCGATCACCCCCAAACGATCGGCGACGTCGGTGTCCACGGTCCGCACGGTCACCCCGGCGGCCACGAGCGCCTTGACCGTGCCGTCCTGGTCTTTGACAGGTGAGATGGTCCGGACCGAGGGCCCCAGGGTCCCTGCAGTGACCTCAGTGAACGTGTTGCCGTTCAGGGCCGGTTCAATGGTTCCGATGTACGGCTTGCCCAGCTCCTCGGCCCGGGGATGGGTCCAGCGCGTCCGGTCCGGAGCCATGATCGTGATGAAGTCCGCATCGGCCTCACTCATGACCTTTAGGGCATACGGCTGAAGAACGGCCGAGGGATCCCCCGAGGACGCGGCCTGAAGGACAAGCGGATTGTTGGCGATGGATGTCGATATGGCACGCATTCGGCTGCCGGCGTCTCCGTATGCACGGTCCCTGGCCTCCAGCAAGGAAAATGCACCGAAAGCCGCCGTCAGCGCCAGGACGAACAGCAGGTTCGCCACAAACAGACGGCGGGCGATGCTCCAGCTGTGAAACACGTGGACCTCCCATGACCAATATGACCGCAACGGTGATGTGTGTCACCAACGGCTCAATGATGGATATCACACAAGGGCAGCGGATTGGACATCAGTGCAGGACCGCAGCGCCTTACACAGTATCCAGAAGGAGAATCCCATGACCTCTCAACGAGGAGAGTCGGCAGTCGCTGCCAAAGGTGGACGTAAGGGGCTCGACAAGTCCCACTACCTGTATATCGCCGTCATCCTGGCCGTGGTGCTGGGCGCCGTAGTCGGCCTGCTGTTCCCCGAGGTCGGAAAATCCCTCAAGCCCCTGGGTGACGGTTTCATCAAGCTCATCAAGATGATGATCGCCCCCGTCATTTTCTGCACGATCGTCCTGGGCATCGGTTCGATCGCCAAGGCCGCAACCGTCGGTAAGGTCGGCGGACTTGCCTTGGCCTACTTCGTGGCCATGTCCACCTTCGCCCTGGCCATCGGCCTGGTCGTCGGAAACCTCATCCACCCGGGCGAGGGACTCAAGCTGACCCCCTATGACCCGAACAAGAAGGCCGCAACGGACAGCACCGCGGACTTCCTCCTCGGAATTATCCCCGGTGACATCCCCGTCCTGCCCACCCTGCTGGCTGCCATCCTGGTTGGTTTCGCCCTGCAAAAGATGGGCAAGGAAGGCACTCCCATCCTGAAGGCCATCGGCCACGGTCAACGGCTGGTCTTCCGCATCCTGATCATGATCATGTGGCTGGCTCCCGTCGGCGCCTTCGGTGCCATCGCCGCCGTCGTCGGTGCAACTGGTGCACAAGCCATCTTCAGCATGTTCACCCTGATGCTGGCCTTCTACATCACTTGCGCACTGTTCATCGTGGTCATCCTGGGAACGCTGCTCCGGGTTGTCGCTGGCGTCAACATCTTCCGGCTCATGAAGTACCTGGCCCGCGAATACCTGCTCATCTTCTCCACGTCCTCCTCCGAAGCTGCCCTGCCCCGCCTCATCGCCAAGATGGAGCACTTGGGTGTCTCCAAGCCGGTTGTTGGCGTCACGGTCCCCACGGGTTACTCCTTCAACCTGGACGGTACGGCCATCTACCTGACCATGGCGTCCCTGTTCGTCGCCAACGCCATGGGCACGCCGCTGGACCTCGGCGCCCAGATCTCCCTGCTCATCTTCATGATCATCGCCTCCAAGGGCGCTGCCGGTGTCACCGGTGCAGGCCTGGCAACACTGGCCGCCGGCCTTCAGGCACACAAGCCGGAGCTCCTGGGCGGCGTGGGAATGATCGTCGGAATCGACCGCTTCATGTCCGAAGCCCGCGCCTTGACCAACTTCACGGGCAACGCCGTGGCCACGGTCCTGATCGGCACCTGGGTCAAGGAAATCGACAACAGCCAGGTGGAGCGCGTCCTCTCCGGCAACGAACCCTTCGACGAGCAGACCATGATCGCCCATGGCAGCGACGAGGAAACTGCCCCCGAAGGTGAGTCCCGGGAAAAAGCAACGGTCTAGCACCACACCGCGAAGCACGTAATGAAACGAAGGCCGGCACCTGTTGGGGTGCCGGCCTTCGGTGCTCCCAAGGCCCGGCCCGGCGTCGTGAACCGGAACCTTCGACTTCAACTAGAGGGTCAAGGCTCAATACGCGGCCAATGTCAAGTTCCCCGGAATACCGTGTCGGGGCCTGTAGCCTAGGTGGGTAGTAGCGCTGTAGCCGGGGGCGCAGCAGCAGGGAAGATCGTCGTCGAAAGAGTGGTTGGATACGTGAGCATCGAACGGGGTTCCGCAACGCTGGAAGGTACCGGGCTCGATCTGGAAGACGCCGTCATGGGGCCCACCGGGCGCCCTTATCGGGAATTTCCGGAACCCGCTCCGTTGGCCTCCCACGGCCCGGCGAGAGTCATCGCCATGGTCAACCAAAAGGGTGGCGTCGGCAAAACCACGTCCACCATCAATCTCGCGGCTGCGCTCGCAGAGTACGGCCGGCGTGTCCTTTTGGTGGACTTCGACCCCCAGGGAGCCCTGTCCGCTGGGCTGGGTGCGAATCCGCACGAGCTCGACCTCACCGTCTATAACGTCCTCATGGACCGCAAGGTCAGTATCCGTGACGCCATCCAGCAGACCGGAGTGGAAGGCGTGGACCTCCTGCCTGCCAACATCGACCTCTCCGCGGCCGAAGTCCAGTTGGTGAACGAAGTAGCGCGCGAGCAGGTCCTGGACCGCGCACTGAAGAGCGTCGAAGACGAGTACGACGTCGTCCTGATCGACTGCCAGCCTTCGCTGGGCCTCCTGACCGTCAATGCGCTGACGGCAGCACACGGCGTCATCATCCCGCTGATCTGCGAGTTCTTCGCCCTGCGCGCGGTAGCACTCCTGGTGGAGACCATCGAAAAGGTGCAGGACCGCCTCAACCCGCGCCTGCAGGTGGACGGTGTCCTGGCAACCATGTACGACGCCCGCACGCTGCACAGCCGCGAAGTGATCTCCCGCCTGGTTGAAGCCTTCGGCGACAAAGTCTTCGAAACCGTCATCAAACGCTCCATCAAGTTCGCCGATGCCACCGTAGCGGCCGAGCCGATCACCAGCTACGCCGGTAACCACATTGGCGCAGACGCATACCGCCGCCTCGCCAAGGAACTGATTTCGCGCGGCGGCGCGCCGTAGCCGACGGTGGTACCGTCGCTCGCCCCGATGACTGACACTCCCACGGCCGCGCCACCGGCCGTAGGGGTGGCCGCGTCCGACGCCGGCACCTCCGAGGCCCGGAAGCCGGGCTTCGAGGTTCGGCTGGCCAACTTCACCGGGCCCTTCGACCTCCTTCTGGGCCTGATATCCAAGCACAAGCTGGATATCACCGAAGTCGCGTTGGCCACCGTCACCGATGAGTTCATCAAGTACATCCGCCGCCTGCAGGAACTGGGGGCGGACTGGGCGTTGGACGAAGCCAGCGAGTTCCTGGTCATCGCCGCAACGTTGCTGGACCTGAAGGCGGCGCGCCTCCTTCCCGCCGGCGAGGTGGAAGACGCGGAAGACATTGCACTCCTCGAGGCCCGGGACCTTTTGTTCGCCCGGCTCCTGCAATACAAGGCCTTCAAGGAAATCGCCGGGATACTGGGCGGGACCCTGGAAGAGGAGGCACTCCGCTACCCGCGGCAGGTGGCCCTGGAAAGCCATTTCGCGGCATTGCTCCCGGAGCTCGTGTGGCGGCACACGCCCGGACAGTTCGCGGAACTGGCGGCCAAGGCACTCAAGCCCAAGGACACGGTGGCCCCGGAAGTAGGCTTGGACCACCTTCATGCCCCGCCGGTAAGCGTGAAGGAGCAGGCGGAGATCATGGGATATCGCTTGAAGCTGGGCGCACCCCTGACCTTCAACGCGCTGATAGCTGATGCCGAGAGCACCCTGACGGTGGTGGCGCGCTTCCTGGCATTGCTGGAAATGTTCCGGGACCGGGTGGTTGCCTTCGAGCAACCCGAGCCCCTTGCCGTGCTGACGGTGCGCTGGACCGGTGATGATGCCGCGTGGGACAGTTCCAGCCTGAGTGAGGAATACGGGCCAATGCCAGGCGCCGACGAATCCGGGAACGATGGAGACAGTAACAATGAGTGAGCAGGAAATGGAGCCGGACGGGCTGGCTGCGCTCGAAAGACTGCCAGGTGGAGCCCGTGCAGCGTTGGAAGCTGTCCTTATGGTCATCGACGAACCGGCCACCACCGAAGAGCTGGCAGCAGGACTGAACGTGACGGTCGCCGTCGTCGAGGATTTGCTGCATGACCTGCAGCGGGAGTATAGCGGCTATACTGTTAAAGCCCCGGACGTGGATGCTGTCGGCTTTGCCGATGCCAGCACTGCACCCCGGGGTTTTGAATTGCGGAACGTCGCCGGAGGGTGGCGGATCTATTCACGGTCGGATTTTGCCGACATCGTGGGCAGGTTCGTCCTTGAAGGGCAGACCACCAGGCTGACTCAGGCTGCGCTTGAGACCCTGGCGGTTATTGCTTACCGGCAACCGGTCTCCAGGGCCCGGGTGTCCGCGATTCGCGGCGTCAACGTTGATTCCGTTGTCCGGACTCTTACCCAGCGTGGTTTGATCGAGGACTCCGGAAACGATCCCGAATCCGGGGCGGTCCTGTACAGGACAACCTCGTACTTCCTCGAACGCATGGGTATCGGCTCGGTGGCGGAACTGCCCCAGCTCTCGCCCCACCTTCCTGGTTTGGAAGGGATCGACGAGTACTACGACGCCACCCGGATGTAGCCAACGGCCACAGACGGCGGCACCAGAACTTAATACCGATACAAGCACCGCAAGAAGGTGCACAGCAACAAGGGGCAGACGATGTCTGTCCGGCTGGCTAGTGTTGATTTCAACACCAAATGCCGGCCATTACTACACAAGGACGGGTCATGACACAGGCGGGACGCCAGAGTTCACCACGTAACGGTTCGGGACGCAACAGCTCCGGACGCAATGAGGCCAAGGGCGGCGCAGGCCGCTCCAACGCCGGCGGCTTTTCGGGCCGCGGCGGCAGCGCCGGCGCTGGAAAGCGCAACTTCACCCAGGGCGAGGGTCGCCCTTTCAAGGCTTCGAAGCCGCGCGAAGCGGCACCCTTCGATCCCGACAACCCCACATCGGCCGGCGACTACGACCGTGGCCAGGCTGCCCGGCCTGCCAAGCCTTTCCGTAAGCCCGGCTCCAACAAGCCCGGCTTTGGCAAGGCGCCCGGTACCCCGGGTGCGCTGAAGCCCAAACCGAAGCAGGCCAAGCAGTTCGGCTCCAAAGCGTTCGGCAGCGAACGATTCGGCCAGAACCTGGGTCCCATCCGCAAACCGGGACGCAACCGCGGCCCGCGGCAGGAAGTCCCGCAGTCTGACCTCCACGACGCAGACGGCGTACGCCTGCAGAAGGTCATGGCGCAGGCCGGCGTGGCTTCCCGCCGCGTGTGTGAGGAAATGATCCTCGAAGGTCGCGTCGAGGTTGACGGCGTGGTGACCACCGAGCTTGGCATGCGCGTGGACCCCACGGCTGCCGTGATCCACGTTGACGGCATCCGGATCCAGCTGGACGAAACACTCGTCTACATGGTGTTCAACAAGCCCAAGGGCGTCGTTTCCACTATGGAAGACCCGGAGGGTCGTCCCTGCATCAGCGACTTCCTCAAGAACAACAAGAACAAGGGCGAACGCCTGTTCCATGTGGGTCGCTTGGACGTCGCCACCGAGGGACTGCTGCTGCTGACGAACGACGGCGAACTCGCCAACCGCCTGACGCACCCTTCCTATGAGGTACCCAAGACATACCTGGTGCAGGTGCGTGGCCCGTTCCCGCAGGGCGTCGGCGCCAAGCTTAAGAACGGCGTCGAGCTCGAAGATGGCGTAGCAGCTGTGGACTCGTTCAAGCTGGTTGACTCCACTCCCGGCCACGTCCTGATCGAGGTTGTACTCCACTCCGGCAAGAACCGTATTGTGCGTCGCATGTTCGACGCCGTCGGTTTCCCGGTGGAGCGGCTGGTCCGTGTCAAGGTCGGTCCCATCGGTTTGGGCGACCAGCGACAGGGCAGCATCCGCAACCTCGGCAGGCAGGAAGTCGGGCACCTCCTGGCATCCGTAGGGCTCTAGGGCATGTCGGCATTCGGTACGCACGGCCGGGGCCATCTCGATGGCCCGGTCGTCGTTCTCGGTACAGGCCTGCTTGGGGCCAGCATAGGCCTGGGCCTGCGCGGACGCGGGGTTCCCGTGTTCCTTTTTGACCCATCACCGACCAACCAGGCGGTTGCCGTGGATATCGGCGCGGGCCGCCCGTTGGCCGAGCTTGACGAGCAGCCTCAGCTTGTCGTGGTTGCCGCACCGCCTGACGTCACGGCCGATGTGGTGGAGAAGGCGCTGGTGGACTACCCGTCCGCCGTCGTCGTCGACATCGCCAGCGTGAAAGCCGGCATCCAGGGCGAACTCCGGGAGCGGGGCGTCGATCTCACCCGGTATGTGGGCACCCATCCCATGGCCGGCCGTGAAAAGTCCGGTCCGGTTGCGGCGCGCGGTGAGCTTTTTACGTCCATGCCGTGGGTTGTTTGCCCCACGGAGGAGACCCGAAGCGCGGCCCTGCAGGTAGCCCGTTCGCTGGCGGGAGACCTCGGTGCGACTGTTTCGCAGTTCACCGCGGACGAGCACGATGAAGCTGTTGCCCTGGTGTCGCATTTGCCGCAGATCATGTCATCCCTGCTCGCCAGCCGTCTTCAGGGGACCCCGCTCCATGCGTTGTCCCTGGCCGGCAACGGGCTCAGGGACACCACCCGCATTGCAGCCAGCGATCCCACATTGTGGGTGCAGATCCTGGGTGGCAACGCGGAGAAAGTGGTATCGATCCTGCATGGTGTCCGCGAGGACCTGAACCGCCTGATCGGAACCCTGGAAGAGCCACTGGCACCTGGTGCCCGCCTCGACCTGGCGCAACTCATCAGCGAGGGCAACGCGGGGCAGGCCCGGATTCCGGGCAAGCACGGCGGGCCCCCGCAGGCATACTCCTGGCTCACCATCCTGGTTGACGACAAGCCGGGCCAGATCGCGCACCTCCTCACGGAGATTGGGGAAATCGGTGTCAACGTCGAAGACCTCCGGCTGGACCATTCGTCGGGCCAAAACGTGGGCATGGTGGAGCTCTCCGTGCTTCCCAGCAAACACGATCTCCTTGTTGAAGCTCTGACTGACCGTGGATGGCGGGTACTCCAGTAATGACACGAGAATTCTTTGGCCCGGAAACGGTGGCCCGCCCCGGTAAGCCTTTGGTGATAGCCATCGATGGCCCGTCAGGTTCGGGGAAGTCCAGCGTCAGCAAAGAGGTGGCCCGGCGTTTGAAGCTGGCGTACCTCGACACCGGCGCCATGTACCGCGCCCTGACGTGGTACTGCCTCAAGACCGGGGTGGACCTTCACGACGGCGCAGCGGTGGAGGACGCCTCCAAGAAGATTCCGTTGGAAATCAGCACGTCCACAGCCACGGAGTATGTAGCCGTGGACGGGACGGACATCACGGAAGAGATCCGGGACCCCCTGATTTCTTCTTCCGTCAGTGCGGTCGCCACCACCCTTGGTGCGCGCACGGAACTCATTCGCCGGCAGCGGGACCTCATCGGACAGCACCACCACCGCATGGTGGTGGAGGGGCGCGACATCACCACCGTCGTCGTACCCAATGCCGAGGTCCGCATGCTGCTGACCGCCAGCGAGGAAGCCAGGCTCCGGCGTCGTGGGATCCAGTTGGGCGGTACGCAGAGCAAGGAACAACTTGCCGCCCAGGTCATCCAGCGGGATGCCAAGGACTCCACGGTAGTGAATTTCACCCAGGCAGCCGACGGTGTAGTGACACTTGATTCTTCGGACCTGGACTTCGAGGAGACAGTGGATACCGCCTTGGCTATTGTCAGCAAGGTCATTTATGGCGACTAAGAACCAGCTCCCCGCGCAATGGAGCCGGCTCTGGAGCCGACCCATCGGATGGATCATTGACCATGTTGTCTACCGGACAGAGGTCACGGGCAAAAGCAACGTGCCCGCGGCAGGCCCGGTGGTTTTCGCCGCCAACCACATCAGCTTCCTCGATGGCCCGGTCATGTTCGGTGCTTCGCCCCGTCCCATGCACATCCTGGTCAAGAAGGAGATGTTCACAGGTATCCTCGGCAAGGTCCTCAGGGGCTCCGGGCAGATCCCCGTGGACCGTTCCGGCGGCCGCGCGGCCCTGCATACGGGTAAGAAACTGCTCGACGCCGGTCATTGCGTCGGTATTCTCCCGGAAGGAAGCCGGGGGAGCGGTTCGGCGGAAAGCATCAGCAGCGGAGTTGCCTGGCTGGTACTGAACTCCGCCGCGACAGTCATTCCGGTCGCCATTCTTGGAACCCGCCAGGGCGACGAGCATCGGGACCATATCCCCAAACCACGCCGGAAGCTCTATGTCAGCTTCGGCGAACCAGTCACGGTGAAGTGCCGGAAGGGCGAACCCGGGCGTGTTTCAATGGACAGGGCGGCTGCGGACATCCGCGAGGCCCTGGCTGAACACGTCCAGGACGCCATCCGGGCCACGGGCCAGGACCTCCCCAGCGAGCCTGCGCCCGAAGCGCCCGCTTCGCAGCACCGCCAAACAGCAGTAGCCGGGACGCCGGCAGACCACCCCTAAGGAAAGTGCAATGAGCGATACGACTCAAAAATCCGGACTCCACGGAGCCGGCGACGACGAATACACGCCCACCGGCACCGACCAGGTGGCGGAGAACCTGGCTGCCCTGGATGACGAGGAGGCCGAACTTCGCGCCGCGTCGCTCCGGGCGGGCCTGGACGATTACGAGCTCGATGAAGAAGATGCGGCGCTGCTCAGTGGCGAGTACGGCGACGAGGGCGACGAAGGCCCCCTGAAGCTGGACCCCGTCCTTGCGATCATCGGTCGACCGAACGTGGGCAAATCCACCCTGGTCAACCGCATCCTGGGCCGCCGTGAAGCCGTCGTGGAAGACACCCCCGGTGTGACCCGCGACCGCGTGATGTACTCGGCCCACTGGAACGGCCGCAACTTCACCCTCGTGGACACCGGTGGATGGGAGCACGACGCCAAGGGCATCCACGCCCGGGTCGCCGAGCAGGCAGAGATGGCTGTGGAACTCGCCGACGCCGTGCTCTTCGTGGTGGACTCCGCCGTGGGCGCGACCGCCACGGACGAGGGCGTCATGAAGATGCTCCGCAAGAGCAAGAAGCCGGTCATCATGGTGGCCAACAAGGTTGACGACTTCGCCCAGGAAGCCGATACGGCTACCTTGTGGGGCCTTGGCTTTGGCGAGCCGTACCCCGTTTCCGCGCTCCACGGCCGCGGTGTCGCCGACCTCCTTGACCACGTCATGGACACGCTGCCCGAATACTCCCTGGTTGAAGGCGTGGACCGCACCGGCGGACCTCGCCGTATCGCCCTGATCGGCCGCCCGAACGTGGGCAAGTCCTCGCTCCTGAACAAGCTTGCGGGCTCCGAGCGTGTAGTGGTTGACACCTTGGCCGGTACTACGCGTGACCCGGTTGACGAGTTCATCGAACTCGGCGACCGCACCTGGCGCTTCGTGGATACTGCCGGTATCCGTCGTCGCCAGCACATGGCGCAGGGTGCTGACTTCTATGCCTCCTTGCGTACCCAGGCTGCGCTTGAAAAGGCGGAGGTCGCCGTCGTGCTTCTTGCCGTCGACGAAGTCCTCAGTGAACAGGATGTCCGCATCCTCCAGTTGGCTATCGAGTCCGGCCGTGCGCTGGTTCTCGCGTTCAACAAGTGGGACCTGCTGGACGACGAACGCCGGCGCTACCTTGAACGCGAAATCGAGCAGGACCTGGCACACGTCGAGTGGGCGCCGCGCGTCAACATCTCAGCCAAGACCGGCTGGCACAAGGACCGCTTGGTCCCTGCCCTGGACACGGCCTTGGAGAGCTGGGACCGCCGCATTCCCACCGGACGCCTGAACGCGTTCCTGGGCGAACTGGTCGCTGCGCACCCGCACCCCGTCCGTGGTGGCAAGCAGCCGCGCATCCTCTTCGGCACCCAGGCATCCAGCCGCCCGCCGAAGTTCGTCCTGTTCACCACAGGCTTCCTGGACCCGGGATACCGCCGTTTCATCACCCGCCGCCTCCGCGAAACGTTCGGTTTCGAGGGCACGCCCATCGAAGTCAACATGCGTGTCCGCGAGAAGCGTGGCAAGAAGCGCTGAGTGAGACGGGCATCACAGCCGAGTTTGGCTGAGATGGCGTTGGCACCCTCCAACTTCGTGTAAGCTTTTGGAGGTGGTTCGGCCGGACTGCTTAGGTGGGACTCTTCGGAGGAAAACTTAGGCGGAGAACGGTGGAACCAGCGGGCTGTAGCGCAGCTTGGTAGCGCACTTGACTGGGGGTCAAGGGGTCGCAGGTTCAAATCCTGTCAGCCCGACCATGAAGGCCGGAATCACGCGGAAACGCGGCGATTCCGGCCTTTGGTCGTTAAGATGCCAACTTCACCCGGCCTTGTCCGTTGGTCCCTGCGTTCAACGCCTGGGGAAGCGAACAAGACCGGGATCTGGCTAGGCCTTCTGCAGCGCGCCGAGCGCCCGGACGAGGGGTTCAAGCTCCGGCACGGCCTCTGCCGCATCCAGTGCCGCCGCCAGGGTGTCGTCATGGACCGGCTTGGCTGCCTCGAGCAATTTCTGACCGGATGCCGTCAGCTCGGTGTAAATGCCCCGACGGTCATCTGCGCACAGAATGCGGGTGAGGAGCCCGCGGTCTTCCAGTCGGTTGACCAAGCGGGTAGTGGCGCTGCTGGACAGGGCCGTGGCGCGGGCCAGTTGCTGCATCCGCATGTGCCAGCCGTCCTGGCGGCTCAGGGCGTCCAGGACCGTGTATTCGACGACGGACAGCTCGCTTGCAGCCTGGAGTGCCTTCTCCAGTTCCGCTTCGATGCTTCCATGCAGGGCCGCAAGGGTTCGCCAGCCCTGTGCCCGAACCTCGACGGCGTCATCCTTGATGCCCATGTTTGCTGTGCTCCTCAGTTGTTTAGCTGGCCTCCGACAGACGCACTCAAATGTAGTTGCTTGCGCAAGTATCTAGCGTGTGCAACTATATATAGAGCGTCTGCAACTATTATTCTACGGTTCCCGGGGGCGCACTTCCACTCCCGTGGGAACCACCCAGATAAGGAGCTCCACATGCCCGCAGGGTTGATTGCCCTTGCCCTAGGCGGATTCGGCATCGGACTGACCGAATTCGTGATCATGGGCCTCCTGCCGGAGGTTGCTGCCGACTTCCAGGTCAGCGAGGCTTCTGCCGGATGGTTCATTTCCGGCTACGCCCTCAGCGTCACTGTCGGTGCCCTGCTGGTGACGGCTGCGGTAACCCGCCTGCCGCGCAAACCTGTCCTCATGGGTTTGCTGGTCCTGTTCATTGCCGGCAACTTCCTGTCCGCGATCGCCGACAGCTACACAGCCATGCTGATCGGACGCATCATCGCCGCGCTATGCCATGGAGCCTTCTTCGGTATCGGGTCGGTAGTGGCCGCGAGCCTGGTCGCGCCCCACAAAAAGGCCGGAGCCATCGCCATCATGTTCACCGGCCTCACCGCCGCCAATGTGCTGGGCGTGCCCTTTGGAACCCTCCTGGGCCAGAACTTCGGCTGGCGCTCCACGTTTTGGGCGATCACTGCGATTGGCGTCATCGCCCTCCTCGGCATCGCGCTCATGGTCCCCAAGGCCAGCACGGAACCCACCAAGGGCCTTCGCAGCGAACTGGGTGCCTTCAAGTCCGGCCAGGTCTGGCTCTCGATCCTGGTCACCATCCTGGGCTTCGGCGGAATGTTCGGCGCTTTCACCTACATTGCTTTCACCCTGACCGAAGTCTCCGGTTTCGAGTCCAATGCGGTGCCGTGGCTCCTGGTGCTGTTCGGAGGCGGACTCTTTGTGGGGAACTTCCTCGGCGGGAAGGCAGCTGACAAAGCCTTGGACAAGACGCTCATCGTAATTCTCGCGGGCTTGGTCCTCGTGCTGGTGTTCTTCGCCCTCACTGCGTCCAACAGCATAGCCACCCTGGTATCCCTGGCGTTGATGGGCGGGTTTGGGTTCGCGACAGTTCCGGGCCTGCAGATGCGGGTCATGCACTTCGCCTCCACGGCGCCCACGTTGGCGTCCGGTGCGAACATTGGTGCCTTCAACCTGGGCAATGCGCTGGGGGCCTGGCTTGGTGGGGTCACCATCACAGCCGGCCTCGGCTACACCTCGCCCATCTGGGCCGGCGCGGGCATCACGGTCGCAGCTCTTGTGGTCATGGTCATTGCGGCAGACGCAGCCAAGCGCGGGGGAGTCCCGGCACCTGCTGCAGCGTCCGACGTCGAGCGCGAACCACGCGGGGCGACTGTCGCCTGAGCGTCAGCCCTACCGGCAAAAAAGTAAACCCGCCACGGACTATTCCGTGGCGGGTTTTGACAGAGGGTGAAGACGAAGCTCTAAAACATCCCGGCCGGGACGCTCGCTCCAAGACTCTGCCGTACTGCGCCGAGGATAAAGCAGGCGCCCGTGGCGACAAACAATGCCACCAGTACCAGAATGGCTTTGACCCCCGCATTGCCCTTTTTCCGAGCTGGTACTTGTGCTTGTTCAGTCATGGGGTCAATCATGGCAGAGACCCCTTGGGTGCAGGGGAAATGTGCCTATACTTTCAGCGGTGGCCAGCATTGCGGGCCGCCGTCGAGATTCGTCAATATCCCGATGAAAGGCCGCCCGTGAGCAATATTCCAGCAGACCTGTCCTACACCGCGGAACACGAATGGGTATCCGCCCCGGACTCCGAAGGGGTGGTGCGGATTGGCATCACGGACTTCGCCCAGGACGCGCTGGGCGATGTCGTGTACGCCCAGATGCCCGAACCGGGCACCAAAGTCACCGGAAACCAAGTGGTGGGGGAGGTTGAGTCGACTAAGAGTGTCAGTGATATTTACGCTCCGGTGACGGGAGAAGTCATCAACCGCAATGACGCCCTTGATACTGACCCTGCCCTTATCAACTCCGACCCTTACGGCGAAGGTTGGCTGATCGAAGTAAAACTGGCCGAGGCAGATGCCGTGGATTCCCTGCTCAGTGCATCGGAGTACGAACAACAGGTAGGCTAAAGTTATCTGGCCCGTCAGGCCGTTTCCCCTTGTGGGAGGGGGTACGGCGGGCCGGGAACCGATTTGCCCGGCGGTACCGGGATGCGGAAGTGCTGGCAGGTTTGGAAATGCCAGCGGATGAGGAGGAAATTCCATGGTTGGCGGCGAACAGAATCAAGCCAATGTCGGGAACGGCGCGGAGGAGCAGCCTACGTCGGAGACCACCTCGATCAGCATCACGCCAACGTGGGATGAGCCCAGCATCGCACCCCAGCTGGGTGCCGAGGAGCGGGCGTCGGTGGACGCCCTGCCGCCGAACTCGGCGTTGCTGATCGCGCACAGCGGCCCTAACGCCGGTGCCAGGTTCCTGCTCGATGCAGACACCACCACGGCTGGACGCCACCCCGATGCGGACATCTTCCTTGACGATGTCACCGTGTCCCGGAAGCATGTCCAGTTCCTCCGGACGGCTACCGGTTTTGAGCTGGTGGACATGGGCAGCCTTAACGGAACGTACGTCAACCACGACCGCGTGGACCGCGTGCAGCTCAAGAGCGGCAACGAGGTCCAGATCGGCAAGTTCCGGTTGACCTACTACCTGAGCCCTGTCCGCGCTGCAGGCCAAGTCTGACGGGGTATCTGCCTGTGGCTATTGCCCAGCCGGACCGCCGCGGACCGCAGGTCCTTAACATCGGGGAAGTCCTTGCTCAGCTGAGCGACGACTTTCCGGGGATGTCTGCGTCCAAGATCCGTTTCCTCGAGGAAAAGGGCCTCATTAACCCCAAGAGGACTCCTGCCGGCTACAGGCAGTACGCCGATCACGACGTGGAGCGGCTCCGTTTTGTGCTGGCCCTGCAGCGGGACCAGTACTTGCCGCTCAAAGTCATCAAGGACTACCTCGACGCCATTGACCGTGGAGAGCGCCCCGAAAACCTCCCGCCGGGCGTCACGGTTTCTCCCCGGGTGGTCTCCGCCGAGATGGCGGCAGACGTGCAGGGGCGTGCCCGCGCCCTGACGGAAGAGCAACTGCGTGCCGAGTCCGGCGCCAGCGTGCCGTTGTTGGAGTCGCTCCTGAGTTTCGGACTGATCAGCCACAGCGGCGGGAAGTTCGATGAACATGCTCTTCAGGTCGCCAGGGCATGTGTCCAACTGGAGGGCCATGGGCTGGAACCGCGTCACCTCCGTCCTTTCCAGGCTGCTGCGGAACGCGAATTTGGGTTGGTCGAACGGGCTGTCGCTCCGTTGACATCCCGCCGCGACGCCGCTTCCCAAGCGCGGGCAGCCGAGGCCGCCCGCGAGATCAGTGACCTCTGCCTGACTCTTCACAGGGCCCTGGTCCACGGACACATTTCCCGGATGGACGGCTGATGATCGAGGTCGAAATCGTCGGCGTCCGGATCGAACTGCCGTCCAACCAGCCGCTGGTCCTCCTGCGGGAACTCAATGGCGAGCGTCATGTTCCCATTTGGATAGGTACCCCTGAGGCCAGCGCCATTGCCCTTGCCCAGCAGGGCGTCGTCCCTCCACGGCCCATGACCCATGATCTCCTGGTGGACGTGGTGGAGTCCTTGGGGCATTCGATCATCAGCGTCAACATTGTCGCCGTGGAGGACAACATCTTCTACGGACAACTGCAGTTCGACGACGGCACGGTAGTCAGTTCGCGCGCGTCGGATGCGTTGGCACTTGCCTTGCGGGCCAAATGCCGTATCTGGTGTGCCGATGCCGTGATGGAAGAAGCCGGCGTCCGCATTACCGAACACGACGAAGGCGAAGACTCGGAACCGGATCCAACGGTGGACGAAGAGCGTGAGATGCGCCGCTTCCGTGAGTTCCTCGATGACGTCGAGCCTGAGGATTTCGAGGGCTGACGGCACCCTAAGCCTAAAGTTGAGGGTGAAACTTTCGACACGATGTGAATTCGGGCCCAAGGTCTTTGATTTCGGACCTCCGCGGGCCTAACGTCGAAGGTATCAAGTTCCCGTTGCATCCGATGCCCACGCAAGTCACACTGGAAGGTGCCGTCTTGCGGGAATTACAATGCTGCATTTCGGTGTTGTATGGGTGTGTGCACCGTCCCCAAGGGAACTGAGAACAAGGAGGTCACGTGAGTCCGAAAGGCGAAGCAGGCGAGCTGAAGCAGTCCTCTGCCGGCATTGCTGCGCCCGCATCCGGCGCCCAAGGTTTGCTCTTTACAGAGGACCTTCCTGTGCTGGACGAGGACGCGGGCTACCGCGGCCCCACCGCTTGCAAAGCCGCAGGCATCACGTACCGGCAACTCGACTACTGGGCGCGTACGGGCCTGGTTGAGCCTGCAGTCCGCGGGGCGGCCGGCTCCGGTTCGCAGCGTCTGTATGGCTTCAGGGACATCCTGGTCCTCAAAGTGGTGAAGCGCCTGCTCGACACTGGAGTCTCCCTCCAGCAGATCCGGACCGCGGTGGAGCACCTGCGGGAGCGCGGCGTCGAGGACCTCGCCCAAATCACCCTGATGAGCGATGGCGCCAGCGTGTATGAATGTACGTCAGCCGATGAGGTCATTGACCTGGTGCAGGGCGGGCAGGGTGTATTTGGTATCGCCGTTGGGCGCGTATGGCGGGAAGTTGAGGGAAGCCTGGCCGCCCTTCCGAGCGAGCATGCCGCCGAGCAGTCCTTTCCGGACGACGAATTGAGCAAGCGGCGGGTAGCGCGCCGCATCGGCTAGGAACCAACCACAAAGAATTCGCAGGACACAGAAAGGGCCTCTTCCCCACGGGGGAGAGGCCCTTTCTGTGTTGCGTAGTAGCGGGGAGGCTACCGCTGACGGCGGTCCCGCACGGCGGATTGGCCTTCCAGCAGATTCTGGAGGAGGGCGTCGAAGAGCTTGGCGGAATTCTTGGCCGAGTCACCGGGCCAGTGGTGGACCGAATGCGCAGCACCCTGGATCTGCTGCCAGTTGGCCTGTTCGGGGATGTGGGGCGTCAAAAGCAGCTCCCCGAACATGGATTCCATCTCGGCCAAGCGGAACGTGTGCTCAGCCGATCCTGTGCGTACCCGGTTGGCAACGATGCCGGCGGGGGCCAGGTTGGGCGCGAACTCCTGGCGGAACAACTGAATGGCGCGCATGGTGCGCTCGGTGCCGGCCACGGAGAACAACCCCGGCTCAGCGACCAGGACCACGCGGTCGCTGGCGCTCCAGGCCATGCGCGTCAGGCCATTGAGGGACGGAGGGCAATCCACCAGGACAAGTTCGTAGGCGGCAGTACCCGCCAGCACCGCGGACAGTCTGCGAAGATCGCGGCGCCCCAGGTCCGGTCGGTCATAGATTCCAGTGAAGGCCGAGCCGACGGCGACATCCAACGTGCCGTTGCTGGAGCCGTTGGAAACCCAGCTGCTGCCGGCAACGTTCTCCTGGATTTTGGCTTTGCGGGGGCTCTTCAGCATCCTGCCGATGTCCAGTTGCGAGCCCGGCTGCACGCCAAGGGCCGTCGTGGCGTCGGCGTGCGGGTCGAGGTCCACCACCAGGGTGGGGATGCCGGCTGCGAGGGCCGCGGACGCCAGGCCAGTGGTCACGGACGTCTTTCCGACGCCACCTTTGAGGCTGCTGATGCTGACTACTTGCACTTGAAAAACCAAAACCTAACGCCGGTTGCCGTATCGCGCTGATTCGGCTCCGGACGCACCGGAGCCGGGGTTTGCCGAACCCCCTCAACATCATATGGTGCATCGCCACGGATTCCCGCTTTCTACGCGCCCGGGCGGCCAACGGAACCTCTCCCGATAGCACGGCGTCGGGTCGCGCGCACGCATATACAGCCCACATGACGATTCCTTTGTGATGGTTGCCACAAAGATTTGTGTTTGATGCTGGCGGCACTACACACTGTGACCACCGACCGATCCACCCGCAATGATGCAGGAGAAGTATGTTTTCGAAAATTCTGGTGGCCAATCGCGGCGAAATCGCGATCAGGGCGTTTCGCGCTGGTTATGAACTGGGCGCCAAGACCGTAGCCGTCTTTCCGCATGAGGATCGCAACTCGATCCACCGGCAAAAGGCCGACGAAGCTTATTTGATCGGCGAGGTGGGCCATCCCGTCCGCGCGTACCTGGACGTGGAGGAGGTTGTCCGCGTCGCCAAGGAAGCCGGCGCTGACGCCATCTACCCCGGCTATGGGTTCCTTTCGGAAAACCCGGATCTGGCACGTGCTGCCAAAGCCGCCGGAATCACCTTCGTCGGTCCTCCGGCCGAGGTGCTGGAGTTGGCAGGCAACAAGGTCGCAGCCCTGGAAGCGGCACGCAAAGCCGGCGTCCCGGTCCTGAAGTCGAGCAAGCCTTCCAAGGACCTTGATGAGCTCATTGCCGCCGCAGACGAGATCGGGTTCCCCATCTTCGCCAAGGCCGTCGCCGGTGGTGGTGGCCGTGGCATGCGGCGCGTGGAAACACGCGAGGCCTTGCCGGAGGCGTTGCAGTCCGCGATGCGCGAGGCTGACGCCGCCTTTGGCGATCCCACGATGTTCCTCGAGCAGGCAGTGCTGCGCCCGCGCCACATCGAGGTGCAGATCCTGGCTGATGCCGAGGGCAACGTCATGCACCTCTTTGAGCGTGACTGTTCACTCCAGCGACGCCACCAGAAGGTAGTGGAGATCGCTCCTGCGCCAAACCTGGACGAGAACATCCGCCAGGCGCTGTACCGCGATGCTGTCGCTTTCGCGAAGGCCCTCAACTACGTCAATGCCGGAACGGTCGAGTTCCTGGTGGACACCGAGGGTGAACGTGCCGGCCAGCACGTCTTCATCGAAATGAACCCCCGTATCCAGGTGGAACATACGGTGACCGAAGAGATCACGGACGTCGACCTCGTGCAGGCCCAGATGCGGATTGCTTCGGGGGAGACCCTGGCGGATCTCGGACTGAGCCAGGACTCGGTCTCCATCAAGGGAGCGGCTATTCAGTGCCGCATTACCACGGAGGACCCGGCCAACGGCTTCCGCCCGGATGTCGGAAAGATTACCGGGTACCGCTCCGCTGGCGGCGCTGGAGTCAGGCTCGACGGCGGTACCGTCTACTCGGGTGCCGAGATCAGCCCGCACTTCGACTCCATGCTGGTCAAACTCACCTGCCGTGGCCGGGACTATGGCGCTGCGGTAGCCCGCGCACGACGGGCGCTGGCGGAGTTCCGCATCCGCGGCGTTTCCACGAACATTCCCTTCCTTCAGGCTGTTCTCGCGGACCCCGACTTCAACGCGGGCAACGTGGCCACCGACTTCATCGACAAGCGCCCTGAACTGCTCAAGTCGCACATCTCCGCTGACCGCGGCACCAAGCTGCTCACTTGGTTGGCGGAGGTGACAGTGAACAAGCCGAACGGCGAGCTCAAGGTCCACTCCGACCCTGCCAGCAAGCTACCCGCCGTCGAG
Source organism: Arthrobacter sp. LFS091 (assembly GCF_047977885.1). Taxonomy (NCBI): domain Bacteria; kingdom Bacillati; phylum Actinomycetota; class Actinomycetes; order Micrococcales; family Micrococcaceae; genus Arthrobacter; species Arthrobacter sp. LFS091. The sequence continues at coordinate 24,873 of NZ_JBFPFP010000010.1, forward strand.
GGCCCGGTCCCCACCTCAGGGTCCCGCCAGAAGTTGTTGGAGCTGGGTCCGGACGGCTTCGCGAAGGCTCTTCGCGAACAGCAGGCCGTGGCGGTTACGGACACGACCTTCCGTGACGCCCACCAGTCCTTGCTGGCCACCCGCGTCCGTACGCGTGACCTGGTGGCCGCCGGCCCCGCAGTGACGGCCCTGATGCCGGAACTCCTCTCCGTCGAAGCCTGGGGTGGGGCGACCTACGACGTCGCGCTCCGCTTCCTTGGCGAGGACCCCTGGGACCGCTTGGCTGCTTTGCGCCAGGCGTTGCCGAATACCTGTATCCAGATGCTCCTCCGCGGACGCAACACCGTGGGTTACACCCCGTACCCGGAAGAGGTGACGGAGGCATTCGTTAACGAGGCCGCCGCCACGGGTATCGACATCTTCCGTATCTTCGACGCCCTCAATGACGTGAACCAGATGGCGCCGGCCATCCGCGCCGTGCGTGCGACCGGCACGGCTGTGGCCGAAGTGGCCTTGTGTTACACAGGTAACCTCCTTGACCCCAACGAGGACCTGTACACACTTGACTACTACCTGGACCTCGCGCAAAAGATCGTCGACGCCGGCGCGCACATCCTTGCGATCAAGGATATGGCCGGCTTGTTGCGTCCCGCAGCCGCCGCGAAGCTGGTCTCGGCGCTGCGTGAGCGGTTCGACCTTCCGGTCCACCTGCACACGCACGACACCGCGGGCGGCCAGCTGGCAACCCTGCTGGCGGCCGTGGACGCAGGCGTGGACGCCGTTGACGTAGCTGCAGCTTCCCTGGCGGGAACCACCAGCCAGCCCGCAGCGTCCGCACTGGTTGCGGCCTTGGCCAACACTCCCCGTGACACCGGATTGAGCCTGGACAATGTGGGCGCCCTGGAGCCCTACTGGGAAGCGGTCCGCAGGGTCTACGCTCCCTTTGAGTCAGGATTGCCGGGTCCCACAGGCCGCGTCTACCAGCACGAGATCCCTGGTGGCCAGCTGTCCAACCTCCGCCAGCAGGCGATTGCCCTTGGTCTCGGGGAGCAGTTCGAAGCCATCGAGGATATGTACACCGCAGCTGACCGGATCCTCGGCCGGCTGGTCAAGGTGACGCCGTCCTCCAAGGTGGTGGGCGACCTCGCACTGCACCTGGTGGGACTGAACGCAGACCCCGCGGACTTCAACGAGAATCCGCAGAACTACGACATCCCGGACTCCGTCATCGGCTTCCTGTCGGGCGAACTCGGTAATCCTCCGGGAGGTTGGCCTGAGCCGTTCCGCACCAAGGCCCTCCAGGGACGCAGCGTCAAGGTCCGCGACGTGCAGATCAGCGCCGAGGACAGTGCAGCCCTCAAGGGTGACTCCAAGACCCGACAGCACACACTGAACCGGCTCCTCTTCGCAGGGCCCACCAAGGACTACCTGAAGAGTGTTGAAAGCTACGGAAACATCTCGGTGCTCGATACCCGTGACTACCTCTACGGTTTCCAGCACGGTGAAGAGCACGTGATCGAGCTGGAGAAGGGTGTACGCCTCATCGCGCAGCTGGAGGCTGTGTCCGAGGCCGATGAGAAGGGCATGCGTACCGTCATGTGTACCCTCAACGGCCAGTCCCGCCCCGTGGTTGTCCGGGACCGATCCGTGGTCAGCAACGTCAAGGCTGCGGAGAAGGCCGACCCCGCGCAGCCGGGCCAGGTAGCGGCTCCGTTCGCCGGTGCCGTCACCGTCACGGTCAAGGCAGGGGACGTCGTGAACGCAGGCGACACCGTTGCCACCATTGAGGCCATGAAGATGGAAGCGTCGATTACGACGCCGGTGGCAGGCACGGTTTCGCGGCTCGCCATTTCTTCGGTGGAGCAGGTCCAAGGTGGCGATCTGCTGCTGGTGATCGGCTAGCAATCGGCAAAAAAAGTACCCCGTCCGCATTGACTTGATCAATGTGGGACGGGGTACTTTTTTGTTCGCCGTGGGCTGCGTTCGCTAGGAGGCGCGGGGCGCCGAATACATCTCCTCGATGATCGCGTCAAAGTCCTTCATGACCTGGGCGCGCTTGACCTTCAGGGAGGGGGTTAGGTGGCCTGAGGCTTCCGTAAAGTCGGCGGTGACGATCCGGAAGGACTTGATCGCCTCGGCCTGGGAAACAGACTGGTTGGCCTTGCTGACCAGTTCCTGCACGGCGGCCCTGACCACCGCGTGCCCGGCAGCCTCGTCGAGTGAGGTTTTGGCGGGGAGTCCGTGACGTTCCAGCCACCCCGGCAGGGCCTCTTCGTCCAAGGTGACCAGAGCGCCGATGAAGGGGCGGTTGTCGCCAACCACCAGGACCTGTGAGACCAGCGCATCGGCGCGGATCTGGTCCTCAAGGAGGGCCGGAACCACGTTCTTGCCGCCGGCGGTGACGATGATTTCCTTCTTCCGGCCTGTGATCTTCAGGAACCCGTTGCTGTCCAGTTCGCCAATGTCGCCCGTGCGGAACCATCCATCAGTGAAGGTCTCTTCAGTCAGGTCCGGCCGGTTGAAGTAGCCGCGCATCACACATACACCCTTGGCAAGGATTTCGCCGTCGTCAGCGATCTTCACGGAGTTACCGGGCAGGGGAGCGCCCACTGTGCCGATCTTGATCATGGAGGGTGTGTTGACCGAAATCGGGGCCGTGGTCTCCGTGAGCCCGTACCCTTCCAGGATCTGGAGTCCAATGCCCTGGAAGAAGTGGCCCAGGCGTTCCCCTAAGGGACCGCCACCGGACACGGCATGGGCGACGTGGCCGCCCATGGCATCCCGGAGCTTTCCGTAGACGAGTTTGTCGAACACGGCATGCTTGATCTTCAGCCCGAGCCCCAGTGACCCGGACTGGCGGGCTTTGGAGTAGGCGATCGCCGTGTCCACGGCCCGGTGGAAGATCGCACCCTTACCGCCGTCCTCCGCCTTGGTCAGCGCTGAGTTGTAAACCTTCTCAAAGACGCGGGGGACAGCAAGGATGAAGGTGGGCTGGAAGCTCTGCAGATCGGCCAGCAGGTTCTTGATATCGGGGGTGTGGGCCACCTTGACTCCACCTGCCACGGCCAGGACCGAGATGAAGCGGGCAAAGACGTGGGCCAGGGGCAGGAACATGATGGTCTTGCCGTTTTCGTTGATGATTCCCGGGAGGGACGCACGGGCGTTCTCTGAAAGCTCCACGAAGTTGCCATGGGTCAGTTCGCACCCCTTCGGCCGGCCCGTGGTGCCTGACGTGTAGATAATGGTGGCAAGGTCAGCCAGCCCCGCGGCGGAACGTCGTGATTCGAGTTCGTCATCGGATACTCCCGCGCCGGCAGCGCGGAGTGCATCCAGTCCCGTACCCTCAAGCTGCCACACGTTGGCTACCGAGCTGATATCTTCCGCGGCAACCGCCTGGCGGATGATGTCCTCGTGGTGGGCTGCTTCGCCAAAGGCCGCCACTGCACCGGAATCGCCCAGGTTCCACGCCACCTGCGAGGGGGAGGACGTTTCATAGATGGGCACCGAGACTGCGCCGGCAAACCAGATGGCGAAATCAACGAGGGACCATTCGTACCGGGTCCTGGACATGATTCCGACGCGGTCGCCCTGCCCTACTCCACTGGCAATCAGGCCCTTGGCCAGGGCCTGGACGTCCGCGAGGAAATCCTTGGCGCGAATGTCCTGCCACTGGGCGTTGCTGTCCAGCTTGGAAAACAGTGCAGGGTTGGATGCCTTCTCCGCTGCCCGAATCACGAAGTCCGTGATGTTGGTTTCCGGAGCGATGCTCACGAGGGGAGGAACACTGATTTCACGCACGCTAGCTCCTTTGATATGCACGGGCCACGAGGGGCTGCTTTCACTCTAGTATGCCCGCTCATGGAGGTGTGTTCTATTTCACCTACTGGCGAGTAACTTTACGGATCACCCGTCAATCCAAGCAACTTGACCCCTTCTGGAGCACCCGGTTCCCGTTGTGCGGGGGCTGGCGAATAGGATGATGGGATGCCCGCAATTAGGTCCAGCTCCCGTGCCCGACTCAGGCCTCCAGCGCCGGTCTTCAAGGATGTTCCCTGGGGTGCGCGCCGCAGCCACATGGGCCGGCGCGGGCTGGCGATCGGGATCGACATAGGCGGCACCAAGGTGGCGGCCGGCGTGGTGGACGCGGAGGGGCGCGTCCTCGCTGAAGCCCGCCGCTCGACTCCAGGGGCCGACCCCCGCGCTGTGGAACAGACCATTGTGGAGCTCGTTGACGAGCTCAGCGCCGGACACCGTGTCGCTTCGGTGGGAATCGGTGCTGCAGGGTGGATGGACCTCGACGGCGGCACGGTCCTCTTCAGCCCCCATCTGGCCTGGCGCAATGAGCCGCTGCGGGACAGCCTGCAAAAACTGCTCCGGCGGCCGGTCCTGCTGACCAACGACGCCGACGCGGCGGCCTGGGCAGAGTGGCGCTTCGGTGCAGGACGCGGTGAGAGCCGCTTGGTGTGCATCACCTTGGGTACAGGTATTGGTGGTGCCATGGTGATGGATGGCAAGGTGGAGCGCGGCCGATACGGCGTGGCCGGCGAATTCGGCCACCAGATCATTTTCCCCGGAGGGCACCGATGCGAATGCGGTAACCGAGGGTGCTGGGAGCAGTATGCCTCAGGCAACGCCTTGGGAAGGGAAGCCCGGCAACTGGTCCGGACGAACTCTCCCGAGGGGCGGGCGCTCCTGGAAAGGGCAGGTGGCACGGCCGAGAACATGACCGGGGCCACCGTCACATCCCTGGCCCTGGCCGGGGACGCCACCTCCCGGGAGCTTTTGGCCGACCAGGGAGAATGGTTGGGACTGGGCCTGGCCAACCTCGCAGCTGCCCTCGACCCCGGAACGTTCGTGATCGGCGGGGGGCTGTGCGATGCAGGGGAGTTGCTCGCTGGCCCGGCGCGGGAATCGTTCGCCAAAAACCTTACCGGGCGCGGATTCCGCCCCATGGCCAGGATTGACCTGGCCGCCCTCGGTCCGCGGGCCGGGATGATCGGTGCTGCAGACCTATCGCGGGTCAGCGGCCGCGCGCACAGCTAAGTCCGCAGGACCAAAGGGGACGTAAGACAAAAGGGGGCGTAGCCACCTAGATGCGGGCGCCGTCGTCGTCCTCATTCTTTTCCTGCGGAAGCCGCATGATGAGGTAGACAACCGAGACCACGAAGGCCGCGACGATCCCCATCACCGCGGTCAGTGGCGCGGACCGCCAGAACATGGCCGTGAACAGCAGTGCGATGGGACCTCCCACGGCACCGACCCAAGCCAGCATGATCAAAGGCTCGGTGCCCGCCAAACTGGGTGGCTCTTCGGGGACAAAGGCATCGTCCAGGTCCTCGACTTCAAAATCGCGGGGGCCCAAAGGCCGGCCTGCACCCTCAACCGTGTCCGGGACCGCGGACGCGTCTGTCGAAGGTTCAGTAGCGGGCGTCGTTAGTCCCAGCGGATCAAAGTCCTTGAACGCCTTGCCGGTACCCCGCTGTGGCCGTCCGCCGTCGACTGGCTCGGGCTCCTCACGTGGTGGGTCCGAGTGTTCCGTGGACGGCGAGGGCGTGGCCTCCAGCCTGGCCACGAGGTCCAGCCATACGGCGTCGTCATCCTTGTTCGCGCTTTGATCGGCGGAGTTGGGATCAGGCCTGTTCATGGGCGGTGTCCTTTTCAGGGGAAGCTCCGTGTCCGGCCAGGTTCGCAACGGTTTTTTGGATGAAGTCCACCGTGCCCTGGAAGATCTCGGGGGCATCGTTATCGAGCGTGGCCACGTGGTAGCTGTTGGCCAGGTAGTGGATGTCGACAGGCGCGCTGGAGCGGGAACGAAGGAGTTCCAGGCTGGCCTTCGAGATGACGTTGTCCACTGTTGATTTGTAGACACGAACAGGAGCATTGATGCGGGGGAGAAGGGCAGCAGTGTCCTTGTACATCTTCTTGAGTTGATGGGCTGCAGCCACCGGCGTTCGGGTGTAGGCACCTTCATCCTGGTCCGGCTTGAGGATGTCGTTGGCGATGGCCGGAGTCGACTTCACCACATACTTCAACGCGGCTACGACCACTGCACGCGGGTCATCGAGGACCAGTCCCGGGTTGACCACGATAGTGCCGGCTACGGGTCGGGTGGCCGCGATCCGCAGGGCCAGGGTACCGCCCATGGACAAGCCTGCAGCGAAGACGTAGTCGCACTCGGCCGCCAGTTCGAGGTATGCATCGTCAACTGCCCGGTGCCATTCCCGCCAGGAACGGGTGGCCATGTCCTGCCAGGTGGTGCCGTGGCCCGGAAGCAGGGGCAGGCGGACAGCGTAGCCTGCAGCGGCCAGGTGTTCAGCCCACGGCCTGACGCTGTGCGGGCTGCCAGTGAAGCCATGGGACATCACAACGCCAACGCGTGGCCCGATCCCGTTCCACTGGCTGGAGAACGGCGAGAAATCCGGAAGCATGTTCATGATGACTCTGAGGCTACTCTGTCGTCGGCGTGCTGACGGAAAAACCTGGCGGATTCTTCGAAAATGGTGGGCGCGTCCACATCCAGGGTGGCTACGTGCCCGCTATGGGGAAGGGTCACGACCTTCAGGCGCGAGGAAGCGATGTGCCGTTCGATGGTGGCCACGGAACTCGGAGGGATGACGCCATCCACCGCCGATTTGAATACCAATGCAGGTGCCTGCACTTCCGGCAGGCCACGGGTCGCGGCGCGGAAAAGCTTCTTCAGTTCGTGCACTGACTTCAAGGGAGTCTTGGAGTAGTCGCCCGTCTCATCGGTGGCCGGCGCCGGTGAGTCCTCCACAATGGGGGTGGTGGTCCGCATGACATACTTCAGGGCGCCCACGTACTTCACGCGCCTGTCATAAAAGCTGAGGCCGGGATTGACCAGCACCAGGCCAGGAACATCATGGAGGGCGGCAACCCGAAGTGCCACGGCACCTCCCATGGACAGCCCGGCAACAAAACAGGTCCTGGTCTGTCCAGCAAGTTCAAGGTAGCTCTGCTCGAAGGTCCGGTACCAGTCCTGCCAGCGGGTGGTTGCGAGGTCATGCCAACTGGTGCCGTGGCCGGGGAGCAGCGGCACGGAGACGGCAAATCCCTGGGAGGCCAGATACTCAGCCCACGGGAGCATGCTCAGGGGGCTGCCCGTGAAACCGTGGCAGATGGCCACGCCAGTGGAGGCGTTTGGTCCATGCCCGGCATAGTGGAAGGCGAGCGGCGCAGCAGGTGAAGGGCGTTCCGTCATGCGTCCCATCGTGTCACTGTTCCGGAGATTTCTCACTGGAGTAGGGTTGCTGTTGAGTGCCGGCCGGGTTGCCGGAAGCATGCCAACCGTCGGCCGTGAGGGGACTAACGTGTTCTATTGGGTCATGAAGAGGATCTTCCTTGGTCCGATCCTCAAGCTTCTGTTCCGTCCCTGGGTCAAGGGCCTGGACAACGTTCCCGACAACGGCGCAGCCATCCTTGCCTCCAACCACTTGTCCTTTTCCGACTCCATCTTCCTTCCCTTGATGGTTCGCCGCCCGGTGATCTTCCTGGCCAAATCCGAGTACTTCACTGGAAAGGGAATTAAAGGACGGCTCACGGCGATGTTTTTCCGGTTGAGCAACCAACTCCCCATGGACCGTTCGGGCGGCGCTGCGTCGGAGATGTCGCTTCAGGCAGGAAAGGATGTGCTGGCGTCCGGAGGATTGTTGGGAATCTACCCTGAGGGAACCCGCAGCCCCGATGCCAGGCTCTACCGCGGCAAGGTGGGCGTCGCCAAGCTGGCCCTTCAGACGCGGGTGCCGGTAGTGCCGGTAGCCATGATCGGGACCGAAAAGGTCCAGCCCATCGGCAAGAGACTGCCAAATATCCGCCGGATCGGCATCATCTTTGGGCAACCGATGGACTTCAGCCGCTACTACGGCATGGAGGACGACCGCCAGGTCCAGCGGGCCGTTACAGATGAAATCATGTCCAGCCTGATGCGCCTCTCAGGTCAGGAATACGTGGATGAGTACGCAGCAGTGGTCAAGGCCCAGCTCGCCGGAAAAGGCCCTGAGCCGGTCCGGAAAGTCGAGGTTGCCGAGGACGCGACCCCCGACATCTCCGATGACAGGGATGAACCGCGGAGCGGGGCGAATGGATCAGCGGAGAGACTGTGACGCACCGGCCATCGTCAGTTACGGCTTCAGTCCCGCAACGCCGCCGGAGGCTACTACTCTTTAAGGGTGACTGAGCTAACCGCGAACACCGCACCCGCCATTGCAGACCCCCTCGCAAGCACCGCCCAGAGCGGAGCTGCGAACTATCCCGGGCTTGACGCCTGGCGGGACCTGCCGATCTCCCAGCAGCCAACATGGTCGGACGCCGAGGTCTTCAAGGCTTCCGTCAAAGAGCTGTCAGCGGTGCCGCCGTTGGTTTTCGCCGGTGAAGTGGACGTCCTCCGGGAACGGCTCGCCGCCGCTGCCCAGGGCAAGGCCTTCCTCCTCCAGGGCGGAGACTGCGCCGAGACGTTCGAGGCAGCAACGGCGGACAAGATCAGTGCACGGGTGAAGACCATCCTCCAGATGGCTGTCGTTCTCACGTACGGCGCCGCCATGCCCGTCATCAAGATGGGCCGCATGGCCGGCCAGTTCGCCAAGCCACGCTCCTCCAACGATGAAACGCGCGACGGCGTGACCCTCCCCGCGTACCGCGGCGACATTGTGAACGGTTACGACTTCACGCCAGAGTCACGTGCACACGACGCAAGCCGCATGCTCAAGGCGTACCACACCTCCGCTTCCACCCTGAACCTCATCCGGGCGTTCACACAGGGGGGCTTTGCTGACCTTCGCCTGGTGCACCAGTGGAACAAGGGGTTCACAGAGAACCCTGCGCACGCACGCTACGAGTCCCTGGCGCGGGACATCGACAGGGCCATCAGCTTCATGGATTCTTGTGGCGCCGACTTTGAGGCACTCAAGCGCGTCGAATTCTTCGCAAGCCACGAAGCACTGCTGCTGGACTACGAGCGCGCGCTGACACGCATCGACTCACGCACGGGCCTGCCGTACGACACGTCGTCGCACTTCCTATGGATCGGTGAGCGGACCCGCGAACTCGATCACGCCCACGTTGACTTCCTGTCCCGCGTCCGGAACCCGATCGGCGTCAAGCTTGGTCCGACCACAAGCGGTGATGACGCCCTGCGCCTGATCGATAAGTTGGACCCCAACCGCGAACCGGGCCGTCTCACTTTCATAACCCGCATGGGTGCCAAGAACATCCGCGAGAAGCTGCCCGCCGTCGTCGAACGCGTTACTGCCTCCGGTGCCCAGGTCCTGTGGGTCACGGACCCGATGCACGGCAACACGGTCACATCGCCCAACGGCTACAAGACCCGCAACTTCGACGACGTCATTGACGAGGTCCGTGGCTTCTTCGAGGTCCACCACTCGCTAGGTACGGTCCCGGGCGGCCTTCACGTCGAAATGACGGGCGACGACGTCGCGGAGTGCCTGGGCGGTGCCGATCCGATCGACCAGGACGCGTTCCTGGACCGCTACGAGTCGGTCTGCGACCCGCGCCTGAACCACATGCAGTCGTTGGAAATGGCGTTCCTGGTCGCGGGCGCCCTCTCCAAGCGCTGACACCATGAACTGACAAAGCAGAAGGCGCGGTCCCCTGATAGGGGACCGCGCCTTCTGTTGTTTCCTGGGTATCAGACTACGGTCAGTGTAATGAGGGAACCCTCTGCCACTTCGATGTTGACGGGGTTCTGCACCAGGACGAGGTTCAAGATCACCACATCTTGTTTTCTGAGCACTTCAAAACCAAGGCTCTTGAGCTCTTTCTCTGCGGCATCGGCGTTCTTTCCCACAAAGTTGGGTACTTTCACCATCTTGGGGCCCTTGGAAAGTGTAAGCGTCACGGTGTCACCCTTGACCAGGGTGCCGTTCGCTGGGGACTGCGACACGACGCTATTGTCGGGTAACTTGTCGAAAACCTTATCCGGGGCGACCACAGCCTTCAATCCCACGTCCTGGAGGGCCTTGATGGCGGCGTCCTTCGCCAAACCGCGGACATCGGGGACGGGAATCGGCTGCGGCCCCTTGGACACCACCAAAGCCACAGGTGTGCCATGCCGCACTTCCTTGCCGGTTGCGGGGTCCTGTGAGATCACGACGCCGGCCAGCACCTTGTCATCGAAGGCTTCGGTTACGTTGCCAAGCGCCATTTGCGCCGCGTTCAGGGCGGTCTTGGCCTCCGCCAGTGTGCCTCCCGTGAGCGTCGGCAGCGGAAAGAGCTGTGCACCCTTGGAAACGAAGACTGTGACGGATTGGAATTTCCGGACTTCCGCGCCGGATTTGGGCTCCGTTCCCACAGCGTAACCGGGCAGGATGTCGTCGTCGAACACGTCCCGCGGCTCAGACTGGAAGCCGGCTGTGCGGAGCAACTGCTGGGCCTCCGCCACGGTCTTGTTCTTGACGTCGGGTATGGTTCCGGGAGACCCGGGACCCATGCCGAAGAACCACCCGGCAGTGGCTGCCAACAATGCCAGGATGACGATCACGACGGCCCAGATGATGCCGCGGCGGCGTGGGTTGCCTTCACGGAGTTGGCGGACCGGAGTCGCCGCAGCCCTGGCGCGGTCTTTTGCCTGTTGCCGTTCAATCCTTTTCAGCTCACGCTTGCCGGGCTGGTTCAGGTCGTGGTCGGTGGGATCCTGTGTGGAACGTTGGAGCCCCGAGCCCGCTGCCGCCATGATGGTGGTGGGATTGCGCTGCTGTGAGATGAACTCAGTGGGCGACGCCGTGGTCGCCAAGGCCTCGGTGGGATTCCCGGCCGGACTGCCTACCGGTGCCGATTCAGGTGCGTATGCAGGGGAGTGCGGCGTCGGGGCGGGGGACTGCCTGTGGTCCAGCTGCTCATCGGTGAGGGTGGTTCGGATGTGGCGCAGCTCCGTCAGCAGGGCAGTGCCGTCGACGGGACGGTTTTCGGCATCTGTGGCGGTGCACCACTGAACCAGTTCGTCCAGGTCGTCTGCCAGTCCAGCAGCCACGTCCGACGGCCGCCCGACAACGGAATTGACGTGCTGGTACGCCACCTGGATGGGTGAGTCGCCTGCGTAGGGTTGTTTCCCGGTCAGCATTTCGTACAGCATGATGCCGGCGGAGTAGATGTCGCTGCGGGCGTCAGCGGCCTGGCCCAGCACAAGTTCAGGGGCCAGGTAGGCGACGGTACCGATCAGGGCGCCCGTACTGGTGTTGGCTGAGACTGCCCTGGCCAATCCGAAGTCGGCCACCTTGATGCGCCCGTCGTCGGCTATGAGGACGTTCTCGGGCTTGATGTCGCGATGGATCAGCCCGGAGCCGTGCGCGGCGGCGAGTCCTTCAATGACAGGATCGATCAGCGCCAACGCGAGTCGCGGCGGGAGGGCCCCTTGCTCAGTCATGACGTCGCGAAGGGTGTGTCCCTTGACGTATTCCATGACGAGGTAGGCGATATGGCCGTCCTCGCCCTGATCCAGGACCCCCACGATGTGCGGGTGGGAGAGACTGGCTGCAGCCTTGGCTTCGCGGCTCAGGCGTTGCAGGAAGGTGGGATCGTTGGCCAGGTTCGGGTGCAGGACTTTGACGGCTACGTCGCGCTCGAGGCGTAGGTCCGTAGCCAGGTACACGGTGGACATTCCGCCCCTTGCGAGGCGTGAACGGACCGTATATCGGCCGTCGACGGTAGTCCCGATGAGGTGGTCCTGCGTTGGTTCTTGCACCTTACGATCCTAAACGAGACGGGGAAGGGGCCCGAATCCACGCAGGATGCGGGCCCCTTCCGAGGTGCTGGGAAAGACCTAGCCGAAGGTGCGCTGGCGGGCCTTGATCGACTCGACGTAGCGCTTGGTGTCGTCGTACATTCCGTACTTGCTGACCGAGTATTGGCCTTGGTAGTAACCCGCGATTGCGTTGTCCAGATCCTTGCTCGTCGCAATGAGCGCCCGAATGATGGCAACGCCGGCCGTGGCGTTGTCATACGGATCGAGGAGGTTAAGTTTCCGGCCCACCAGGTCGGAGGCCCACTGCCCTGAGGAGGGGATGACCTGCATGGTGCCGATCGCGTTGGCCGGTGATACGGCCCGCTGGTCAAAGCCTGACTCCTGCTCGGCGAAGGCCAGGGCCAAGGACGGGCTCACACCCATACGCCGCGCGGTGTCGGCCACAATGCCCTTCATTTCGGCGCGGGTGGGCACCGGGGAGGCGTTCAGGAGCGCCTTGTTCTCGTTGGCGGAACTGACGACCGCCGGAGGGTAGGTGAAACCAAGGAAGGTGCTGGGAACCAGCGGCTTGGTCTCACCCGCGGGCTGGAGGCTGGTGCCCGCGCCGGGAATGGTGAGTTTCTGGCCGGGATAGATCACGGTGGTGGCCGTGACGTTGTTGGCACTCATCAACGCAGCCAGGGAAACGCCATTCCGTGAGGCGATGGAGCTGAGCGTGTCGCCGGCCTTGATGATGTACGAACCTGCGCTGGTGGTGGGTGCCGGCGCCGGCGTTGCGGGGGCCGAAGGCGCTGTGGGCGCAGCGGGAGCGGACCCGCCACTGACCTTGATCTTCTGTCCCGGGTAAATGATGGAGCTGCCGCTGAGGTTGTTCCAGCTGAAGATGCTGGACAAGGGCACGCCGTGCTTGGCGGCGATCGCACTCAGGGTGTCGCCGGAGACCACCGTGTAAACGGCGCCGTTCCCCGGGGTGCTGGGCGTGCTGGGGGCTGCCGGCGCCGAAGGCTGCGCCGGGGCGGCCGAAGCTGTCCCGGTGAGCTTGATGGTCTGCCCGGGGAAGATCAGCGTGGTTGCCGTGAGCTTGTTCAGTTCAAGCACCGCGTTTGTGTCCAGGTTGAACCGGCGGGCAATTGCGCTGATGGTGTCGCCGCGGACGATGGTGTAGGTGTCCGGTACCGACGGCGCCATCGGGCGGAGGGTCGCGGGAAGCGTAGCCGCGACGGCCTGGGCCGGTATCACGGTGCCGGTGGTGGCTGCCTGGGCCTTCATGGCTGCCGCAAGGGTGGCCGGAATCTTCCGGGGCTGCTGCGGGGCAGGCGCCGCAATGGAAGGTTGCGCCAAGGCCAAGGAGGACAAGACCACGGCGGGAAGCGCAGCCGTGGTTGCCGCAATGACCGGCATGCTCATGGTTCGTTTCGGCGAGCGGGGCGTCGTCATGAAAGTGTCCTCATCTCAACAGCGGGTCGATTGTTTGCGCTGTTGTCAGTGTTACCAATGTTACTGATGTTATCAATGGTGCAAGAGTGATCAGTGTGAATCTCTCACACTTATTTCATCGGCACAACAATTCGGGACGTAATGGATTATGCTTCCCGATTTATCCGACAGAATTTGGGGCGTTCACCGCATCGGCCGGTATCGCCGTCGTCCTCCGGCTAGGCGAGGGGCGGGGCGGCGTGGCAACCTTGTTCCGTGAGTAATGTAGAAAGCCTTGTTTCCGACTGGCTGCCCTTGCCGGATGTCGCCGAACTGCTGGAAGTTTCCATCACCAAGGTCCACGGACTTCTGGACGAGCGGGCCATTGTTGCCATCAGGCGGGGAGAACGGAATGTCCGTTCGATCCCGGCCCTGTTTATTCAGGACGGTCACGTCGTTGACAGCCTGAAGGGGACGGTCGCGGTTCTCAGCGACGCCGGATATACCGACGAAGAGCTGATTGTCTGGCTGTTCACCCCTGACGAGTCGCTGCGGGGACGGCCCATCGACGCCTTGCGTGAAGGGCGCAAGACCGAGATCAGGCGCCGCGCCCAGTCACTGGCCTGGTAAAGCCGCGCCCTGGGGTAAAACACACTTGAACGCGTACGACGACGGTCTCCACCGTCGTCGTACGCGTCATGTTTTGTTGGGGCCGGCCGACCCTGCGGCGGCAACGTGCGCCGGCGGTCAGGCCGCGCGGCTCACAGCTGCTTCGGCAAGCTGGCTGAGCGCCATCAGCGGAACTTCCTGAAGGGGCAATCGCTCCAGGGCTGCAAAGGCCTGCGAGCTGAGTTCGGCAATGAGCGCCTCCGTAGCCTCGAGCGCGCCACTTTCGATAATTATTCGCCTGATCGCTTCCACTTCTTCCGCTCCGAGCCCGGGATTGCCTAAGGTGCGGTCAAGGTAATCGGCTTCGGCTGTCCCAGCCTGGTTGATGGCGAAACCTACAAGGACGGTCCTTTTTCCTTCGCGGAGGTCGTCCCCTGCTGGTTTGCCGGTGGTTTCAGGATCGCCGAAAACTCCCAGGACGTCGTCCCGCATCTGGAAGGCCTCGCCAAGCGGCAAGGAGAACTCCGAGTAGGCCCGCAGGAGCTCCGCCGGGGCTCCCGCCAATGCCCCGCCCAGGGCAAGGGGATGTTCGGTGGAGTACTTCGCAGACTTGTACCGGATGATCGACTTGGCCCGGTCCACGGATCCCGCGCGGTCGCGGACGGGTCCGGCCACTTCTTCAAGGATGTCCAGGTACTGGCCGGCCATCACCTCTGCGCGCATGACGTTGAAGATCCCGCGGGCCGGGGTGCCGGACGCCGCACGTGTCCCGATACCGGTGAACGACTCCTCACTGAAGGACAGGCAGAGATCCCCGGTCAGGATGGCCGCGGCGTCGCCGAATCGCCCGCTGTCCAGGGCCCACCCCTGGGCCTCATGGAGTTGGCTGAATCTCTTATGGACGCTTGGCCCGCCCCGCCGCGTGTCGGAACGGTCGATGATGTCGTCGTGGATCAGCGCTGCGGCCTGGAACAGTTCAAGGGCGCACCCGGCCATGACGATGTCAGGATCGCCGACGCCGCCGCCCGCGCCCCGCCAACCCCAGTAGCACATCAGCGCCCTCAGGCGCTTTCCTCCGGTGACCAGCTGGGAAATGGAACCGATGAGTGGTGCGACGTCGGCCGAGACACCGGCCATGAGGTCCTGCTGGCCCGAAAGGAAGCCGTTGAGTTTCCCGGCAACGGCACTGACGAACTCTGTTTGTTCGGAGGACACCTGGGCGGAAACCGTCACTTGACGGATCCTGCTGCCACATTGGCTCCGATGGTGAAGGTGGAAACACCCTCCTTCTGCCGGATTGAGACGTTGACGGTCTCCCCGTCGCCCCGGATGAAGTCAAGGGAGGTGACATTGCCCACGGCTTCGGGGCCGGGAACCAGCTTGAATCCCTGGGCTTCAAGTGAGGACTTATAGTAGTCCACCACCCCTTCAGGAGGCGCTTTAACAGTGCCGACGAGGGCCACGTTGGTCAGGGCGTCCTTTTTGTCCACGCTGCTTGAGCGGACCGACGTGTTGGGCATGACTGGAATCAGTTGCTGCGGGAAGCCGGGGACCAAGGCATTCACCGTGGCGGTCGCATCGGGAGCCGGAGCGGTTGTGCCCGGGGATGCTGTGGCTGAGGAGGTGGCGGAGCCGGACGGAGTCGGCGCGGCGCTCGATGAGGACGAGGGCGACGCCGAAGCCGCGTCGCTTGGGGATGGAGCTGCTGAACCCCCGGTCGACGGTGTGCAGGCTGAGGCCGCCACTGCGACACTTACTGCGAGCAGGGCAAACCCTCGCGTTTGAGGAGTTCCAAAGAGCTTCACAGGGTATCCTTCCTGGGGCTGAGCCGGATTGTGCCTCCAGTTTAGTCAGTGGGCGGGCATAGTATTGCCGTTGTGAGGCAGGAAGCATTCGGTAGCGCCCAAGGTGCCGGCGACGGATCCGCCCGCAGCGCTGGAGATGCCCTGCGGGAACTGAGGCGAACCAGCATACTTCATGTGGACATGGATGCCTTTTTTGTCTCGGTGGAACTTCGCAGCCGCCCGGAGCTTCGGGGCAAGCCGGTGATCGTTGGTTTCCCGGCTGAACGTTCGGTGGTCCTGTCCGCCTCGTATGAGGCCCGGGCGACTGGCGTAAAATCCGCGATGCCCATGTCCATCGCCATGAGGCGGTGCCCTTCGGCAGTCATTATCAATCCCCGGCACAAGGTCTACTACGAGGTCTCGGCACAATTGATGGAGATCTTCGCCTCGATCACTGAGCTGGTGGAGCCCCTGAGCGTCGACGAGGCATTCCTTGACGTGGGTGGTGCCATCAGGCGGCTGGGAACGCCGCTTGAGATCGGGCACCTGATCCGCCGCAGGGTCGAATCGGAGCTGGGGATTACCGCCTCAGTGGGCATTGCTGCCTCCAAGTTCGTGGCCAAGATCGCCTCAACGCGCTGCAAGCCGGACGGGATCCTGCAAATCGATGCCGACGACACGGTTCCCTACCTGCACAGCCTGCCCGTCAATGCCTTGTGGGGTGTGGGTGGGAAGACCGGAGAGGTACTGGCCCGGCTGGGTATCCGGACCGTTGCTGATGTCGCCGCGACGCCGCCCGCATCCTTAAAGAAGGTGCTTGGGGCCAGTGGTGAGCATGTCCACCGGCTCTCCATGGGAATAGACCCCCGTCCGGTAACCCCGACAAGGCTCGAAAAGAGCATCGGCGCCGAGGAAACGTTTGCAGTGGACACGGGAGATAACGCGTTGCTGCACCGGGAGTTGCTGCGGCTGTCCCATAGGACGGCTTCGCGGCTTCGCAGCTCCGGCATGCTCGCGAGGACCATTGCCCTCAAACTTCGTTACTCCGATTTCTCCACTGTTTCGCGGAGCAGGACTGTGCAGACTCCCGTGGACAGCGCCCAGTTGATCTACCAGGTCGCGGTGCAGCTGCTGGAGTCCTTGGGGTCGCGATCCATGAGCGTCCGCCTGGTAGGGGTACGGGCTGAGCAACTGGAGCCGGCCGGGCAGACGTCCATGCAGTTGAGCCTTGACCGCAGGGACGATAATTGGCGTGCTGCGGAGCAGGCCCTGGACCGTGTGTCTGAACGCTTTGGTTCCAGGACTTTGCTGCCTGCCCGGCTTTTGGAACCCGGTAAGCCCCCAGTAGGGACCTGATCCCCGGGAGGGCGCCTTGCTCACCTGGTGCGTGTCTTTCAGATCGGCGTCCGACAAACTATCCTATTTATTACAGAGATTTAGATCGTCTGGACAAACTGTTTCCTCAACAGTCGGTCCCCGAATGCCCGCTGAACCCAGAGAGTATTTTGGGAACGATTCCCCTGGTCCGATCGTTTTGGAAACAGACGCACAGGACGCGTTATGTCCAGACGCTGGCTGACTAAAGGAGGTCGCGATGCCCCTCTCGGAGCACGAACAGAAGCTGCTTGAGCAACTGGAGAAGCAACTTCATGAGGACGATCCGAAGTTTGCCAACACGATGGGCTCGGATCCCATACGCAGCTGGTCAACCCGGCATGTGATCATCGGTGTGCTCGGCGCTATCGCAGGTATCCTCCTCCTGCTGGTTGGGGTGTCCATCCAAGCCATTCCCATAGGCGTCCTGGGGTTCGTCGTCATGGGCGCCGGGGTGTACTTCGCCACGTTGCGCGGTTCGGCCTTCGGTAAAGGCGGCAAGGCAAGGTCAGGAAAGGCCAAGCCCAAGAGCACGTTCATGAGCAGCCTCGAAGAACGCTGGGACGAACGCCGCCGCGACGACAACTGAACTCCGGCTCCCTTCGGCCGGCGAAGGCCCTCAGCAAGTGATTTATGCATCTCCTGACTACTGCCAGGGGATAACGAAAGACCCGCCCTGCGGGTCTTTCCGCGTTTAACCGGCCCTTTGCGTCTTCGCCCGCTTGCCCGCGGCTTATGCCGGTCAGGGCATTCCCTGGCTCCAGCTGCGGCACTCCACTTCCCACCACCCGGCCCATCATTCCGCGCCATTCCCTCTGTTGGGGCGCCTGTGCGTGCCCCCGGGCTGCCGCGGCCCGGGACAGGTCTCCCGCAGCCCTCCACTGTGCTCCCTTCCCCAAAATCCGCGGGTTTATTGGCCGCTCGAATTTCAAAGTGGTGGAGAAACGTCCAAACGTGCGTTGACTGTGGGGCGTTGTGGAGTAAAGTGGAGAACATAAGAGGGTAGTGGCAGTGTTGGGCATGTGCGGGCACCTTGACTGAGGGGCGGTGGGGCCAGTGTTCTTGGGCACTCACTCACCACGTCTCGACGAAAAGGGCCGAATCATTCTTCCCGCCAAGTTCCGTGAGGAGCTTGCCGAGGGACTGGTCCTCACCAGGGGCCAGGAGCGCTGCATCTACGTCTTCAGCCAGAAGGAATTCGAGCGCATTCACGAGTCGATGCGGGAGGCGCCACTGTCCTCCAAGCAGGCTCGCGACTACATCAGGGTTTTTCTGTCTGGGGCCTCGGACGAAGTACCAGACAAGCAGGGGCGCGTGACGATTCCGCCGGCGCTCCGGACGTATGCCGGCCTCGGTCGGGAACTGGCAGTGATTGGTGCCGGTACCCGTGCGGAGATCTGGGATGCAGAAGCTTGGAATGAGTACCTCAACGAGAAGGAAGCTGCCTTCTCGGAAACGGATGACGACAATCTGCCCGGGTTCTTCTAACCGGGCTGAGTGAGCAGGGATCCCGCTTCTTGGATGGGATCTCCAGCCGCCCATTGGACAGTCTTCCTGGCTCAACTTCCCCTGAGCCAGGCCGGCAGGACAATAGGCGCGGATGGGGATCCGATTCAAGAATCAGCGTGCAAGCACTAAGGAAAGAGGAGGCAGCGTGGAAGAGCAGGACGCGGCAAAGCCCACATCGGAGCGCCACGTGCCCGTCCTGAAAGACCGCTGCATCAACCTGCTGGCCCCTGGTTTCGAAGCCGCGAGGAAGCTGGGCAGGACGCCGGTTGCCATCGACGCCACGCTCGGCATGGGTGGCCACTCCGAGGCGATGCTCCAGCGCTTTCCCGATCTTCACCTTGTTGGCATCGATCGCGACGAAGAGGCCCTCTCCCTCGCCGGGGCCCGCTTGGAACCGTTCTCGAACAGGACAGACCTTGTCCACGCCGTCTACGACGAGATCGAGGACGTTCTCGCCGATCTCGGCATTCCGGAGGTGCACGGGATCCTCATGGACCTGGGGGTTTCCTCCCTGCAGCTGGACGAGCGTGAACGCGGTTTCGCCTACTCCTACGACGCTCCGCTGGACATGCGGATGGACACCAGCCGTGGCCAGACAGCAGCGGATGTGGTGAACAACTACAGCGAAGACGAGCTGGTGCGCATTATCCGCAAATGGGGTGAGGAAAAGTTTGCCGGCCGGATCGCCAACAGGATCGTCAACGCCCGGGCCGAAAAGCCCTTTGCGACGACCGGGGAGCTGGTGGAGCAAATACGCAGCGTAGTACCCGCCGCCGCTGCCAAAAGCGGGGGACACCCCGCGAAGCGAACGTTCCAAGCCCTGAGGATCGAAGTCAACGAAGAACTCGACGTCCTGGAGAGAGCGGTACCGGCTGCCGTGGCTTCCACGGCCATGGGCGGACGGATCGTGGTGATGTCCTACCACTCCCTGGAGGACAAGATCGTCAAATCTGTCTTCCAGTCCGGATCGAAGTCCTCCGCACCACTCGGCTTCCCGGTTGAGCTCGAAGAGCATAAGCCCGAACTCAAGACCATCACCAAAGGTACGGAAGTGCCTACAGCAGCAGAAATCGCTGAAAACCCCCGTGCGGCATCTGCCCGTCTCAGGGCAGTGGAGCGTATCAAACCAAGGAGAGACGCATGAGCAGCGCCGCAGCGAAGACATCGCCCTCCGTAGTGGGCAACACGGCACGCGCATTGCCGGTTCCCGCGGGAAAGCCGGATGCGCCGAGGAAGGCACGCACACCGCTTTCCTTGGTCCGCAGTGCGCCCGGGAAGCGGAGGACGCCCTTCGTCGTCCTGTGCTTCGTGGCCATGGCAGCTGCGCTGCTGACCGTCCTGGTACTCAACATTTCAGTGTCTACAGCGCAGTACCAACTGGTGCAGCTCAAAGCGGAAGCCGCGTCCCTCAATAAGGAAAACCAGGATCTGACACAGAAGAAGCAGAACTACGAAGCTCCGCAGAATCTGGCCGCGAAGGCTGCAGAATTGGGAATGGTACCGTCCACGGCGAAAGGCCAGATCGATGTGGACACCATGACAGTTACGGGAAAGGCGACTCCTGCGGTTAAGGGGGACAAGCCCGGTGCGCAGCTCGCTCCTCCCGCGGTGGCAGGAATGCTTGATGTTGTTCCGTCGGTGACTACCAAGGACCCGCTGGAGAACCTCAAGCCAGTAACACCGGCCGCTCCGGCCCCCACGCCTGCCGCTCCGGCGGCTGGGACGGCAGCAACCCCGCCGGTGGAACTGCACGGGGGATCGGTACCTGCTCCGCAGCAGAAGGCACCAGGGCAGTAGCCCATCAGTCCATTGAATTAAGGCCAGCAGCAAGGAATCCACGTGGCGCAGAACCCCGGCACATCGAAAAAACCGAAGACGCCGGCGGCAAGGAAGCGGCTGCGTGTTGGCCTTGGCATCATGCTGACGCTGTTGCTTGTAGTGGGCGGCAAGCTGTTCATGGTGCAGGGACTTGACGTGGGCGGAATGGCCGAAGCCGCCCTTGCGAGCCGACTGACACCCCAGGTATTGCCCGCCGAACGGGGCAAGATTGTCGACTCCAAAGGCACGGTCCTGGCCAGCAGCGTGATTCGCTACAACATCGTGGTGGACCAGGTCCAGAACACCAACACGGCTTCGTTCAAGCGCTATAACGAGAAGACCGAAGAACTCGACGTCGTCACCCGGGACCAGGGAATCTCCGAACTGGCTGCCCTGCTGGGAGCCGACGAGGGCAAAGTCCGTGATGCCCTGACCGGCGACAAAAAGTATGCGGTGGTGGCCAAGGACGTCAAACCGGAGCTCGAGGACCGGATCTCCAAACTCCTGATTCCTGGAATCGTGGCAGAAGGTGTCAGCAAGCGGGTTTATCCCAATGGCAGCGTGGCCGGCGGAGTCATAGGGTTCCTGCAGGATGGCACCAGCGGTCAGGCCGGCATCGAACAGACACAGGATGATGTGCTGCGAGGCACCGAGGGAAAGCGCGTCTTTGAAATTGGTGCAGATGGCCTCCGGATTCCGGTGGCAACTGACGAGCTGACCCCTGCCGTGGATGGCAGTGACGTCAAACTGACCCTCAACACCGACATCCAGTACTTTGCCCAGCAAGCTATCCAGAACCAGGTCGACAAGCTCAGCGCCGAGTGGGGCGTGATCATCGTCATGGACACCAAGACCGGCAACCTCATCGCATTGGCCGACACCAACGCACCCGACCCGAATGATCCGGGCAAGGTCGATGCCAAGGACCGCGGCGTGCGCTCTGTGACAGCCGCATACGAGCCGGGTTCTGTGGAGAAAATGATCACCGCCGCGGCTGTGATCGAAGAGGGCAAGTCCAACCCGCTGGACCATTTCACTATTCCGCCGTCGTACACCATAGATGGCCAGACCTTCACTGACGCGTTCGAGCACGGCACCGAAGAGCGGACATTGGCCGGCATCCTGGGCTGGTCCATGAATACCGGAACCGTGATGGCAGGCAGCCGCCTGACCAAAGAGCAGCGTTATGACTGGCTCAAAAAGTTCGGGGTAGGGGAGCAGACCGACATTGGCCTCCCTGCCGAGGCGACCGGCATCCTCGCCAAGCCGGAGCAGTGGGATGACCGCCAGCAGTACACAGTGCTCTTTGGGCAGGGCGTGTCGCAATCGACGCTGCAGACCGTCCGTGCATACCAGAGCATCGCCAACAACGGCGTCATGCTCCAGCCCAGGCTCATTGACAGCTACATTGCCCCCGGTGGGGAAGAGCACAAGGTTCCCGCCAAGGACCCCCGCCAGGTCGTTTCCAAAGAGACGGCGAAACAGGTTCAGGACATCCTGGAAAGTGCCGTGACTGAGGGCCAGATCAAAGATGCGGCCATCGACGGTTACCGCGTCGGTGCCAAGACCGGAACGTCCCAGGCGCCCCGTGAGGACGGTTTGCCCGGCTTCGATGGTTACACGGCCTCCATGGTGGGTATGGCTCCCATGGAGGATCCCCGTTTCATCGTGGAAGTGGTGCTCCAGCGCCCTAAGGGAAGCATCTACGGCATCACCAACGGGCCGGTGTTCCGTTCCGTCATGGCACAGGTCCTCCGGACGTACAACGTGCCGCCGTCAACGGGCACCCCCGCGCGGCTGCCCCAGTTCGTCAAGTAAGCTTTTTGGGCGTCTGTTTCGGCCAAATATCGATCCACCACTAACGGCCCGGGCGCCGCTGGCCCCCGGCCGGTCGTTCCACGAGCACCAACGGAGAACCACGTGTCAGAGCACAATCAGGCAGATGTCCAAGCCAGCACTCCGGATTCCGGCAGATCGGGCTTCCGGCCCGGGTCCGTTGCTGCGGTATCCTTGGCCACCATTGCTGAGTCGCTCGGGCTTGCGGCCCCGGACGCCAGCCGTGAGGCCGGCGTGACCGGTATTTCCCTCAATTCGAAGACCGTCGAGGCCGGGGACCTCTACGTTGCCTTGCCGGGTGCCTCGCGGCACGGCGCCGACTTCGTGGCGCAGGCGATCGACGGCGGCGCCGTCGCTGTGGTGACGGACGACGCCGGGGCGCGCCAGCTTGCCCTGGCCGGCGAGCAGCCAGTGCCCGTACTGGTCGTCGACCAGCCGCGTACCGTCGTCGGACGCTTGGCCGCACTGATCTACCGTAGCCAGCCCGCCGAGGGTGGTTTCCCCTCCCTGTACGGTGTCACCGGAACCAACGGGAAAACCACCACCACCTACTTCATTAATTCGCTGTTGCGTGCCCTCGGGAAGAAGCCCGGGCTTATTGGCACCATCGAGATCGTCGCCGGCGCAGAGCCCATCCCCAGTCTCCTGACCACGCCCGAATCCACGGACGTCCATGCGCTGCTTGCACTGATGCGCGAACGCGGGCTCGATGCCGCCTCAATGGAAGTTTCATCGCATGCCATCGCCTACCACCGGGTAGACGGAGTGATGTTCGAAGTAGCTGGCTTCACCAACCTCACCCAGGACCATTTGGACCTGCACGGAAGCATGGAAGAGTACTTCCGCACCAAGGCTGAGTTGTTCACCAGCGGCAGGGCCCGACGCGCCGTGGTCACGGTTGACGACGCCTGGGGACGCAAGCTGGCCGACACCGCCGATATTCCGGTGACTACTCTCTCGGCCAAGGGCGCCGACGCCGACTGGAGCGTAGCGTCCAGCACCGCACGCGGACTCGGCTCGGAATTCGAACTCAGGCACACCGACGGACGTGCCCTGCGCGTCCACACCGGCCTGCCCGGCGCCTTCAATGTGGCCAACGCCGCACTGGCCACCATCATGGTCCTGGAGTCTGGCGTCGACGTGAAGGAGCTTCAGTCTGCCCTGGACTCCCACGATCCTTTCACCGTGGACGTTCCCGGCCGCATGCAGCTCGTCTCCACCGCACCGGCCTCCGTTGTTGATTTTGCCCACAATCCTGATGCCCTTGCCCGGGCCTTGGAAGCGGTTCGCTCGCCCAAGGAGGGATCGCGCGTGATCGTGGTATTCGGTGCCACAGGCCAGCGGGACCAAGGCAAGCGGCCCACCATGGGCGCCATTGCGGCGCGCCTGGCCGATGTAGTGATTGTCAGCGATGACGATCCCCACGACGAAGATGCGGCGAGAATCCGCGCCGACGTCATGCAGGGCGCCGTAGCGGCGCGTGACGCTGAGGGCCTGGCGTGCGAAATCATCGAGTCCTACCCAAGGGATGCTGCCATCCGGTTGGCCGTCGACAAGGCAACAGCGGAAGACACGATCCTCATCGCCGGCCGCGGCCACGAGGTCTGGCAGGAAGTCAAGGGAGTGAACCTGGCGCTGGACGACAGGGTGGAGTTGCGCGCCGCCTTGACATCCAAGGGATTCAGCGTTTCAACAGACCAGCGGATAGAGTCCTAAACCGAGATGATTGCACTTACTGCGGCGGAAATCGCCGACATCACCCATGGCCGCTTGACCGGAGCTCCGGACATCGTGCCCACCTCCGTCGTCACTGATTCACGGGAAGCAACCCCGGGTTCGCTGTACGTTGCCAAGCCCGGCGAGCACGCCGATGGCCACGACTTCGTCGATGCTGCCTTCGAACGTGGCGCCGTCCTTGTCCTTGCCGAACGCGAAGTCGCCGGCCCGGACGGGAACCCGATTCCCGCCGTCGTGGTCGAGGACGCAGTCCTTGCGATGGGCGCTTTGGCGGCTGAAGCCGTCCGCCGGATTCGCGCAGCGAGGCAGCAGCGCGGAGAGGAAACCACGGTCATCGGCATCACCGGGTCCGCGGGCAAGACCACCACCAAGGACCTCTTGGCGGGCGTGCTGTCCACCGCGGGACCCACGGTTGCGCCGCAGGGTTCCTACAACGGCGAGGTCGGGGTACCGCTGACTGTCTTCTCCGCTGATGAGAACACCCGATTCCTGGTCATCGAAATGGGCGCCACCGGTATTGGCCACATCAAGTATTTGGCAGACATGGTCAAGCCTGACATTGGCGTTGTCCTGGTGGTCGGCACTGCTCACGCTGGTGAATTCGGCGGCGTGGAAAACATTGCCAAAGCCAAGGGCGAGATGGTGGAGGCCCTCAGCGAGAATGGCACCGCGGTGATCAATCTCGACGACGGCCGCGTCGCCGCCATGCGCTCACGGACGAAAGCCAAGGTCCTGGGTTTCACTGCCTCACCGGCCACCACCGAAGAGGTGGAGGCCAGGAACGTGGTTGTCAATGACCAGGGCTACCCGGACTTCGACCTCATACTTCCCGACGGCGGCCCAGCCGTTCAGGTGCGCAGCCGGCTGATCGGTGGCCATCACGTGACCAACCTGTTGGCGGCAGCCGCCGCAGCTTTCGCGGCCGGAATTTCGGCCGCTGACATCGCTTCCTCGCTCAGCTCGCAGTCCGCGGCCAGCCGCTGGCGCATGGAACGGACAGAGCGCGAAGACGGCGTCACCATCATCAACGACGCGTATAACGCCAACCCCGAATCCATGCGCGCGGCCCTGCGGACGCTCGCCGACCTTGGACAGGGCAGGAGAACCTGGGCTGTCCTGGGAGCCATGCTCGAGCTGGGGGAGGACTCCATCCGTGAGCATACGGCCGTGGGCACCCAGGTGGTGCGCCTGAACATTTCCAGGCTTGTCGTAGTGGGTCGGGAAGCCCGGGCCCTCTACGTCTCCGCGATCCAGGAAGGGTCCTGGGGGGACGAGTGCTCATTCACCGAAACCGTGGAGGAGGCCTACGAGTTCCTGCGCAACGAGTTGAAACCCGGTGACCTGGTCCTCTTCAAGTCCTCCAATGGGGTGGGCCTGCGGCATTTGGGTGATCGGATAGCATTACCTCCACGGGCCGAGCCCACCGGAGACACCGCGGACGAAGCTTCCGCAAGCGAAGGGAACGAGCTGCTGTGATTGCACTTTTGATCGGCGCCGGCGTCGCCCTCCTGGTCGCCCTCATCGGGACGCCCTTGTTCATCAAGTTCCTTGTGGCCAAGAGCTACGGCCAGTTCATCCGCGACGACGGACCGACATCGCACCACACCAAGCGCGGCACACCCACCATGGGCGGGACCGTGGTGGTGGCTGCTGTCCTCATCAGTTACTTTGCTACCCACCTGGTCATGTGGATGATGAATCCCCGCTCTCCCGGACCGTCCGCCTCCGGGCTGCTTCTGCTGTTCCTGATGGTCGGCATGGGCTTTGTTGGCTTCCTCGATGACTACATAAAGATTTCCAACAAGCGGAGCCTGGGACTCAATGCCCGGGCCAAGCTGATCCTGCAGGCAGCCGTCGGCATCATCTTCGCTATCCTGGTCCTGCAGTTCCCCAACGAAAACGGGCTCCGCCCTGCCTCGACCCAGATCTCCCTGGTGCGTGACATTCCCTGGCTGGACCTTGCCTTCGGCGGCACCGTGGTGGGCGCCATCCTGTTCGTGCTCTGGTCCAACCTGATCATCACCGCTGCCACCAACGGCGTGAACCTCACCGACGGCCTCGACGGGCTGGCGGCGGGCGCATCCATCATGGTCTTTGGCGCCTACACCATCATGGGAATCTGGCAAAGCAACCAGGCTTGTGGATCCCCGCGCGAGGCAGGAAGCGGCTGTTACCAGGTCCGCGACCCCATGGACCTGGCCCTGCTGGCTGCCATCCTCAGCGCGGCGCTGGTGGGTTTCCTCTGGTGGAACACGTCACCGGCAAAGATCTTCATGGGAGACACCGGCTCCCTGGCCATTGGCGGAGCCGTTGCAGCCTTCGCCATTCTCTCCCGTACCGAGCTCCTGCTCGCCTTCATCGGCGGCCTCTTCGTGCTGATCACCTTGTCCGTGATCATCCAGGTGGGCTTCTTCAAGCTCAGCGGCGGCAAGCGTGTCTTCAAGATGGCGCCCTTGCAACACCACTTTGAATTGAAGGGCTGGGCTGAAGTCACCGTAGTGGTCCGGTTCTGGATCCTTGCCGGGCTCTTCGTGGCCGCAGGCCTGGGAGTTTTTTACGCTGAATGGGTGGTACTGCTGTGAATGAAAGCCCGGAATCAATCGCGTCAGCCGAAGGTTCAATCGCTGACAGGCTGGCCGAACTCACCAGCTGGGACGCCGACTGGAGCGGCCTGCGCGTAGTGGTCACGGGGATTGGCGTGTCAGGCTTCTCAGCCGCCGACACCCTGATCGAGCTGGGCGCGAAAGTGGTGGTGGTTGATGCTGCCACGACAAGCCGTGCAAAAGCCCAGGCCGACACCCTGAAAATCGTGGGTGCCGTTGACGTGCTGTTGGGCGAGGAAGCGGTCAACACCCTTCCCCTGATCGACGGAGCACTTCCCGAGCTTGTTGTGACGTCGCCCGGCTGGCGGCCGGACCAGGCCCTCCTGGCCGCGGCCAAGCGCAAGCACATCGCCGTGTGGGGCGATGTTGAGCTTGCCTGGCGCCTGCGGGTCCGGGCGGGTCACAAAACAGCCGATTGGCTCGCCATCACCGGCACCAACGGCAAGACGACCACTGTTGGCATGACGGAATCCATGCTTCAAGCAGCCGGGCTGAAGGCCATCGCCGTCGGCAATGTAGGCACCCCGATCCTCGATGCCCTCAGGGATCCCGTGGACTACGATGCCTTCGCAGTCGAGCTCTCCAGTTTCCAGCTGCACTGGAGCCACTCACTGTCACCGGTGGCGAGCGTTTGCCTCAACGTGGCCGAAGACCACGTGGACTGGCATGGTTCGTATGCCTCGTACCTCGCTGATAAGGCGAAGGTGTACGAGAACACCCAGAAAGCTGCCGTCTACAACGCGGACCAGATTGAAACCGAGCGGATGGTGGAGAACGCGGATGTCGTAGAAGGCTGCCGTGCCATCGGGTTCACCACCAACACCCCGTCGATCAGCATGCTGGGCGTGGTGGATGGCCTCTTGGTGGACCGTGCCTTCATTGCCGAACGCAAGGACTCCGCCGCCGAGCTCGCCGCCATGTCCGATCTCGGTCCGGTGGCTCCGCGCCACATGGTGGCCAACGCCTTGGCCGCCGCCGCGCTGGTCCGCGCGTACGGGGTTGAGCCGGCAGCCGTGAAGCAGGGCCTGGCCAACTACCTGCCCGGCGCCCACCGCATCCAGCTGGTGGCCAAACACAACGACATCCTCTGGATCAACGATTCAAAGGCCACCAATCCGCACGCTGCCTCTGCGGCACTTTCGGCCTTCCAGAACGTCGTGTGGATTGCCGGCGGCCTCTCCAAGGGCGTCAACTATGACGACCTGGTCAAAGAGCATGCACGCCGCCTGAAGGCAGTGGTGCTGATAGGTACCGATACTGAAGCACTGGAAGGCTCCCTGCAGCGACACGCAGCGGATGTCCCCGTGATCGTGCAGCCCAAGGGCGACACTGAAAGGGTGGAGACCGCAGCCGGTAATGCCGCGTCGCCTATCTACGGCGAGGCTGTCATGGCCCAAGCCGTCGCTGCTGCTGCCACTGTTGCAGCGCCAGGCGACACTGTGCTCATGGCACCGGCGGCAGCATCCATGGATCAGTTCTCTTCCTACGCTCACCGTGGCGACGCTTTCGTCCAAGCAGTTCGCGAGCTTGTGGAAGGGCAGGCACCGACCACCGAGGAGTAACAATGGTCAGCACGCCCACCCGCACCCGCGGCAGAGCGCCACGGGACGGGAAACCCGAGGCGTCGCCCGCGTCGGCGAAGAAGCCTTCCGGGCTCCGCCGGCTCCTGCGCAACTTTTGGGACAGCCTCGAGGGCAAGGACAGGGCCCCGAACAGCTCCACCTATTACCTGATCCTTGGTTGCGCCCTGGCACTGACGGCCATCGGCGTCATGATGGTCCTGTCCGCTTCCAGTGTCGAGGCGATTTCCGAAGGCAAGTCACCCTACGCGGACGCCCTGAAGCAGGCCATGTTCGGAGTCCTGGGTGCTTTGGCCATGTACGTCATCTCGCGAACAAACGTGAACTGGATGAAACGGTTGTCATGGTGGGCACTTGGCGCTGTGGTGGTTCTCCTTGCGCTCGTCCAGGTCATGGGCAACAGCGTCAACGGCAATAAGAACTGGATCGACATCGGCGGCGTGACGCTCCAGCCCTCCGAGACGGCCAAGCTGGTGCTCTGCGTCTGGATCGCTGCCGTACTGGCCCGCAAGCAGAAGCTCCTCCACCGCTGGTGGCACGTCATCATTCCAGTCGTTCCAGGCGCAGGGCTGGTGATCGCCCTGGTGATGCTCGGAAACGACCTTGGTACGGTCATCGTCATTGCTGCCATCACCGCGGCGGGGCTCTTTTTCGCCGGCGTCCCTGGCAAGATGCTTGCCATTGCCGGCGCAGTCGGGGTCGCGGGCGCCATCCTGGGGACCGTCAGCAGCGCGAACCGGATCTGTCGTATCACCTCCTGGCTTGGTACTGCCTCCGCCTCATGCAAGGCCGATTTCGATTTCGACTTCCAATCCACCAACGGCATGTACGGCCTGGCACAGGGAAGTTGGACCGGCCTGGGCCTCGGCCAAAGCCGGCAGAAGTACAACTGGCTCCCCGAAGCACACAATGACTTCATCTTCGCCATCATCGGCGAGGAACTGGGCCTGGTGGGCACCATTGTGGTCCTGGTCCTTTTCGCGATCCTTGGCATCGCCATCTTCCGCGTCGTGGTCCGGCAGACGGATCCGTTCCAGCGCACGCTGGCCGGCGGCATCATGGTGTGGCTCCTGGGCCAGGCAAGCATGAACATGGCGGTCGTCACCCAGCTGCTTCCCGTCGTCGGGGTTCCATTGCCGTTCATCTCGTACGGTGGTTCTGCGCTGGTGATGTCCCTATGTGGCGTGGGCGTAGTCTTGTCCTTGGCCCGAAGCCAGTTGCCGCCGCAGCAGCGGCCCCGTTTCCTCCCGCGCCGTTCTCCGAAAACCGCACGAAAGCATACTTAGCACTTCATGACTCCTGAATCCCTTACTGCCCGCAAGCCCCTGTCCGTCGTCCTGGCCGGCGGCGGAACGGCAGGGCACATCAGCCCCCTGCTGGCTATCGCTGATGCCTTGAGGGACAGGCGACCCGACGCCGCCATCATGACTGTCGGTACGCCGTCGGGCATGGAAACCCGGCTCGTGCCGGCCGCCGGCTACGAGCTGTCAACGATCGACCGGGTTCCGTTTCCGCGGCGTCCTTCCGCCGACCTGCTGAGGCTTCCAGGGCGCATGGGTGCCGCGATCAAGCAGGCCCGGCGCATCCTGACTGATGCGGACGCGGATGTCCTGGTGGGAGTGGGCGGCTACGTTTGCACACCCATGTACCTGGCAGCCCGGAAACTCGGGATCCCCATAGTCATCCACGAGGCCAACATGAAGGCCGGCTTGGCCAACAAGGTGGGCGCGAGGTTCACCAAATATGTGGCTGTCGCTTTCGCCGGGACCCGCCTCCGTGGCGCACGGCACGTAGGCATGCCCATGCGCCGTGCCATCTCCGGACTCAACCGGGCCGAGGCAGCTCCTGCGGCCAAGGCGTCGTTGGGTCTGGACCCGGTGCAACCGACGTTGATTGTTACCGGTGGATCATCCGGCGCCCAAAGCATCAACCGTTCCATCGCCGCCTCCTTGCCGGCACTGGCTGCGGCCGGGATCCAGACATTGCACATCACCGGCAACGGCAAGTCGGTATTGGACGACGACGGCGGTCTCCTCGCCGCTCCCGGCTACCGGCAAGTGGAGTACGTCGACGGGATGGAGAACGTCTATGCCGCTGCCGATGTCCTGTTGGCCCGCGCGGGCGCCGGGACGGTGAGCGAAGTGGCTGCCGTGGGCGTTCCCGCGGTGTTTGTGCCATTGCCCATCGGGAACGGAGAGCAGGCCTTGAATGCTGCTCCCTTGGTGGACGCCGGGGGAGCCCTCTTGGTTGACGACAAGGACCTGAGTCCGGCGTGGCTGGAAGCGGAACTTATTCCGCTTCTGTCGGACCCAGCACGGCTCAGCGTCATGGCCCGCAAGTCCGAGGCCCTTGGTATCAGAAACGCCGATCAGCGCATGGCTGATCTTGTCTTGGAAGCGGTATCCGCATGACCACCAGCATCGCCCCCCTCGAGTCCCTTGGCCGTGTCCACTTCATTGGCATCGGCGGCGTGGGTATGTCCGCCGTGGCCCGGATCATGGTGGCGCGGGGTGTGCCCGTCAGCGGCACGGACGCCAAGGACCTGCCCGTCATGCATGACCTCTCCGCTGGGGGTGCCCGCATTGCAGTGGGCTATGACGCCGGGAACCTGGGCGATGCCCAAACCATCGTGGCCGGTTCGGCAATCCGCGCGGATAACCCTGAACTGGCCGCCGCGAGGGCAGCGGGACTGCCTGTCCTGCACCGGTCCGAGGCGTTGGCAGCCACAATGGCCGGGCACCGCGTGGTCACGGTGGCTGGCACGCATGGCAAGTCCACCACCACCTCCATGATCGCGGTCCTTCTCAAGGAAGCGGGGATGGACCCCTCTTTCGCCATCGGCGCCAATGTCCCGGCCCTGGGCGTCAATGCCGCCCATGGAGCCTCGGATATCTTCGTGGCGGAGGCCGACGAGTCGGATGGCTCCTTCCTGAATTACCGCCCGCTCATTGCTGTCGTCACCAACGTCGAAGCCGACCATCTGGACCATTACGGCACGCCCGAGGCCGTGTTCGCTTCCTTCGATAATTTTGCCGCGCTCCTGCCGGCCGATGGAGTGCTGCTGGCTTGCGCCGATGACGCCGGTGCGCGTGCCCTGGCGGAACGCACGGCCGCGAAGGGGGCGACCCGCGTGCTGACATATGGAACAGCGGACGACGCCGACATCAGGCTTCACGACGACGGTCCGGGCGCCGTGACGGTAGCGGTCGGCGCCGATACCCACTCGCTGGACCTTCAGGTACCGGGGCGGCACAACGCGCTGAACGCGGCAGCCGCGTTCGCGGTCGCCGTCGAACTTGGCGTCGGCCCCGAGACTGCCGCAGCGGCGCTGGGGCATTTCACAGGAGCCTCGCGAAGGTTCGAGCTCAAAGGAGAAGGCAGGGGAGTGCGGGTCTATGACGACTATGCGCACCACCCCACGGAAGTCCGCGCTGCCCTGTCGGCCGCGCGTTCCGTAGCCGGAGGCAGCAAAGTCCACGTCCTCTTCCAGCCGCACCTGTTTTCCCGGACGCGTGAATTCGCCAACGAGTTCGCAGAGGCACTGGCCGCAGCTGACACAGCCCTGGTCCTGGATATCTATCCAGCCCGCGAAGACCCTGTTCCGGGCGTCACCAGCGCATTGATCGCCGATCATTTGACCAACGGCCGCCTTGTGGGGGCCAACGAGGCCGTGGAAGCAGTGGTTGCTGCGGCAGCTGAGGGCGACGTGGTCCTGACGGTAGGGGCGGGCGACGTCACGGCTTACGGGCCAGCGATCGTTGGAGCCCTGGGTGGCTAGCACCCGCAAACCGACGTTCAAGCCCGGGGCGGACTCGCCCGTGGGCAAGGCCGGCGGTCCGCGCAGCGAGGGCCCGGGCGGGGTCATCAGTGCCCAACGGTCCGTCGAGCCTGAACAAAAGACGTCGGATAACGTCATCGCGTTTCCGGAACCAAAGGGGAAACGCAAGCGAAGACTCGTGCTGTGGACGGTCTCGCTTGTCGTGGCCTTCGTTGCCGTGCTCATGGCGGCGGCGGTCTTTTCCCCGGCCCTTGCCGTTCGGACCATCACCGTGGACGGCACCACGCTCCTGACACCTGATGCCGTCCGGAAAGCACTGTCAGGCCTGGACGGCAAACCGCTTCCGCAAGTCAGCGAGCAGGAAGTCAACGAGCTCCTGAAGCCGTTGATCCAGGTCCGGTCGGCCACCATCGAGGCGCGGCCGCCGTCGGAGTTGTTGGTGCACGTCAACGAACGGGTACCCGTAGCCTTGTTGAAACAGGGTGACAGCTATGTGATGGTCGACGTCGATGGCGTGCAGCTGGGTTCCACCAAGGACCAGGCCGCTGTGGCTTTGCCCTTGATCGACGCTGGCGCCGGCGCAACCAACACGGAGTTGTTCAAGGCGATAGCCGCCGTCTTGGACACACTGCCTCCCGACGTCCTGGCCCGGATGTCCACAGCATCAGCCGCGTCCCCGGATGCGGTTGAACTGAAACTCGTGGACGGAAAGACGGTAGTGTGGGGCAATGCCGAGGACAGGGAACTGAAGGCGAAGGCACTTGAAGCGCTGTTGAAGATGCCTGCGGACCCGAAGGTACCCGTGAGCGTTTACGACGTCAGTGTCCCGCGGCATCCGTTCACCAAATAGAGCAGCACAGGGAAAGTAGACTCGCGCCGGCGGCAGCCTTATTTCACGGCAATGACACGACACGCGCAAGCGGTCATTGCATGTGGGAACCAGAGGAAATACCGTCGCTGTAGAGTTACTTGACATAACTATAACCTTCAACTAGAGGGTTAAGGTCCAAGTATTCAAGTTGGACTCGATCAGTTTCGCTATAGGACACAAGCAAGGGGCACGAAACGTGGCAGCACCGCAGAATTACTTGGCCGTCATCAAGGTCGTCGGCATCGGCGGCGGTGGCGTGAACGCAGTCAACCGCATGATCGAGGTGGGCCTTCGGGGCGTCGAGTTCATCGCCATCAACACCGACGCGCAGGCGCTGCTCATGAGCGACGCCGACGTCAAGCTTGACGTCGGACGCGAACTCACCCGTGGCCTCGGCGCCGGAGCAAACCCTGAGGTCGGCAAGCAGGCCGCAGAAGACCACGCCGACGAGATCGAAGAAGTTCTCCGGGGTGCAGACATGGTCTTCGTCACCGCTGGCGAAGGCGGCGGTACCGGAACCGGTGGCGCCCCTGTCGTCGCGCGCATCGCCCGCTCCCTGGGTGCGCTGACCATTGGCGTGGTGACCAGGCCGTTCACCTTCGAAGGCCGTCGTCGCGCGGGCTCTGCGGAGGCCGGCATCGACGCCCTCCGCGATGAAGTCGACACCCTGATCGTGATCCCCAACGATCGCCTCCTGTCCATCAGCGATCGCAACGTCTCCGTCCTGGACGCTTTCCGTTCCGCGGACCAGGTGCTGCTGTCCGGTGTCCAGGGCATCACCGACCTCATCACCACGCCCGGCCTGATCAACCTTGACTTCGCCGACGTGAAGTCCGTGATGCAGGGCGCAGGTTCAGCCCTCATGGGTATCGGCTCCGCCCGTGGCGAAGACCGTGCTGTCAAGGCCGCGGAACTGGCCATTGCTTCCCCGCTGCTGGAGGCTTCCATCGACGGCGCCCACGGCGTCCTGCTCTCCATCCAGGGCGGCTCGGACCTCGGCCTGTTCGAAATCAACGAGGCCGCCCGCCTGGTCCAGGAAGTGGCCCACCCCGAGGCCAACATCATCTTCGGCGCCGTCATTGACGACGCCCTGGGCGACGAAGCCCGCGTCACTGTCATTGCTGCAGGCTTCGACGACGTCAAGGCAACGTCTCCTTCGATGGACCAGTCGCGCCCGGCCCAGAACCCCGTCCCCGCCGAGCGTCCCGCTGCTCCGAACAGCGCTCCCTCCAGCGCAGCTGCACCGCAGCACGCGACGGCCGGCATCGGTGCCGCAGGATTGGGCAACTGGGGCCAGCAGCGTCCCGCCGCCCTGCCCGCAGACTCAGGTTTCGACGTCGACCTTCCTGCCGTGGTGGAACCGGATCTCACCGGCAGCCGCTCGGATGACCTCGACGTTCCCGACTTCCTGAAGTAAAGCCGCGTCCGGAGAGTCAGTACCTGGTGTTTTGGTGGCGTAATGAAGTACTGCCCGGCGTCTCCGTAGCCTTTACGGACAGGGACGCCGGGAACCTGGCCCTCCACGTCGGGGATGACCCCGGTGAGGTCCTGGACCGGCGGGCCCGCCTCGACCAAGCCGTTGGCTTGGGCGCCGGGCGCTTCCAGTACATGGATCAGGTCCACGGAAACACCGTGGAGTTCATCGAGGTCCATGGCCAGGGCCCCACCGCGGATGCCATGGTCTCCCGAGGGACTTACGCCCACCCGGCACCGCAACCTTTGGCGGTGATGGTTGCAGACTGCGTGCCTGTGGTCCTGGTGGGTGTGGATTCCAGGAACCAGCCCATCATTGCCGCAGCCCACGCGGGGCGTCCAGGTGTCGCCTCGGGCGTTATCCCCGCGACCGTCGCGGAGATGCGCCGGCGGGGAGCTGCGAGCATCAGGGCCTGGCTGGGCCCGTCCATCTGCGGTTCCTGCTATGAGGTGCCGGCAGAATTGCGGGCCACCGTGGCTGCTGACGTGCCAGCGGCATGGGCATCCACGTCATGGGGAACCCCGGCCCTGGATCTTCCAGCAGGAGTGCGCTCCCAATTGGCCGCGGCGAACGTGAGTGTCGAGTATTCGGGGGAGTGCACGTTGGAAAACGACAATCTTTTCTCGTACCGGAGGGACAACCGTACCGGTCGATTCGCAGGTTTGGTGTGGACGCATGACTAGCTCTGATAACGATCCTCGTACCGCGGAACTGGCCGAACGGCTGGCCGCCGTGGCGGGCAGGATCGAAACGGCAACCGCGGCCGCCCATCGGACCGATCCGCCGCGGTTGATCGTGGTCACCAAGTTCCATCCCGCCGCGGACGTCCGGCGCCTGGCATCCCTGGGAGTCGCGGATGTCGGCGAAAACCGTGACCAGGAAGCCGCTGCCAAATCAAGTGAGCTGGCTGGCGTTGATGTCCGATGGCACTTTATCGGGCAGCTCCAAAGCAACAAGGCCAAGTCGGTTGTCAAGTACGCGTCGTCCGTCCAATCAATCGACCGCGTCCAACTCGTTGATGCGCTGGCCAAAGCCATGGCGCGCGAACAGGATGGTACGGGCCGCGCGGACCTCGACTGTTTCATCCAGGTCAGTCTGGAGGACGACGCCGGTGCTCACCGTGGCGGTGCCGGCCCGGCCGACGTCGAGGTTCTCGCCGAAAAGATCCAATCAGCCGGCGGCCTGCAGCTCTCCGGCCTGATGGCCGTAGCACCCTTGGGTGCCGATCCCGAGGCGGCCTTCGAAAAGCTCGCAGGGATTTCGGCCGCCCTCACCTTAATCCACCCCGAAGCGACGGCCATGTCCGCGGGCATGAGCCAGGACCTGGAAGCTGCAATTAAGTTCGGGGCGACACACCTGAGAATTGGCTCCGATATTCTCGGTTCCCGTCCGGCCGTGGGGTAGCGTCAAAGTATTGGAATGACGGGCCGGGGTTCCGATGTGTCAAGTCATGGCGGCCCGCCTACTGCAGAAACGATAGGAGTGCACCATGGCTGGCGCTCTGCGCAAGACAATGATCTATCTTGGGCTCGCCGACGGCGATGAACACTACGAATCTGAGCAGGCAGCCGCCTCGCACCCCGACGAAGAACGCCCCCAGGCACAGGAACGGGAAGAGCGCCGCGCGCCTGCTCCCGTCCGGGAAGTTGTCCGTGAAATGCCCACTGTTGACGCCGAAGAGGAATACCGCGCACCTGTGACACCCATTAAGCGTGCGGCGTCCAGCCGCGAAGATGCCTCGGGCCTGAGGCAGATCACCACCGTCCATCCCCGCTCGTACAACGACGCCAAAGTCATCGGTGAAAGTTTCAGGGATGGCATCCCCGTCATCATGAACGTGACCGACATGGGCGAAGCGGACGCGAAGCGCCTTGTGGACTTCTCCGCAGGACTGGTCTTTGGCCTGCATGGCAGCATTGAGCGGGTGACCAACAAGGTCTTCCTGCTGTCGCCGTCGTATGTCGAAGTCATAGGAGATGACAAGAAGGCCAGCGAAACGCAGGCCAGCTTCTTCAACCAAAGCTGACAAGAGTCTTTCAAGGATGCCAGGCGGGTCTACCTGCCTGGCATCTGTGTTGCAATAGTAAGGACCGATCGGCGTTGCATACTATGGACCGATCGGCATTCCGGAACAAGTGGGAGATCTGAGCTAACTCGTGGGCATTGTTTTCGGCCTTATCTACATAGTGTTGTTGCTGTTCTTCATTGCCCTGATCATCCGGCTCATCTTCGAGTGGGTGCAGATGTTCGCCCGACAATGGCGGCCCCGGGGTGTGGCGTTGGTTACAGCCCATGTGGTGTACTCCGTAACCGACCCGCCCCTGAGGAGGCTTCGGCGGCTGATCCCGCCCCTGCAAATGGGCGGAATTTCGCTGGATTTGGGCTTTTTGATCCTGATCATTGCGGTCAGCATTGCGATGGCCGTGACCAGCAGCCTGGCCTAGCTGCACCGCGGAACCCCGGACCACCGATGGTCCACAGGCCGCAAATTCTCTCCAATTCAACACGATGGTGTTGAATTGGAGGAACCAGATGATATTTAGGTACCGTAGTTTTGAACGGCCGGAAGGCCTACTGACTAACTAGACCAACGAGGTGACCAGATGGCTTTGACGCCAGAAGACGTTGTCAACAAGCGCTTTCAGCCGACCAAGTTCCGCGAAGGCTACGACCAGGACGAGGTCGATGACTTCCTCGACGAGATCGTGGTGGAACTTCGCCGCTTGAACCAGGAGAATGACGAGCTTCGCAAGAAGCTCGCCGAGGCCGGTTCGGCTGTGCCTGCTGCAACCACTGCGGCTCCGGTCGTCGAGAAGGTGCCGGCTCCGGTCAAGGTCGACAAGGAAGCCGAGGCCAAGGCAGAAGCTGAAGCCAAGGCTGCCGCTGAGGCTGCCAAGAAGAAGGAAGCTGACCAGGCCGCCGCTGCCGCCGCCAAGGCTCCTGCTGCGAACAACAGCCTCACCCCCTCTGCCGAGTCGGCTGCAGGACTGCTTGCCATGGCACAGCAGATGCACGACAAGCACGTCTCCGACGGTGCGCAGCAGAAAGAAAAGATCATCGCCGAGGCGCAGATCGAGGCCTCCAGCCTCGTCAACGACGCCCAGGAGAAGTCCCGCAAGATCCTCGGTGCCCTCGAGCAGCAGCGCTCCGTCCTTGAACGCAAGGTTGAGCAGCTCCGTGGCTTCGAGCGCGATTACCGCTCACGCCTGAAGGCCTACATCGAAGGCCAGCTGCGTGACCTCGACGCCCGTGGTTCCGTCGCTGCCCCTGAGGTCGGCGAAGCAACCGCAGACGTATAGCAAGTATTCTAAAAGCCGGTGGCTGAGGACTCCTCGGCCACCGGCTTTTGCTGTTAACCCACCGCAGCGGCCACCACGCTTACCGAATGAAAGCCATAATGACCGACGACTTCACCGATGACGCTTCACAGCCGGAGCCCGGCTCACGCCGAAAGCGGCGTCCGGCCGTACTCTGGCTTTTTGCCGGCTTCGCCGTGTTCGCCTACGCCTTC
The DNA here is from genome assembly GCF_047977885.1 of Arthrobacter sp. LFS091. Classification (NCBI taxonomy): domain Bacteria; kingdom Bacillati; phylum Actinomycetota; class Actinomycetes; order Micrococcales; family Micrococcaceae; genus Arthrobacter; species Arthrobacter sp. LFS091. The sequence continues at coordinate 62,486 of NZ_JBFPFP010000010.1, forward strand.
GACCAACTCACCAAGCTCTGGGTAACCAGCACCATGACCGAGGGCGAGCGGATACCCGTGCTCCCACCGTTGCTTCATTGGTATTACATCCGGAACTCCGGGGCGGCGTTCTCCATCGGTGAGAACGTCACATGGATTTTCACGATCGTCATGGCGGCTGTTTCCATTGCGATCCTTTTCCAGCTGCGCCGGCTGGGCTCGGCCTGGTGGGCATTGTCGCTGGGCCTGCTGCTCGGCGGCGCATTGGGCAACCTGACAGACCGCTTGTTCCGTGAGCCGTCTTTTGCCATGGGACATGTTGTGGACTTCATTCAGTTGCCGAATTTTGCCATTTTCAACATCGCCGACTCGGCTGTAGTGTCCGGGGTGGCCATCCTCTGCCTGCTGACTCTCCGCGGCGTTGGCATGGACGGGTCCCGCCATGTCCAAACGCCGAAGCCAACCGGTGAGGCCAAGCCGGCCGGCGGTTCCACGGGGGATTCCACCAGTGAGTGACTCCGTGGTGGTACCCGAGGACCTGGCTGGAGCACGTGCGGACGCCGGGTTGGCGAAATTGCTGGACATCTCACGGTCTGCCGCGGCACTGCTGATCGCCGAAGGCAACGTCACTGTCGGGGGCGTGCCCCTCGGCAAATCGGCGAAGCTTGCAGCCGGCACAGTTCTGGACGTCACCGTTCCGGAACGGCCTGACCCTTTGGAAGTCGTGGAGGAAGTTGTGGAAGGCCTGAAAATCCTGCTGGACGACGATGAATTCGTTGTCATCGACAAGCCGGTGGGAGTCGCCGCCCACCCGTCTCCCGGATGGGTGGGCCCCACTGTGGTGGGCGGCCTCGCCGGGGCGGGATACAGGATCTCAACGTCCGGGGCACCTGAGCGTGCAGGGATCGTGCACCGGCTCGACGTCGGCACGTCCGGTGTCATGGTCGTGGCAAAAACAGAGCATGCCTACACGGTATTGAAGCGGGCGTTCAAGGAACGCACCGTGGACAAGGTCTACCATGCAGTGGTCCAGGGCCTCCCTGATCCACTTGAGGGGACCATCGATGCCCCCATTGGACGTCACCCCGGCCACGACTGGCGGTTCGCTGTCATTGAGGATGGTCGTCCGTCGGTCACCCATTACGAGGTACTGGAAGCCTTCGGCAAGGCGACGTTGGTTGAGGTGCACCTGGAAACGGGACGTACCCACCAGATCCGCGTCCACTTCTCGGCGCTCCGGCATCCCTGTGCCGGTGATCTCACCTACGGCGCGGACCCCCGCCTGGCCGCCACCTTGGGCCTCACCCGGCAATGGCTGCATGCCCGCCAGCTGGGATTCAACCACCCCCGCACGGGGGAGTGGGTGGAGGTCAGCAGCGACTATCCCGCGGACCTCCAATACGCGCTGGACCTGCTTGCCAGCGGATCCGCGTAGATTGCCCTCACCGTCCCCGGGTCCACGTTCTGTCGGACCGGGGACGGTAGACTGTCGTGGTGACTTCCAGCAATGATTCGTTCGTCCACCTGCACACCCACACCGAATACTCCATGCTGGATGGAGCCGCCAGGCTGGGTGAGTTGTTTGACGAAACCGAACGGCTGGGCATGCCCGCCCTGGCCACCACGGACCACGGCTACCTGTTCGGTGCGTTCGACTTCTGGCGCAAGGCCACGGACAAAGGCATCAAGCCCATCATTGGCGTTGAGGCCTATGTAACCCCGGGTACGGCCCGCGGCGATAAGGAACGCGTCCGCTGGGGCGACGAAAGCCAGCGCAAAGACGACGTCTCCGGTGGTGGCTCCTACACCCACATGACGCTGCTGAGCTACAACAACGTGGGCATGCGGAACCTCTTCAGGGCCTCCTCGATTGCCTCGCTGGACTCCGTGTTCGGCAAATGGCCGAGGCTGGACCGTGAACTGCTCAACACCTACTCCGAGGGCCTGATTGCCACCACCGGCTGCCCATCCGGGGAAGTCCAGACCAAGCTGCGGCTGGGGCTCTACCGCGAGGCGGTGGAGGCCGCCGCGGAGTTCCGGGACATCTTCGGCGCGGAGAACTACTTCTGCGAGTTGATGGACCACGGCCTGGACATCGAGCGACGCGTCACTGGCGACCTGCTGCGCCTGGCCAAGGAGCTGAACCTTCCGCTTGTAGCCACCAACGATCTCCACTACACGCACGAGCACGACGCCAAGGCGCACGAGGCCCTCCTGGCCATCCAATCGGGTTCAACCCTCCTGGAACCGACGTACGACAACGGCGGTTCGAGGTTCGCGTTCTCCGGCAGCGGGTACTACCTGAAGTCGCCGCAGGAAATGCGTGAACTGTTCCGCGACCACCCCGAGGCCTGCGACAACACCCTGCTCATCGCCGAGCGGTGCGAAGTATCGTTCAACACCGGTGCCAACTACATGCCGCGATTCCCCTGCCCGCCCGGGGAGGACGAGACGTCCTGGCTGGTCAAGGAAGTCGATGCCGGACTCAAATACCGTTACCCCCAGGGCATTCCGGACAAGGTACGCGCTCAGGCCGACTACGAGCTTGGCGTCATCACCTCCATGGGTTTCCCCGGTTACTTCCTGGTGGTTGCCGACTTCATCAACTGGGCCAAGAACAATGGCATCAGGGTGGGTCCGGGCCGTGGCTCGGGTGCAGGTTCCATGGTGGCTTACGCCATGCGCATCACCGACCTCGACCCGCTGCAGCACGGATTGATCTTCGAACGCTTCCTCAACCCGGACCGCGTTTCCATGCCTGACTTCGATGTCGACTTCGATGATCGCCGCCGCTCCGAAGTGATCGATTACGTCACCAAGAAATACGGCGACGAGCGAGTGGCCATGATCGTCACCTACGGAACCATCAAGACCAAGCAGGCGCTCAAGGACTCCTCGCGTGTGCTTGGCTACCCGTTCAGCATGGGCGAGACACTCACCAAGGCCCTGCCGCCGGCAGTCATGGCCAAGGACATCCCGCTCGCCGATATCCAAAACCCCGAGTCTAAGCGCTACAGCGAAGCAGGGGACTTCAGGCAGCTCATCGCCACCGATCCCGAAGCCGCGAAGGTCTTCGAGACGGCGTTGGGTATTGAGGGGCTGAAGCGCCAGTGGGGCGTGCACGCTGCAGGCGTGATCATGTCCTCGGACCCCATCATTGACGTCATTCCCATCATGCGCCGTTTCCAGGACGGCCAGGTCATCACGCAGTTCGACTATCCGACATCTGAAGGCCTCGGGCTGATCAAGATGGACTTCCTGGGCCTCCGAAACCTGACGATCATTTCGGATGCGCTGGAAAACATTAAGATGAACCGTGGCGTCGAACTGGACCTGGAAAACCTGGAACTAGACGACGCCGCATCCTACGAACTCCTGGCCCGCGGCGACACCCTGGGCGTGTTCCAGCTTGACGGCGGACCCATGCGGTCCCTGCTCAAGCTGATGAAGCCTGACAACTTCGAAGACATCTCCGCAGTCCTGGCGCTGTACCGCCCGGGTCCCATGGGCGCCAACGCCCACACCGACTATGCCCTGCGCAAGAACGGGATCCAAGAGGTCATTCCTATCCACCCGGAGCTGGAAGAACCCTTGAAGGAGATTCTCGGCGGCACCTTCGGCCTGATCGTGTATCAGGAGCAGGTTATGGCCGTGGCGCAGAAGCTGGCCGGCTACTCACTCGGCCAAGCCGATATCCTCCGCCGCGCGATGGGCAAGAAAAAGAAGTCCGAGCTGGACAAACAGTTCGCCGGCTTCTCGCAAGGTATGCAGGACAACGGCTATTCCATGGCTGCCGTGAAAACGCTCTGGGACATCCTGCTCCCGTTCTCCGACTATGCCTTCAACAAGGCCCACTCCGCTGCGTATGGCGTGATTTCCTACTGGACTGCCTACCTGAAGGCGCACTACGCGCCCGAGTACATGGCGGCGCTGCTGACGTCGGTGGGCGATGACAAGGACAAGTCCGCCATCTACCTCAATGAGTGCCGCCGCATGGGCATTACGGTGCTGCCGCCGGATGTCAATGAGTCCTCGTTGAACTTCACGCCTGTGGGAACGGACATCCGCTTCGGCATGGGTGCCATCCGCAACGTCGGCGTGAACGTGGTGGATGCCATGGTTGCGGCCAGGACATCCGAAGGCAAATACACCTCGTTCAAGGATTTCCTGCTCAAGGTTCCCGCCGTCGTGTGCAACAAGAGGACCATTGAATCCCTGATCAAGGCCGGCGCGTTCGACTCCCTGGGCCACCACCGGCGCGCGCTGGCAATGATCCACGAAGAAGCCATCGACTCGGTCATCACCCTGAAGAGGAATGAAGCGATTGGCCAGTTCGACCTCTTCGCGGGCTTCGAGGATCAGGAACCCGAAGCATCGCTGACCACCGAGATTCCGGATCTTCCGGAGTGGGAGAAGAAGGACAAGCTCTCCTTCGAGCGCGACATGCTGGGCCTCTACGTCTCAGACCATCCGCTCCAGGGGCTGGAGGGCGTCCTCAGCCAGCACGCCGAACAATCCATCACATCGATCATCGCCGAGGACGGACCGCACGACGGCGCGATTGTCACCATTGCGGGGATGATCACCTCGTTGAGCCGAAGAATCGCGAAGGCCAGCGGCAATGCCTATGCCCGGGCGGAAATCGAGGACCTGGGCGCCTCGATGGAGGTCATGTTCTTCGGGCAGGTCTATGGCCCGATTGCCTCCGTGCTGGCGGAAGACCTGATCGTGGTGGTCAAGGGACGCTTGCAACGGCGTGATGACGGAGCTGTGACGCTGAACTGCATGGAACTCTCCGTGCCGGACCTCAGCGAAAGCGTGAACGGGCCCGTGGTGATCACCATCCCCACGTTTAAGGCGACGGAAGCGGTAGTGACTGACCTCCGTGATGTGCTGCGGACACATCGGGGAAACTCGGAAGTCCGGCTGAAGTTGATGGGCGACACCAAGGTGGAGGTCATGGGGCTGCCGGTCCACATGCGGGTGAACCCCAGCCCGTCACTGTTCGGAGATCTCAAGGTCCTCCTGGGCCCTGCCTGCCTGGATAACTAGAAGGGCGGGCCCGGGAGGGCTCAGATCTCGTAATCGAGCGGCGCCGGCTTGCTGTACGTGCCGCTGTGATACAGCAGGGGAGTGCCGTCGTCGCCTACCTGGCCGTCGACGACCTCAACCACCACCACCGCGTTGTTTTCGAACGACAAGCGCATTTGGATCTTTCCCACGAGCCAGCCGCTGACGTCCTTGAGGATCGGCACGTCGTGTGGGCCGGGCTCCCAGTGGTCGCCTTCGAAACGGTCGCGGGTCCGGGCGAAGCGATTGGCCAAAGCTTGGTTTTCAAGCCCGAGCATGTGCACGCCGATGTATTCGGCGTTGGCCACTGCTGGCCAGGAACTGGAACTCCGGGCCATGTTGAAAGTGAAGCGCGGCGGTTCGGCGGACAGGGATGCCACTGAGGTGGCGGTGAAACCGAACGGATTGCCGTTGAGGTTGGCGGTAATAATGGCCACCCCTGCTGCATGCCGGCGGAACATCTCCCTGAAGGTCTGCTCGAAGCCGGGTTCTTCGCTTGCCACGTTGTTGTTCTCCTGGACTGGTTGTGTTTCTTTCTCTCAGGGTATTCCCCGGGTGCGCCACCCCCGTCTTTTGCGGGGCCAGCGTGAACCTTTGTTAATGTGGGTTGCATGACCGAGCCCAGTGTGAGCCTTCCTTCCGTTTCCGAACCGGCTCCGGCCCGTAGTCCGCGGCAGTTGAAGGACGTACTTTTTTGGGTGGCCTTTCCCGCAGCTTTGGGCGTGGTCCTGGGCGTGCTCTGGTGGCTCTTGGCCCCGGGTGGGCTCAACCTCCTTTCGGGCAACCCGGACCTGTCCAATCCCGCGGACCCGGAGTCGTGGCTTCCGCGGGACTTGGTGCTCGCCGCCCTGGTGCTCCTCGCAGGGTGTGCAACCGGGCTTGCCCTGGACGGAAAGCTGCAGGGCACCGATGCGCCGCGTCGGCTGGCTTTCGCGCTGCTCGGCGGGGCGGTGGGCGCAGTGATCGCCTGGCTGGTTGGCCTGCTGGCCGGTCATTTGTGGAGCCAGGCCCCGGACCCGGCCCTCGGTGCAGGGTACGGTTTCACGCTGCGCTCCTATGCAGTACTGGTCTTGTGGCCAGCAGCTTTGGCCTTCATGACGTTTGTCCTGGCGCTGTTCGGGGTTCTTTCGAAGAAGCCCGTAAAATAGCCGGGTGACCACTTCCCCGGATACTTCCGCCCCAGCAGCTGCCCTCGATTTCCGCACGATCGACTTCCGGGGCCGCCACCTTTCGCTTGCCGAACTGCGTGAAGCCGTTCCCAGGGCACGCCATCAGACGATGGCCGACGCCGAGCAAAAGGTCCAGGACATCATCTCTGCCGTACGCAGCAAGGGCTTCGCTGCCCTGGGCGAGCTGGCCAGGACGTTCGACGGCGTGGAACAGTCCCACCCCCGGGTGCCGGCCGAAGCACTGACGCGGGCGCTGGAAGAGCTCGACCCCGAGGTCCGTGCGGCCTTGGAAGAATCGATCAGTCGGGCGCGCCAGTTTGCCGACCGGCAGCGGCCCGCCAATGTGGACGTTTCGTTGGGCGACGGTGCAGTGGTCAGCCAGAACTGGATTCCCGTGGGCCGTGTTGGGCTGTATGTCCCTGGCGGCCTGGCTCCTTTGGCGTCATCCGTGATCATGAATGTGGTACCGGCTGTGGCTGCCGGCGTCGGGTCCATCGCTTTGGCTTCGCCTCCGCAGAAGGACTTTGGTGGCCTGCCGCACCCCACCATCCTGGCGGCAGCCAAGCTCCTGGGCATTGATGAGGTCTATGCCATTGGTGGCGCGCAGGCAATTGTGTCGTTTGCCTATGGCATTCCGGGAACCGGTGAAGAACAGCCGATCGAACCTGTCGATGTTGTGACCGGCCCCGGCAATATTTTCGTGGCCACCGCCAAGCGGCTGGTTAAGGGCGTTGTGGGCATCGACTCTGAAGCCGGGACCACTGAGATTGCGGTCCTTGCCGATGCCACGGCACAGGCACCCCTTGTAGCTGCCGATCTGATCAGCCAGGCCGAGCACGATCCCAAAGCAGCTTCTGTATTGGTGACGGACTCCGCGGACCTGGCCGACGCCGTCGTGCGTGAGCTTGCACGGCAGGCTGCTGCCACTAAGCACAGTGCCCGGGTTCTTGAGGCGCTGTCCGGACCGCAGTCCGGGGTGGTCTTGGTCGATGACCTGGACCAGGGGATCGCCGTATGCAACGCCTACGCGGCCGAGCACCTGGAAATCATGACTGCGGACGCAGCTTCGGTCGCGTCCCGGATACGGAACGCCGGGGCCATTTTCGTCGGTGAGTACAGCCCAGTCAGCCTGGGTGACTACTGTGCCGGCTCCAACCATGTTCTGCCCACCAGCGGCACCGCCGCTTTCTCGTCCGGATTGAACGTCACCACCTTCCTGCGCGCAGTCCAGGTCATCAACTATGACCGCGACGCCCTGCAGCAGGTCAGCACCCACATCGTCAGCTTGTCGGGCGCGGAGGACCTGCCGGGCCACGGCGACGCCGTACGAATCCGGTTCGCCTGACCCTAAACCACTACATATAAGGGTCCCTACCACTACATGTAGTAGTTACACGCTTGTCATTACCGTGTGATGGACCGTAAACTGGTGCCGGAAGTTATCTTCCGGCACCTTTGCGTATCCGGCGGCCTGCCGGCAAGTCCCGTGCCGGAGCTGTCAGGGGAGGCCCAGCGTGTATTGTCCGTTCTGCCGGAATCCTGACTCCCGTGTTGTTGACAGTCGAATGGCTGACGACGGCTCTTCCATTCGCAGGCGGCGCCAGTGCCCGGAATGCGGCCGCCGTTTCACGACCGTGGAAACTACCAGCCTCTCCGTCATCAAGCGATCCGGCGTGGGCGAGCCCTTCAGCCGCATCAAGGTCATCAGTGGCGTCCGCAAGGCATGCCAAGGGCGTCCGGTCACTGAGGATGATCTCGCCATGCTGGCACAGGAAGTCGAAGAGAACATCCGTTCGTCGGGCGCAGCCGAGATCGATGCCCACGAGGTTGGCCTGGCGATTCTCGGACCGCTGCGGAATCTGGACGAAGTAGCGTACCTGCGCTTTGCCAGCGTTTACCAGGCATTCGAGTCCTTGGAGGACTTCGAATCTGCCATTTCCTTGCTCCGCCACGAGGCCGAGGCCCACGCCAAGGCGGGCACCAAGCAAGCCAAAGGCTCCGAGAAGAGCCAACTCTAGCTCCGGTGGCGGCAGCGGAGGGGAAGCCGCAGCCGCCACCGGCACCAAGCAGCGATCGTCGCGTGGCAAAGGGCCGGTCTATCGCCCGCCCGAAACCGGAAGAACGGCCCCCGTGATGTAGCCGGCTTCGCTGGACATCAGCCACATCACTGCGGCAGCGACTTCCTCGGGTTCGGCACCGCGACCCATGGGAATGGTTGGATTCAGCCTCTCCACACGGTCCGGCATACCTGCTGCCGCATGGAGCCCAGTGTTGGTGCTGCCGGGAGCCACTGCGTTGACCCGGATTCCCTCCTTGGCCACTTCGGATGCCAAACCCACCGTCAGGACATCCACCGCCCCTTTGGTTGCGGCGTAGTGCACCCAGGTGCCGGGCGAGCCGGCTTTAGTGGCTGTTGAGGAGATGTTGACGATGTTCCCACCGCTGCCGCCATGATCCGTGGACAGCCTCCGCACAGCCTCCTGGCACATGAAAATCATGCCCGTGACGTTGACGTCGACAACCCGCTGTACCTTCTCGGCAGGCACCTCCACCAGGGTGCCGATCTGGTCGCCGGTGATGGCAGCGTTGTTGATGACCGCGGTCACCGTGCCCCAGGTCACGGCTTGGTCAAACAAGCGAACGACGTCGGCCGGTTGGCTGACGTCGGCTTGTACGGCCAGTGCGCGGCCGCCTTGGGAAATGATGCGACGGACAACAGCGTGGGCGCCGTCGGCATCAGCTGAGTAATTGACCACAACGCCATAACCGGCCGTTGCCGCGGCATGGGCGACTGCTGCGCCGATGCCACGGCTGGCACCGCTGACAATCGCGACGCCGTTCCCTGACTTTTCGGGCATTCGACCCTACTTGGCGAGTTTGTGGTGCAAAGCCACCTCAAGCGCAGCGCCAACAATGCCGGCGTCGTTTTTCAATTTGGCAGTCACGATCCTGGTGCGCAACTGCAGGTGCGGGAAGTATTCGTCGGAGCGCTTGGAGATGCCGCCACCCACGATGAAGAGCTCAGGGGAGAACAGGAACTCCACGTGCTGCAGGTAGCGGTTCAGCAGGACACCGTATTCGTCCCAGCTCAGGCCGTCGCGTTCGCGTGCAACAGCCGATGCCTTGGTTTCGGCGTCGAACCCGTCCACCTCGAGGTGACCCAGTTCGGCGTTGGGGACCAGCTGGCCGTTGAAGATGAAAGCAGATCCAATCCCGGTGCCCAGGGTGATCACCAGGACTGTTCCATCCACGCCTTCGCCTGCGCCGTAACGGGCCTCGGCAAGGCCGGCGGCGTCGGCGTCGTTGATCACCTCAACGGGGCGTCCCAGGCGCTTGGTGAAAGCGGCATCGATGTCGGTATTGAGCCAGGTCTTGTCGACGTTGGCCGCTGAGTGGACCACGCCATGCTGGATGATGCCCGGGAATGTCACGCCCACCGGGGAATCGGCTGCAGGTGCGTCGGGACGGCTGGACAGTTCTTCAACGATCTGGGCGACGACGTCGGCGACGGCCTCGGGCGTTGCGGGCTGCGGAGTGGGGACCCGGAATCTGTCACCTATCAGCTTGCCCTTCTTCAGGTCGACGATGCCGCCCTTGATGCCGGTGCCGCCGATGTCGATTCCGATCAGCGGGGCGTTCTTGTGGGTCTTCTCATCCTTCTTGGACAATGCATTTCCGATCGTGGCAGGAGGGGATGGGCATGGCGCAGCCTCCCGGGCTGCTGGGACCTTCCGGAGGGGCTCAGGGAAGGGTCAGGATTTCCGCGCCGGTCTCTGTGACCAGCAGGGTGTGTTCGAATTGGGCCGTGCGCTTGTGGTCCTTGGTGACGACCGTCCAGTCGTCGGCCCACATATCCCATTCGATGGTGCCAAGGGTCAGCATGGGTTCGATGGTGAAGACCATGCCTGCCTCGATCACGGTGTTGTACGCCGGGGCTGCGTCGTAGTGGGGGATGATGAGGCCGGTATGGAACGCCTCACCCACGCCGTGGCCAGTGAAGTCGCGTACAACGCCATAGCCGAAGCGTTTTGCGTAGGACTGGATGGCCCTGCCGATGACGTTGATCTCGCGGCCCGGGGCCACAGCTTTGATGGCCCGGTTGAGCGACTCCTGCGTGCGCTCAACCAGCAGGCGGGATTCTTCGTCCACGTCGCCAACCAGGAATGTGTAATTGGTGTCACCATGGACTCCGCCTATGAAGGCCGTGATGTCGATGTTCAGGATGTCGCCGTCCTGCACCACCGTGGAATCCGGGATGCCGTGGCAGATGACCTCATTGAGTGAGGAACACAGCGACTTGGGGAAGCCCCGGTAGCCGAGGGTTGAGGGGTAGGCATTGTGGTCCAGCAGGAACTCATGCCCGACCTTGTCCAAGTGGTCGGTGGTCACTCCGGGTTGGATGTGCTTGCCAACTTCCACAATCGCCTGTGCCGCGATCTTGCCGGCAATCCGGATCTTCTCGATGGTCTCGGCAGACTTCACTTCGGAGCCCGTGAACTTGGCAGGTGCCTTCTTGCCGACATACTCGGGCCGGGGGATCGACGCCGGGACGGGTCGTTCGGGGCTGATGGTTCCCGGGGTGAGGGCGCCAATGGGTGCAGTCGAAGCTAGAGAAGGCATAGATTGATCATATAAGGCACGCAAGAGACGCAAGTAACAAAATGTGATTGGGTTCCTGTGACCCCGCCAACGTTACGCGTCCAATAGCCCGAGGACCGAGGAGGAGACGTGACCGAGTACTGGTACAACGTCAAGACGCACGAGATCGAAGAGGACGCAATGTCCGACTGGACCCAGCTGATTGGCCCCTATAAGACCAGGGAAGAAGCCGAGCACGCCCTGGAGAAGGTCAAAGCGCGCAATGACGCCTGGGACGCCCAGGACGAGGACTAGAAGGAGTGTTCCGGTCCGGGGAACTGCCCGGACCGGACGTCCTCCGCGTACGCTGCTGCGGCATCGCTCAATGTGGTGCGAAGGTCCGCGTACTGCTTGACGAACTTGGCCATCTTTCCGCCCCGCAGGCCTGCCATGTCCTGCCAGACGAGTACTTGGCCTGTTGTGCTCTTGCCCGCTCCGATGCCGACAGTGGGAACCCGAAGGGCAGCGTCCACGGTTGCCGCGGTGTCCGCCGGGACCATCTCCATGAGGACGCTGAAGGCGCCCGCGTCCTGGAGGGCCACGGCGTCATCGACCAGGCGCTTGGCGTCGTCCCCGCGGCCCTGGACCCGGTAACCACCCAGGGAGTGCTCGCTTTGGGGTGTGAACCCGATGTGGGCCATGACGGGGATGCCCGCCTGGACCATTGCCTTCACGGTGTCCGCGTAGTAGGCAGTGCCCTCGATCTTGACGGCGTGCGCGAGGCCTTCCTTGAGGAACCTGACGCCTGTGGCGACCGCCTGCTCAGCTGAAACCTCGTAGCTTCCGAACGGAAGGTCGGCGACGACGAGAGCGCGCTTGGCCGACCTGGCAACGGCACGGCACAACGGCAGGAGTTCATCGACGGTGACAGGAAGGCTGGTCTCGTTGCCGAAGACGTTGTTGGATGCAGAGTCACCCACCAGGAGGACCTCGATGCCGGCCTGGTCAAAAATCTCGGCGGTGTACTGCTCATAGGCGGTGAGCATGGCGAAGTGCTCGCCGTTGTCCTTGGCCTGCTGAAGGTGGTGGATCCGGACCCTGCCCGCGGGCTTCCTCCCGGATGCCGACGGCTGCTGTGCCGCTGCCGAGGGGCCGTTGCCGTAGGGGGCGGGAACTTCGGCGGGCGTGTTGGACTCAGGAAGGTTGCTCGGGGCCATGGATAGAGCCTAAGCCGTGCCGACGACGCCTGCCACCACTGTGCCCCGGCGTCACCTTGTGTAAACGCTGTGTTACGCGCAGCTACTGCTGCGGCATTAGCACGGAACTCTTAGTAGAGTGAAGGCTGAGCTGCCGTGGCTTCACTCCAAGTGAAACCAGCGGCATGGACACCGAATCGGAAAAGAGGCCCTATGGACCGCCAGCAAGAGTTCGTTCTGCGGACAATCGAAGAGCGTGACGTGCGCTTCGTACGCTTGTGGTTCACCGACGTCGTAGGTTCGCTTAAGTCTGTTGCGCTGGCGCCGGCTGAAGTGGAAGGTGCCTTCGAGGAGGGCCTTGGCTTTGATGGTTCAGCCATCGAGGGCCTGGCCCGCGTGTTCGAGTCCGACATGCTCGCGCAGCCTGACCCGTCGACCTTCCAGATTCTTCCGTGGCGCGGTGAAACCGAGCAGACGTCCAGGATGTTCTGCGACATCCTGACGCCGGACGGCGAGCCCTCGGCTGCCGATCCCCGCAACGTCCTCAAGAGGACCCTGGCCAAAGCCGCGGACATGGGTTTCACCTGCTACACCCATCCGGAAATTGAGTTTTACCTGCTGAAGTCCAAGGACCTCGGTCCTGACGGATCGCCGGTCCCCGTGGACGAAGGCGGGTACTTCGACCACGTTCCCGGCGGCGTAGCGCAGGACTTCCGACGCACTGCGGTCACCATGCTCGAGTCGGTTGGCATCTCAGTGGAGTTCAGCCACCACGAAGGCGGACCGGGACAGAATGAAATCGACCTCCGCTATGCGGATGCGCTTCAAACCGCGGATAACATCATGACGTTCCGCACCGTGATCAAAGAGGTCGCCCTGCAGCAGGGGACATACGCCACCTTCATGCCCAAGCCGTTTACCGACCACCCGGGCTCCGGCATGCACACGCACTTCTCCTTGTTCGAAGGCGACACCAACGCCTTCTTCGAGGCCGGGGCGGAGTTCCAGCTGTCCAAGACGGCGCGCCAGTTCATTGCCGGCATCCTCAAGCACGCACCCGAATTCACGGCTGTGACCAACCAGTTCGTGAACTCCTACAAGCGCCTTTGGGGCGGCGGCGAGGCACCAAGCTACCTGAGCTGGGGCCACAACAACCGTTCTGCCCTGGTGCGCGTGCCGCTCTACAAGCCCGGCAAGGGCCAGTCTGCACGCATCGAGTACCGCGGCATCGATTCAGCCACCAACCCTTACCTGGCCTACGCCGTCCTGTTGGGCGCCGGCCTGAAGGGGATCGAGGAAGGCTATGAGCTTCCCGCCGCGGCCGAAGATGACATCTGGTCGCTGACCACGGCCGAGCGCAAAGCCATGGGCCACGCACCGCTGCCGGCCAGCCTCCACGATGCCATCCGCGCCATGGAAGAGTCCGAGCTGGTGGCCGAGATCCTTGGCGAGCAGGTGTTTGAGCACTTCCTGCGCAACAAGCGTGCGGAATGGCAGGACTACCGCCTCCAGGTGACGCCGTACGAGTTGCAGCGCAACCTCGGCATTCTGTAGGCGGGGCCAATGAGCCTCGCACGTCGGCTCATCTCAGCCGGATTCAGTGATCTCGAAAAGGGCGAACGCTTCCTCGCTGCCCCGGAACTTGAAGGGATTGACGAGGACGCGCTGTTTGTCGGGCTTGCCATGGCGGCCAGCCCGGACACGGCACTCCAATCGCTGGTCAGGCTCATTGAGAAGAATCCCGGACTGAAAAAGCTGGCCGCAGCACACCAGGATGCCAGTGAGCCCATGTACCGGCTTCTGGGCGCCTCGGAAGCTCTGGGGGAGTTCCTCATCCGGCACCCTGAGCACTTGGATGTGTTTGATGTCCGCATCAGCCCGGAGCCCCTTCAGGCCTCCAGCGAAAATCTCCGGACAATGCTTCTGCGCTCGGTCAAAGCCGAACCCGGTGCCCAGCGTCCGATTGCTGGAATCACCGGGATGCCGGCTTACGCAGCTTTGCGCACAGCGTATCGGCGGGGGCTGACAGAGCTTGCCATCAAGGACCTCTGTGCTGCCTCGCCACAGGATTTCATGCCATCGGCCGGTGCCGAGCTGGCGGATCTCGCTGGTGCCGCGATCGAGGCGGCGCTGGCTGTATCCCGGGCCGAAGCGGCAGGCCAGTATGACCCGGCGGAGATTGCCGACGTCGGACTTGCGGTCATTGGGATGGGCAAATGCGGTGCCCGCGAGCTGAACTATATTTCCGACGTCGACGTCATTTACGTCGTTGAATCAGGAGAGCTCGACGACGCGCGGGCCTCAACCATCGGTACGGCCCTGGCGTCAGGGATCTCCCGGGCCATCTCATCGTCCGCTCCCGAGCCCGGGCTGTGGGAAGTCGATGCCAACCTGCGGCCGGAAGGCAAATCAGGGCCCCTGGTCCGCACGCTGCCATCGCACTTGAGCTACTACGCGCGGTGGGCCGAAAGCTGGGAATTCCAAGCACTCCTCAAGGCCCGTACCATCGCCGGGGACCGTGAACTTGGCCAGCGTTACGAGAAAGCCGTAGAGCCACTGGTGTGGTCCTCCGCGGGGCGTGACGGCTTTGTTGAATCCGTGCAGGCTATGCGCCGCCGGGTGACCGACTACATTCCAGCGGCAGAGGAACAACGCCAGATCAAACTGGGACGCGGCGGACTCCGGGATGTCGAATTCACCGTGCAATTGTTGCAGCTGGTCCACGGAAAGTCCGATGAATCCCTGCGCTGCAGGGACACCACCTCCGCCATCGCCGCACTGTCCGCCGGAGGCTACATCGGCCGCGCCGACGCCGCTGCCTTCGACAACGCCTACCGGTACCTCCGCCTGCTCGAACACCGCATCCAGTTGTTCCAGTTGCGCAGGACCCACCTGATGCCGGCCACTGAAGACGCCCAGCGTTTCCTTGCCAAGGCTGTCCTGGGGCCATTCTCGCTTGAGCGCCCGCATCCCGACCAGTTGATGGGGACGTGGCAGAAGACCAAGAAATCGGTCCGCGAGTTGCACGAAAGGATCTTCTACCGGCCGCTGCTCAATACCGCGGCGAAGCTGAGCAGCGAGGACGCCAGGCTCAGTCCTGAGGCAGCCCAGGGCCGCCTCGCCGCACTCGGTTACCTGGATCCCCAAGGGGCGATGCGGCACATCGAGGCGCTTACCGCAGGAGTCAGCAGGCGCGCGGCGCTGCAGCGCCAGCTGCTTCCCATCCTTCTCGGATGGCTGGCCGAAGGAGTGGATCCCGACGCCGGACTACTCGCCTTTCGTCGTGTCAGCGAGGCCCTTGGAACCACGCACTGGTATTTGGGGTTGCTTCGCGATTCCCAGGCGGCCGCCGAGCGGCTGTGCCAGGTCCTGGCTAACTCCCGGCTGATTTCGGACCTGTTGGAGGTGTCACCGGAGTCCGTGGCGTGGCTCGGCAGCGACAAGGAACTTGCGCCAATCCGGTTTGAGGCGCAATGGCAGGAAATCCAGTCCAAGCTCTCCCGCCACCCCGACCCTGAAAGCGCCATGCGGCTCATCCGGTTGATCCGGCGTCGGGAAATCCTGCGGACCGCCATTGCGGACAGTGCCGGGTTGCTGGATCAGGACGCCGTCGGGCTCGCTCTGGCCGAGACGGACCGGGCAGCCGTCCTTGGTGCTTTGCATGTTGCGGAATCGGTGGTGGCGGCGGAGGGTCCGTTGAAGACTGATGTCCTGGTGGTCGCGATGGGTCGGCAAGGCGGACGCGAGATCGGTTACGGCTCAGACGCGGATGTTATGTACGTCCACCGTGCCCGCCCCGGTTTCAGTGATGCGGAGGCCCAGGAACAGGCGACGACGATTGTCGCCAAGATCTCCAGTTTCCTCACCCAGCCGCTCAAGCCGGCCATCATGGCGGAGCGGGTCCTGATGGTGGACGCCGATCTCCGGCCCGAGGGCAAGAACGGTGCCATGGTGCGTTCGCTGGACTCGTATGCAGAGTATTATCGCCGGTGGTCGCTGATCTGGGAGGCCCAGGCGCTGTTGCGCGCCCGCCCCATGGCAGGCTCGGATGAGCTCGCCGCAGATTTCGTCAAGCTCATCGATCCCATCCGTTACCCGGAGGAACTTGCCGAGCAAGATGTTCGGGAGATTCGCCGTGTCAAGGCACGTGTGGAGTCCGAACGGTTGCCTCGCGGTGCTGATCCGGCGCGGCATGTGAAGCTGGGCCGTGGTGGGCTGAGCGACGTTGAGTGGTTGGTGCAGCTGATTCAGCTCCAGCATGCCGGAAAACACCCGGAGCTCCGGACCAGTTCAACCGTGGAGGCACTGGCGGCCGCCGAAAAACTTGATCTCATCGACGGGGACGACGCCGCGCTGTTGCGGGAGGCATGGCAGCTTGCCAGCCGAATCCGTTCCGCGAACGTCATCGTGACAGGCCGGGCTTCGGACCTCCTTCCGTCCTCGCGTAAGGACTTGGAAGCGGCAGCACGCTGGTGTGGGTACGCACCCGGTAACGCGGGGCAGTTCGAGGAGGATTACCTACGGCTCAGTCGTCGTGCCAGGGGAGTGTTCGAAAGACGGTTCTACGGCAACTAGCTCTGCCGGCCTTTTCACCGGCACGCCGCTGCCTTCTCCCTTGCATGCCGCAACATGGCCACCACTGGGGCTCCAGGCGTCAGCTTGCCATTAACGACGTAGCCCTCTTCGCGGTCACGCAGCGTCTCCACCATGCGTTCGCGCCACAGCTGCAGTTCTCCCTGGTTGGCGGTGTCATCGGCGAGGTTGAAGCGCTCCTGGGGATCGGCGTCGAGGTTGAATAGTTCTTCCGTTCCCTGGCCGGAACCCCAGATGTATTTATGGTGGCCGTCCGTCAGCCAGTGCAGGTTCTGTCCCCAATACACGTGCTCGCCGTGCAGGATGTCGCGGACAGCGTGGCTGCTTTCGCCGCGGACGATCGACGCCAGTGACTTGCCGTCGACGGAGTCCGGGATCGGCAGTCCGGCGAGGTCCAGCAGCGTGGGCATGATGTCCCGGAGTTCCACCACGTGCTCCACGACTATCCCACGCGCAGCGGTTTCCGCAGCAGGGGATTCGGCGATGATGAAAGGCACCCGGGCGGAACCCTCGTACGGAACTGCCTTACGGAACATGTGGTGGTCACCCATCATTTCGCCGTGGTCGCTGGTGAATGCAATGACAGTGTTCTCCAGCAACCCGAAGTCAGCCAGCGACTCCTTGATCCGGTTGATCTGCAGGTCGATCTGGGCCATCAGCCCGTAATATCCCGCTCGTGCCCGGTGCACCACGTGGTCGGGAATCTTGCCGTAGCTGGCCTGATAGTCCCCGTCCTGGCGGTGCTCGTCCCAATGATGTTCCCAGTTACCCGTGACGGCTTCATAGGGGGGAAGGTTGAGGTACTGCTCAAAGGCCCACGACGGCGGGTCGTACGGCGGATGCGGCCGATGGAACGAAAGGTAGAGGAAGAAGGGCTTGACGGGGTCCCGCCGGTGCAGCCATTCGATGGCCTGCGTGCCGATCCAGTGGGTGGGATGCAGATTCTCTGCCTTGTCCCACGGCCGGGCGACAATCGAATTGCAGTTGACGCCGTGGTCGAAGTACTCGGCGTCGGGGCCCATGCCGGGTTGCCTTCGGAGCCAGGGGACGTAGTCGTCGAACATGCCGAACTGTTGTCGGTGTTCCTGACGGGCGTGGTGAAGGTATCCGTCATGCAGGATGACGTCGTCGAAACCGAGTCTGGAACGTTCGGGCCACACGTGCATCTTGCCTATGGCCTGCGTGTGATAACCGCCTTTCCGGAACTCATCCTGTACGGTCACCGGGTGGACGGCGTGGAAAGGTACGCCGTCGTTGTAGCCAACCCGGCCATGCCGTTCCTGTGACTGTCCCGTGAACAGGGCTGCGCGAGCGGGAACGCACGACGGGGTAGCAGAATAGCCTTTGGTGAAGCGAACGCCGTGCCTGGCCAATTCGTCCAGGTGCGGAGTTTCCACGTAGGGGTGCCCATCCGCGGACAGGCAGTCGCCCCGCCACTCGTCGACGCAGATCAGGATGACGTTGGGCTGGTTCACGACGCGATGCCTCCGTTGCTGGACACTGTTGGGATAACCCTACGGGGAGAAAAGACGAAAATGCTCGAAGATGACTCCAAGGAACAGATTTCAATCGGCAGCGATCAGGACTGGCTGGGTGATGTGTGGTTGATTCCCCTCAAAATGCTCGACGACGACTCCCGCGCCATTCAGTTGGGCGCGGTGGCTGCGATGTCGGTCGACGACTCACAGCGCAGCTTCGTGGGCGATCCGCTGCGCATGATGCTGATTGGCCTGGAAGAAGATTCCCGGTTTCCTTACGTGATCGAATCCGGGGGAGCGGCAGTGGGCGTGCTGACGCTTCAATCCGGGGCGGCGAGCCTCGCTGGCTGGGCAGGCGATGAGTCTGCGTGGCTATTGAGGGGCTTCCTTATCGACTCGCGGAGCCAAGGGCGCGGCCTGGGCTCCCTGGCCGCGCGCGCCGCGGTGGAGGAGGCGCGAAAGCTGACGGCAAGGCTGGGTGGCGGCCAGGCCGGCGTCGTACTTTCCGTCAACGAGCGCAACCCGGCGGGGCTTGCCGCGTATGGCAAGGCGGGCTTCGTGGACACCGGGCAATACCTCGGGGGCACCGCCGGTCCGCAGCGGACCATGTACAGGGAATTGGGCTAACGGGGGCGTCAACGTTGATTGACGACTTCCGCCTCCGTCAACTATGGTTGACGGCATGGAGGTGGATCGAATGAAGACGCTTGTGGGATCGATGGACGGAATGGGGCCGGCGGAGGCACTCTACGCCGTGGCGGAGTTGCAGAAGGAAGTGGGCCGTACCGAGGCCTCGGTGGTTCGTTCTGCCCGGCAAGCGGGGTTGTCGTGGGAAGCGATAGCCCTCTGCCTGGGCGTCAGCAAGCAGGCTGTGCACAAGAAGTACGGAAAGCAGTAGGCGGGCTTCAGTGGCCTGTCCCTGGACCCGCCGTGTCACCTAGACTTCTTCCGTGACAGTGATGCTGGATGCTGAGGGGGCTGCCTTCTCCGACTCGTGCTGCTTTCGCTGCAAGCAGGCGGGGCCGCACTGGGCGTCGCGCCACAGTCCGGGCGGGACATTTGCTTGCCGGCGGTGTTTCGCAACCTTTGCCGACGCCGAGGCAAGCACTGGTGGCGAGGGGGCCGGCGCCGGCAGTGTGCCGGGAGGCCAGGGGCTCCGGTTGTTCGAATCCAAGTAGTCGCGGCCAGCCGTAACGAAAAAACGAGTACACACTACTCGTGTCCCGAAGGGGCGCAGGCGGGCAGCATGGTCCCTATGACAGCCTATGTGATCGAATCAGCGGCCCTGCTCCATCGCTGCCAGTGCTGCGGTGAAGAAACAGACCGGGTGTTCTGTGCAGACTGCGCAGCCCCAGAGCAGCCAGGACAAGCCCCTACCACAAAGCACTGATGTGGGATGCCTGACGCTAAGTAACCTTATAGACTTCTTCTGTCACTGATCTCGACGCATAGGGGAAGTACATGGAATACAACGGAAGTCCTACCGAAAAGGCGATCACCGCCGGGGAGCTGGACCGGCGCCACGTCGGTCAGTCCGTGAGCTTTCAGCCCAACGACTTCACTGTTGTCTTCGGGACGATCGCAGGCATCGCCCGGACCGAGGCGCTGGTCTACCTGTCCCTCAATGGCGTTGGTGGCGGCACCCATCTGAAGGACGAATACGACCTGCCCATCGACAAGCAGGTCTACCTGCAGCTGGACCCGCTCGGCAGCGCTGAAAAAGGTTTGACGGACGCCGCCAGTTTCGTCAAGGACAAACTCGACGAAATCACCCGGAACATCCGCGAACGTGAGCACGAAAAGTCCGAGTAGTACTTGCATATACGGAGAAGGCCAGGGCCAGTCCTTTCAGACTGGTCCCGGCCTTCTTCTGCGGCATGCGTGCACCAGGGGCGAGCAATTTCCCCAGTTGTTGGATTTAATGGTTCGGTATTGGTAGTGTCGGGCATGTCCAGCCCGGTGGTGTTGCCGCTGCCGGTTTACTTTTCACTTTGGGGGTTTCTATGTCGCGTGTGTTGTCTACTGAGCAGGCCAAGGCTGCTATTGGTCAGGTGCAGTCGATTATTACTGGTGGTTTTACGGATCAGATTTCGGCGTTGGATGCGCAGGGTCGTGTGTTGTCGGATCCGAATGTGTGGGATGGTCCGTTGGCTGCTGAGTTTCGTGGTTCGACGTGGCCGGAGACGAAGGCTGCGTTGGATAAGGCCAAGGAGGAGTTGGAGCAGTTGCGGGGTCAGTTGCAGAAGATTTCGCAGGATATTTTCTCGGCTGGCGGCGGCGCGTAGCTGTCTAAGGTGGGAAGGCTCCGCAGTCCTTCTTGTCCAGTTCGTAGAGTTTTTATTGGGGGAGCAGGTAGTGGCCGTTGCGGCCAATTCTTCACGGCCGCGGCAGCTGTGCTTTTGATGGGAATGTCAATAACCGCATGCGCTGAGAATGAGCCAAGCACGACAATGTCGGACAAGGCATGACCGTACGCAACGTGAATCCAACGACACACTCGACCGTCTTCGCAGAGGGAGGCCCTGGACTTCGGGCTGAGTTCGATACTTGATGCATCTGACAAGTCGTACGGCGTTGGTGCTACTGCTCACTGCTCGCCGGGCGACGCCTGGGAGCTCAACGTTGAGGATCAAACCGAGCGGGATCAGGGGAAGGTACTCCCCGGGGACGAAGGCTTAATCGTTCGAAAGAGCCGCCCATCCGAGCTAAAGCTTGGAACGCCCGTCTGTAGAAGGATCGCGCCAAAAAGGCCGGCCTCAAGTAGTGAAACTTGGGGCCGGCCTTTCCTGTGTCTTGATTCTTGCGGGCTGTCTGCGGACTATACCCGTTTCAGCCGCATGATCCAGCTAGACGCCGTAGTAGAGCTCGAACTCGTACGGATTCGGGCGCAGCGACAGCGGGCGAATCTCATTCTCGTACTTGTAGTCGATCCACGTGTCGATGAGGTCCTGGGTGAAGACACCGCCGGCCTGCAGGAACTCGTTGTCCTCGCGAAGAGCTTCGAGAGCCTCTTCCAGGGAGCCCGGAGCCTTGGGGATGTCCTTGGCTTCCTCGGCGGGGAGCTCGTAGAGGTCCTTGTCGATGGGAGCCGGGGGTTCAATGCGGTTGCGGATGCCGTCGATGCCGGCCATCAGCTGGGCAGCGAATGCCAGGTACGGGTTGGACGAGGGATCCGGAGCGCGGAACTCGATGCGCTTGGCCTTGGGGTTGGTGCCCGTGATCGGGATACGGATACCTGCGGAGCGGTTGCCCTGCGAGTAAACCATGTTCACGGGAGCCTCGAAGCCCTTGACCAGGCGGCGGTAGGAGTTAACCGTCGGGTTGGTGAAGGCGAGGACGGCGGAAGAGTGCTTCAGCAGGCCGCCGATGTACCAACGCGCGGTGTCGGAGAGGCCTGCGTAGCCCTTCTCGTCGTAGAACAGCGGATCGCCGTTGCTCCACAGCGACTGGTGGCAGTGCATGCCCGAGCCGTTGTCACCGAAAACAGGCTTCGGCATGAACGTGACGGACTTGCCCCAAGCGTCAGCGGTGTTCTTGATGACGTACTTGAACTTCTGCAGGTCATCGGCAGCGGCGGTCAGCGTGGTGAACTTGTAGTTGATCTCAGCCTGGCCGGCAGAACCGACTTCGTGGTGGGAGCGCTCAACCTCAAGGCCGGCCTTGTCCAGCTCAACGCACATGGCGTCGCGGAGGTCCGCCTGCTTGTCAGTGGGGGAAACGGGGAAGTAGCCGCCCTTGACGGGGGTCTTGTAGCCGAGGTTTCCGCCCTCTTCTTTACGGCCGGTGTTCCAGTGTGCTTCCTCGGAGTCGATCTTGTAGAAGCTGCCCTGGGGGGAGGACTCGTACTGGATGTTGTCGAAGACGAAGAACTCGGCTTCGGGAGCGAAGAATGCGGTGTCGGCGATGCCGGTGGATGCCAAGTAGGCTTCGGCCTTCTCAGCAACGCCACGAGGGTCGCGGTGGTATGGGTCGCCGGTGCGGGGGTTCACGATGGAGAAGTTCAACGCGAGGGTCTTCTCGATGCGGAAGGTGTCGACGAAGGCAGACGTTACATCCGGGATGAGCTGCATGTCGGACTCAGCGATGCCCTGGAAGCCGCGGATGGAAGATCCGTCGAAGAGCTGACCGTTGACGAAGAAGTCGAGGTCAACGCTCTTGGCCGGCACATTGAAGTGCTGCTGGACGCCAGGAAGGTCTGTGAAGCGGATATCGACGAACTTGACATCTTCTTCTTTGATGAACTTGAGGACTTCGTCCGCAGTCTTGAACATCTATGCTCCTTATGCATATCAAGTAACAGGCCCGGAAGGCCGCGTGGTGCAGCCAAACCGACGGCAGGCGGCACAAAAGTGTCCCCTTGCCATGGTGGCTGGCAACTCATACCACCTTAGGGAGATGGGATTTCCCGGGGGTGTCAGTATTGTTTCCGGCAGGTTACAGAATCGTCTGTTGTGTAAACGGTAGTCGGCTTGCGGGTGTTCGGTCCAAGCGGGTCCATTGGGCGAACATGGAAGGTGTTCTTGCTGCCCGTCCCGGTCGGGCACAACCTACACCAGACGTTAGGCTTGATAGGTGGTAGATCGAAAAGACATTGGTTCGTGGTTGACAGGCCCGGACACATCCGGCATCTCCAAATATCCAGGCGAAAGGCTCGGCCTGCCCAAGTCCGGCCCTGGCTCCATTGCCCGTGCCGGGCGCCGCATCTTCGGCATCGTCATCGACTGGACCATAGCGTTGGTGATCAGCAATTTCGCGTTCGGCGGTAACCAGTGGGCGACTCTCGCCATCTTCGCCATCGAACAGATCCTTCTGATCGGCACGCTGGGATACAGCATCGGTCACAGGATCATGGGTATCCACGTCGTACGCCTTGGGGGAGGGCCTGCAGGTCCACTGGCCGCTGTGGTGAGGACCCTGCTGCTTTGTCTGGTTATCCCAGCTGTCGTCTTCGACCCGGACCAGCGTGGACTCCACGATAAGGCCATGAACACTATCCTCATCAGAAGGTAGACGAGTCGGCCGCCGACCTTGACAACACATAAAGAAAAGCGCGCTTCCCCGCAATGGGAAAGCGCGCTTTTTCGTTCTGCTGGGTCCTGCCGGGTCAGCGGCCGCGGGCGGCTTTGCGATCCGGGCGGGCCTTGTAGGGGTCGATGCCCTTGGGGATGGGCAGACGGTTGCCAAGGGAGTTGATCCGCTTGCTGACGGCGTTGACTTCAACCTTGGTGAGCTCGTTCTTCATCTTCCCCATGGTCTTGGCCAGCTGGTTCAGCGGCACCTGGCCCTCGCCGCGACCCGACTCCAGGACACGGATGGTGACGTTGGGGAGAATACGTGCAAGGCGCTTGCGTTCGGCGTCCACCAGCGGCTTGACACGGTGGCTCGGTCCTTCACTGACCAGGACGATACCGGGCCGGCCGATGGCCATGAAGACAGCATCCTGGGTGCGCGGGTTCACTGCAACCGGCTGATCCTGCGTGATCCAGCCTCGCCGGAGCGTCCCCAAAGCAGCGCCGGAGGCACCAGGCTGGTTCTCGATCTGCGCAAATGCTGCCTTCTCGGCTCGGCGCGAAAGGATGAAGACGGCGGCGAGCAGCCCCAGAGGAATGCCGATGATAAGGCCGGTAACCCAGTTTTCCAGCAGGTAGCCGATGAGGAAGGCAACCGCGACGACTGCAAGGAAAGCCAGCAGCATGATCCAAACAACCTGGGGATCATTCCGCCGGGTCATTTTGAAGACTTCAGCGATCTGCTTCAGCTGGCTCGGCTTCTTGGCCTTGGTTTCCTTGGGCTTGCGCTGGAACAGCCCACGCTTGGGTGCGTCGGCCGATGGGGTCGATTTGCTGGAATCAGGGGAGTTCGCCATAGTGCCTCAATTCTACGTGATATCCGGTAAGGCCCAGGACGTTACACCGAAACTTAGCAGCCAGGCTCAGGTGATCAATCAACCCCTGTACTGGTGAGCGGGGGTGTACCCACGCCGTTCGGGCCCACCGATTTTCGAATTCCACGTCATGATTCTGCGGCGTCCTGCACTTGAACTTCGCGAGCCGTTGCCGCTGAAAGCACCCCCCATAGGAATCAGATGCCCGAATCACCCCCGCTGCTCACTATTGTCCTGGAAGAGACAGGACTGCTTGACCGAGAATCCGTTATGTACAGGCGCCTCATGGCTGCCCGGCTTCGGCTTGAATCCGACTTCGCAGTGCGGCATGTCCAGGAGCCCTTGACGACCGCCAGCATCGCGGGACTCTGCGCAGAGATACAGAGCAAGTACGTCATCTTCATGCGTACCTCGCATCTCATCTCCGCCAATTACGTGGCGACTTTGTTCGAGTACCTCAGGACGCGGACTGTCTATCTCGCGGAACCGGTGGTGTACACCGGGGCCATTGCGAAGAATGTGGCCGGAACCAAGATTGACGACACCTACCAGTACAGCCGCGAAACCGATGTTTTCGGCATTGCGTTCAACACCAAGAGGCTTGGGGATGCCCTTGAAGCGCTCAAGGACATCGATCGTTCAGCCCTGTACATCAGCTACCGCCTGTATTGGTCCATCGCCAAGGTCAGGCCACTTATGACTGGCTTCTCGGTTGCCTCGGATACGAAGGCAGCCACCGGGCTACAGATACCAAGTGAATCCCAGCGCCTGATTCCGCTTATTCCGTTTCACTCCAAGGAAATGCGGTTGCAGCTTTTGCGCTACGTTGCCTTGTTCCTGAGGGGAATCCGTGGCCAAAAGGCCACCTCGATCAGTCTCAGCCATCTCCGGGACGTGATCCGCGATTTCCAGCTCATCGAGCTCGTCGGCATGGTGGAGCAGCTTCAACCGTTCGAAGCCGCCTGGATTCGTTGGCTGGATGACGTCCTGGAAAGCCGGCAGTTCTACAAGCAACTGAGCCATAAAGACGCCTATCTGGTTTTCAACGCGAAGCCCGAGGAAAGGGCCGAGCCTTCCCTGCGCCTCTACGAGCTGCTGTTCCAGGACGACATCCTGACCATTGAGAAGCAATACCTGGAACGCAGGCTCCGTCCCGGGAATGCCCGGCCGGGAAGCTACAACTTCTACAACCGACCGATAGGACCATCCTCAACCATCTTGTTCTTCGATCGCCCCCAACAAGCGGACGACAACGCCGAGCACCTGTACGAGTACTTCAAGCGGGAGCATCCGGAA
Source organism: Arthrobacter sp. LFS091 (assembly GCF_047977885.1). Lineage (NCBI taxonomy): Bacteria > Bacillati > Actinomycetota > Actinomycetes > Micrococcales > Micrococcaceae > Arthrobacter > Arthrobacter sp. LFS091. The sequence goes on from NZ_JBFPFP010000010.1 coordinate 87,729, forward strand.
TTCCGCAACGCCTACTTCGCGATCAGTCCCAAGTCGCCCGATTGGACCCGGCTGGAAGCAAAGGGCTTCAAGCTGGTCCCAATCTTTACCAAGGAGTTTTACGACATGTTCCTGGTATCCGATCTAGTGGTTTCATCGCAGATCTACAGCATCAGGTATCGGGGAAAGTCCTTTGCCAACTCACGGTTCGTGTATCTGCAGCACGGAATCCAACTCAATGACATGTCCGACTGGGTGCTCTCCAAGTACTTCGACGTTTTTGTGACCACGGGCCGCATGGAAGCGGACTACATGAGCAAACTTGCCCCAGTGGAGACGCTGAATTCGGGATTGCCGCGGTACGAGTCCCTTGCGAGGGCAAGCGCTGGGCAGCGGCACCTCCTGTTCATGCCGACCTGGCGTTTTAACCTCCACCAGTCATCTACCGAACGCTTCGCCCAGTCGGACTACTTTCGGACCATCGACTCCTTTCTTTCCGATTCCGCACTTTCGTCCTTCCTTGCGGACACGGACAGGATCCTGCACGTCAAACTACATCCGAACGTGGAAAAGCGCGCTGGCCAGTTCAGGTTCTCTGAGCGCATTGTGCGTTCGGAACTGAGTTACAGGGAAGCAATCCGCTCCGCGGAATTAGTCATCACCGACTACAGTTCGGCCGCCCTGGACGCGGCCTTCATAGGAATCCCCATCGCGTACTACCACTGGGATGCAGCGGATTTCTTCCGCGATCAGCCCTATGAAAGCCGCCTGGATTACCTCGACGATGGACTGGGACCGGTGTTCACTGAACAAGCCGGAATCGTCGACCACATCATCCATGAGCGCTTCGCAGCTGAGGACGCAACGTACACGCGGCGGCGCGATCGTTTTTTCGAAGGCGTGGACGCCAAACGCATCAACGGGAAAATCGTGGAGAGGATGCTTGGTCTCTGATGTCGAGGATTCATGGTTTCAAACGGAGCATCACCATGGCCGGAAAAGCTGCGGCGTATTCGCCCGCTGGCCTGGAATTTGCCCGGGCACTCCTGGCGTCAAAGCCGGATTCACCGGTACGGAGAATCATCAAGGCGAAGGGACTGGAAGGTCGGATCCGCAGGATCGCCTCAGAAAATCTTCCGCAAGGCATCTATTTCGCCAAATTGACCCTGGCGGACTGGAAAAGTTGGAACGGAAAACCATTCCGACTGTGCCAGGACGGTGCCGTGGTTTACGGAAACTCGATCGAACCTCCGGCCCGCGGCTTTCCCCTCGAATACCGCAACATCATGGTCACCTGTAACGATGTCTCCCGCTTCACGTTGGATATCGACGTGCCTTTTGAACTGAAAATCGGGCGAGGTGCCTTCACGACACCCCAGCAGCTCAGATACGACGAGCAGTACGGCGTGGAGCAGCGCGGAGACGTCTTTTACTCCCTCCGGGGCAACACCACCAACCCGACGAAGATGCTCGTTACCTTCCCTGGCTTCGGCCCCTCCACGACCCGTATCTCCTATGCCGTCAGCTACCTCAAGGACCTGACCGACGATGACCTGAACGACACCCTGATGGTCTGCTTTCAGGACCGGTACTTGGCGGCAGGCTCTTACATGATGGTCGACAACGCGGGCAGGCCGCTCTACGAACGGGTCCGGGATGCCATTGAAGGTTTGAGGAGCAGCTTCGCCATTGACCGGGACCGGATGCTGTTTTTTGGTGCCTCCAAGGGCGGTGCCATAGCCATACAGTACGCCCTGGAATATCCGGAGGCCGTTTTGCTCCTGGCAGTCCCGCAGATGAACCTGCCCTACTACTTCACAAAACCCGCATTCAAGGACAACCTTTTCCGTCACGACGTGCTGCGCGAATTGGAGCAGCCGGAAGTCCGGCTCCGTCAATACTTCGACGAAGGGCGCAGAATCCATTACTTCTATACAAATTCGGACGAATCCAGCAACCACTCGCTGATCGAACTGACGAGCGACGTTCCGCATCTTGTGAAGTACCGCATCGACGGGCAACATTCGGATGTGGCCCGTGCTGCATTGCCGGCCATGCTGGGGCTTATTCGACAATTCCTGCATGGCCGAGCGGACAAGGAGTTCACCTGCGAAGAGCTTCGGACGTTCCGTCACACGGGGAACGTGCAGGTGCAGGTGCGGGTGGACCCGGCGGCGTCCAAGGTTTCCGGAGCGAACTGGTTCATCCAAGGGCAGGCGGGGCGCACACGTTTCCTGCAGCTGATGACAGAGCACTCATACGACTTCGTAAAGTACACGACGTCGGAGCAGAGCTTGTTCCCGGCATACGATCCGATCGTGGAGCTGGAACATGTCCTGGCTATCGAACCCAACGGCACAACCTGGACGGGACCGTTGCCCGCCCGGGTCAACCCCGGAAGCAGGATTACCAGACAGCAACTCACCAACAGCGCGCTGTCCTTGGACGCCTCAACGGTGCAGGAATATGTGGTGCTGGAAGGGGAATCCTTCGGCCGCTACAAATACAGGTGGCATTCCCGGGCACGTGGTGCCGACACCCTGGAAATGCATGTCGTCACCGAGCTCGGGGACCTGGCCAGCCCGTTGGATGGTGGCCATCGGGAGCGCTCCGTCTATTCAGTAGAGGTCCAACCGATCGAGGGTTGCAACTTGGCGGACCTGTTCGCCTTAAGGCTCTTGGTTGCCACTGGGGCTCGGCGGCTGCACGTCGTGGTGCACGGCGACTCCCTCAAAGCGGTTCTTGAGACCCTGGCCGCGATGGCCTGGGAGGACGTCACCGTCGAACTGCAGGATTCCGGGGCGGTGTTGGCCCGTGCAGGAGAACAGTAGGAGCGACGGTGCGGGGCCGGCGCCCAAGACACAGATCATCCGGGAGTACGGAGACGTTTCCGCGATCCGGAACAACGTGGTGCACCTCCAGGACACGCCTGGGTCGGAGTTCATCGGTTCAAGCATTGAGTTCGCGGGCACGGGAAATGTCCTCTTCGTCGAGGATGGTACGCGGCTACGCAATTGCCGGCTGCGCTTTATGGGCAACGGCGCAGTCATCCACCTCCGAAGGTCGCACGGATTCCTGAGACTGATAGTCACTGTCTTCGAGGAGTCGGTGTTCTACCTTGGCCCGGGTGCGACCTTCACCTCGGAAGCCCGGGTGCTACCCACTGAACGCAAACATGTGATTGTGGGCAGCGACGCAATGTTCTCATCCCGGGTCGCCTTCCGGACGGCTGATCCCCATCTCATTTACTCGGTGCAGGACGGCGAACGCGTAAATCCGAGTCGATCCATTTGGGTCGGAGACCACGTGTGGTTGGGCGAAGACATCCTTTTGCTGAAGGGCGCACGGGTCGGCTCGGGGAGTATCCTCGCCGCTCGGGCATTGATCACCAAGAACGTCCCCTCCAACTCAACCGCGGCAGGCGTCCCGGGGAAGATTGTCAACGGTGGGATTTTCTGGACCCGACCGTCCGTTCACGCCTTCAACGAAGCCCGGACGGCAAAGAGCCACGTCCACGACGGGGACGAGTTCATCTACTCGGCTGATGGAAACGTCATGGACACGAAACAACTGGAGCATGAACTGGGCGCAGCCACGTCCGGGATCGGGAGGGCCGCATGGTGCTTCCAACTGGACCAGTTGGAAGGCAAGAACCGCTTCTACCTCGGTTAGCCCGATACTGCCGCACCGCACTATCCGTGCAGTGCGGCAGGGGGTTAGCTGTGGGCTGCGAGGATGGTGGAGGCTTCCTGGCGGGTGGTGCCGGAGGACTCGATGTGTGCCAGGGCGGCGGGGATTTCCCAGCCTTTCTTGCGCATCGCGGTGGCCCACAGACGCCCGGCACGGTAGGAGGAGCGGACCAGCGGGCCGGACATGACGCCGAGGAATCCGATCTCCTCGGCCTCGTGCTGCAGGTCCACGAACTCCTGCGGCTTGACCCACCGGTCCACCGGAAGGTGCCGTTCGGAAGGGCGCAGGTACTGGGTGATCGTGATCAGGTCGCACCCGGCCGCGTGCAGGTCACGCAGGGCCTCGGAAATCTCCTCTCGGGTCTCGCCCATGCCCAGGATCAGGTTGGACTTGGTCACCATGCCCAGATCCCGGCCCTGGGTGATGACATCCAGGGACCGCTCATACCGGAACGCCGGCCGGATCCGCTTGAAAATCCTCGGCACCGTCTCGACGTTGTGCGCGAACACCTCGGGCTTGGAATCACAGATCGCCGCGATGTGCTCGGGCTTGCCGGAGAAGTCCGGGATCAGCAACTCCACCCCGGTGCCCGGGTTCAGTTCGTGGATCTTCCGCACCGTTTCGGCGTACAACCACACACCCTCATCGGCCAGGTCGTCACGGGCCACACCGGTCACCGTGGCGTACCGCAACTGCATGGCCTGCACCGAGCGGGCCACCTTCGTGGGTTCGAACATGTCCACCGGGGAGGGTTTGCCGGTATCGATCTGGCAGAAATCACAGCGGCGGGTGCACTCGGACCCGCCGATCAGGAACGTCGCTTCCTTGTCTTCCCAGCACTCGAAAATGTTTGGGCAGCCGGCCTCTTCACAGACCGTGTGCAGGCCTTCCTTCTTCACCAGGTTCTTGAGCTGGACGAACTCAGGACCCATCTGGACCTTGGCCTTGATCCACTCAGGCTTACGTTCAACCGGTACCGCCGAGTTACGCTGCTCAACGCGCAGCAACTTACGGCCTTCAGGTGCCAAGGTCACTGGAGTGCTCCTTCGGGGGTGGAAATGAGTGCTTCTTCGTGCTTGCTGAATTCTTCAACGAAGCGGTCAACGATATCGGCCGGATTGATGGTCTGGCCTGTTTCCAGCGACATGGTGGTGACGCTGGCGTCGGTGATGCCGCACGCAATGATCTGTGCATAGGGTGCCAGGTCATTGCTGCAGTTGATGGCCACGCCGTGCATGGTGACGCCGTCGAGTACTCGGATTCCGATGGCCGCAATCTTGCGGTCCGGACCCTTTTCGTCGGCGAGGATCCACACCCCGGCCCGGCCTTTGACGGTCACAGCGTTGATGCCGTAGTCCTTCATCACGGCGATCATGATGGCCTCAAGGCGCTCAACGTAGTCGCGGATTCCGGCACGGTTCTTGAGCTTCAGGATGGGATAGGCGATCAATTGTCCCGGCCCGTGCCAGGTCAATTTGCCACCCCGGTCCACGGGAACGACAGGAGTGCCATCAAAGGGACGCTCGTGGTCCTCCGTGAGCTTGCCGGCCGTGTAAACGGCGGCATGCTCCAGAAGCAGTACGGTGCTGTTCTTCTCGCCCGCAACAACCTTGTTGTGGATTTCGCGCTGCAGGTCCCAGCCCTGCATGTAGTCAACGAAATCAGGGGCAAGACCCAGTTGTGAAAACTCAAGAGTCATGCGTTCAAGCTTAGACCCCGCAGCAGACTGGCCATGGTTTTGTGGTGAACCTCTCAGTCGCATCGCCGCTATTGGACAGTGACGAGGTGGGCCTGTGGATAACTTCTGCACCGATTCCGAGTCTCCGGTAGACCTTATCCATGGAAACTCTCAATTCTGCTGACAAGCCTCCCAACATGCCGGGGTATCGGGTCAGCCGTCAACTGGGCACGGGCGCGAGCTCCACAGTGTGGCTGGCGAGGAGAAACGGAGACGGAGAGCGGTTCGCAATTAAATGCGTCAAGGCGGCCGACCATGGTCCCATGGAGGCGCAGGGGATTGACGGCGGCGTTTCCCGTGAGGCCGGCATCTTGTTTGGGGTGAAACACAAGCACTTGGTTGGCATCCACGACGTCGTCCAGTTCGAGGTCGATGGACATGGAGCCCAAGGAATTGTCATGGACTATGCCGCGGGGGGCTCGTTGGCGAACCTGCTGTCCGGACGGGGCCGGCTCCGGGTGGGGGAGGTTGTGACTGTTCTGGGGCCCCTTGCCCAAGCCTTGGACTACCTTCACTCCCAGGGATTGGTGCACGGGGACGTCGCGCCGGGAAACGTCTTGTTCACGGCCGAAGGAATGCCGCTGCTGGCGGATTTCGGGATCACGTCCAGGGTGGGGGACGCCCAACACGGCCTGGACGTGGGTACGCCTGGGTTCATCGACCCTGTGGGCGTCGTTTCCGGCGGCCACGACCAAGGGGCATTGCGGCCGGAACGCGACTTGTATTCTCTTGCGGCTCTCGGATGGTTCTGCCTGACGGGCTCGGTCCCCGGCCTGGCACCTGACCGTCCGCCCTTGTCATTTGTAGCCGACGATGTTCCCCTGTCCATCGCTGGCGCGTTGGAGGCCGCTTTGGATCCGGACCCCCGAATGCGTCCATCCGCAAGGGAATTTTCGACGGCGATTTTCCGCAGTGCAGCTCCGGAAGCAGTGGACCTGGCAGGGGCGGTGCACGCGTCCGTCATTCCGGAATTGCTGACCCGGCGGCAAGCACTGGATCGAAAACCACACCAACGTGCCGTGAAGTTTGGGAAGCTGCCCTCGCTCCGGCCGACGGCAAAGGCTGCGACCCGCAGGACACCCCGGACACGGCGGACGCCCAAGCCACGCAAAAATATGGCGTATGTACGGGCAGCTGTGGTTCTCGGGATCGGAGTCCTCGTCGGCGCCGCTGCGTGGGGCTTGTGGGCGCAGGGGAAGCCATCGACGACGCCGTCCGGAGTGGGGAATGGTGCTCGCGTATCCAGTGAGGGCCTGCCCACGGACATCCCGGAGTCCTCTTCGCTCCCGGAGGGCCTCAAACAGGAGCTTCGGTCCGATGACCTGGCGGTCGTTGTGCCGGCGTTGGCGGCCGTGCGGGATGTGGCGTTGCGTGAAGGCCCTGTGGAGCTGCTGGCTGTGATCAACGCACCGGGTTCACCGGCCGAAGCCGCCGACCACCAAGTGGGGGACCACCTTCGAACAGCCGGCACGGTGTTTGCCGGACTCGCCACAACCGTGACGGCGGTGACCATCGAGGAACCCCCTCAGCCCGACCACGCAATGGTGGGGCTCGTAGCCGCTACATCCGCCTATGAGGAGCGACGCTCCTCAGGTTCGGTGGTCCGTTCAGAACCGGCGGGGACGCCACAGCATCTCCGGCTGCATCTGGAGCGTAGTGACGGGCGATGGCAGATCGTAGAGATCCTGGCCGGCACCACGGGCTGAGCTTGGTGAAGTCCCTAGTAGTCCTTTGCCGATGTCAGCCATTCCATCGCTTCAGGTAGCGAGGGGTGCTGCCAGATGAAGCCCGCGTCCGCCAGGCGTCCGGCCTCCATCCTTTGGTTCGCCAGCACGAGTTCGTCCGCCAGCTTTCCGAGGACCAGCCGAAGTGCCGGCCGGGGTACCCGGCAGAACGCCGGCCTGTGGAACGCTTTTGCCAGGTGGGACACAATGGTGTTCACATCAGCGCTTTCGGGAGCGCAGACATTCACCGGTCCGTCGATGTCGGCCGTCAAAAGGTACGCCAACGCGGCAGCTTCATCGGCCAGCGTGATCCACGGCCAGTATTGGCGTCCGTTGCCAAAGGGGCCTCCCAGTCCGAGCTTCAGGAGGGGGAGCAGTGGCCCCAGGGCTCCACCTGACAGGCTGAGAACCACGCCGGTCCTCGGCGTTACTACGCGCACGCCCGGCGGCGCGGTCCTCGCAGTCCGCTCCCACTCCACGCAGAGGGGGCCTAGGACGCCGCCGCCGGGGCCCGAGTCCTCCCGGAGTGGGCCATCTGTCGTTGCGCCGTAGTAGCCGGACGCGGATTGGCTGATGAACACCGATGGCGGTTCGCTTAGCCGCCCCATGGCCTCAGTCAGGGTGCGGGTGGGCTGGAGGCGTGAATCCCGAAGCACCTGGATTCGCTTCTTCGTCCACGGGCGGTCACCTATGCCGGCCCCGGAGAGGTTCACCACGGCATCGACGCCCTGGAACACTTTTTCGTCCAGCTCTCCAGCGGCGGGGTTCCAGGCCCACTCCGCTGCATTCCTGGCAGGCCGGCGGACCAGCCGGACGACGTCGTGGCCCTGGCTGGCCAGTTGCTCCGACAGGGCCGTCCCGATCATTCCCGACGCTCCGGACATCACGATTCGCATGACCCATCTCACCATGACGAAGGCACGCGGGGGAAACGCCCGCCGATGCCCGGGACGTCGGGTGGGTCTTGACTATGATCGAACAATGACCTCCTCCAGCTACCTCCGTTTCCCGCATGTGCACGGCGATCTGGTCACCTTCGTGGCCGAAGACGACATCTGGGTCGCGCCCCTTTCCGGCGGCCGCGCCTGGCGGGTGTCCTCCCAACAATTGCCTGCACGGAACCCGCGGTTTACCCCGGACGGCCAGCGGCTGGTGTGGACGGTTGTTGTCGGAACGTCACCCGAAGTGGTGACGGCGGATGTCGACGGCGGCGGGTACAGGCAGCTCAGCTACTTCGGGCACAGCACCACCAAGGTCAAGGGTTTCACCCCCTCGGGCCACGTCATCGTCACCAGTGCGTTCCAGCAATCCGAAAGCCGCCACACGTACGCCTACAGCCTTCCGCTGGACGGCGGCTCCGCCGTCGAACTTCCTTTCGGACCGGTCGAGGCCGTTGCTTTTGGGCCCGAGGTCGGCGACGAGAAGCCAGTGGTACTGGCCAGCGTGCTGTCCCGCGAACCGGCTTGGTGGAAGCGGTACCGCGGCGGTACGGCGGGCAAGCTATGGATCGACGCCGACGGCAACGGAGAATTCGAACGGCTGCTCCCGGAGATTGAAGGCAACCTGACGGACCCTCTGTGGATCCAGGGCCGCATTGCCTTCCTCTCAGACCATGAGGGGTACGGAAACCTGTACTCGGTTTTGCCTGATGGTTCAGGACTGCGGCGGCACACCGATCACGAGGATTTCTATGTCCGGCATGCCAGCACCGATGGCCAGCGGGTCGTCTTCGAATCCGCCGGAGAGTTGTGGATTCTTCCGTCGCTCGACGCCGATGTCCAGGCCACAAAGCTGGACATCAGCCTGGGTTCGGCGTCCCCGGCACGCCGCGCGGCGCCCCTGAAAGTGTCCGCCCACCTTGGCGACGTTGTGCCGAACCTGACCGGAACTGCCAGCGCCGTGGAATCGCACGGCACCGTACATTGGCTTCGGCACAAGGACGGTCCCTCGCGTGTGGTTGAGGCTACTCCCGGTGTCCGTGCCCGTTTACCTCGCCCGCTGACAGAGGGACGGATCGCCTACGTCGCAGACCACGGTGGGGTGGAGGCGCTGTACATCAGGCGCATTGCCACACCTCTCCCGGCAGCAGTCGAAGTGCCCAAGGCGGCCGTTGAGCAGCCCAAACCTACAAACGACGCCGACCCGTTGCCGAAGCCCGTATCGGCGTCTAACGTCCTGGGGCAGGACAAAGTTGCTGCGGGAGTCGAACAGGGCGCCCACGGGGTGGCCACGGTTGGAGCGACGGGCAACGCCGGCGATGACACCAGTGCGGGCCAGTCCGCGGACACCGTGGGCGGTACGGAATCGCCGGCAGCCCCAGCTGCGGAAAACACCGCGCAGCTCCGGATCGAATTTCCGGCCCTGACCCGGACAAGTGCGCTGGAGGCCAGCCCGGACGGCCGCTGGCTTGCTGTAGGCACATCGTTTGGTGACGTCTTCGTTGCCGATACCTCCACCGGGGCGCTGACACGTCTCGTGAGCGTCGGAGAGGGGAGCATTGATGAGTTGTCGTGGTCTGCCGATTCGGAATGGCTTGCGTGGTCCGAACCGGTGACTTCGTTCGGGTCGCGGAGCAAGCTCAGGATGACCCGCCCCGGCGGGAAGGAGTCCGCAATCGTGGACGTCACGGATGGCCGCTTCTGCGATACCTCGCCGCGGTTTACGCCGGACGGAAAGTTCCTCGCGTTCCTGTCCAACCGGAGTTTTGACCCCGTATACGACGGCCACTCCTTTGATTTGTCCTTCCCGAGCCCCATCAAGCCGTACCTGGTGGCGCTGGCGGCAGACACGCCGTCGCCGTTTGGGCCCTCGATTGACACGCTTGAGGATGAGGTCCCCACCCAGGAGAAGTCCGACGACGGCGCTGTCGCCACCGTTCGCGTCGACGCCGACGGGCTGGCGCACCGCGTTATCACCGTCCCGGTTCCGCAGGGCAACTATTCGGACCTTTCCGCCGCGGACGGTGCACTGTTGTGGTTGGACACTGAGCTCACGGGTGTCACCGGTGAGGGCAAGGGAACACTGCAGGACAAGAAGACGGCGCCGTCCCTGGTGCGTTACGACCTCGGCAAGCGTAAGCAGGCCACCCTCGTCAAGGCAGTGGACAGCTACCGCTTGTCGGGGGACTTGAGCCGCATCGTCTATGTCCTGGACAAGCAGGTCACATCAGTGCCTGCGGACAGCAAAGTGGACGACGATTCCGCCGAGCTGGTCAAGGTGGAGCTCAACAGGATCCGCGTCATCCTGGACCCCGTTGCTGCCTGGGGCCAGGCATTTGAGGAGGCCTGGCGGTTGCAGCGCGATTTCTTCTGGACCGCAGACATGGCCGGGCAGGATTGGGATTCGGTGTACAAGCTTTACCGCCCGATCGTGGACCGGCTCGGTACCCACGACGACCTTGTCGATCTGTTGTGGGAGATCCATGGTGAGCTCGGCACGTCCCACGCCTACGTGAAGCCGGCAGCGGTCACGGAGGCCGGACGGAATGGACAGGGCAGGCTGGGTGCCGAATTGCAGCTCGGCAAGAAGGGCTGGGAGATTACCAGGATCCTTGCAGGGGAGTCCTCCGATCCCCTGGCAACTTCGCCGCTGACGCGCCCCGGTGCGGACGCGAAGGTGGGCGACGTGCTCTTGGCGATCGACGGCGTCGAACTTTCCGCTGCGCTGACTCCAGCAATGCAGTTGGTAGGTGCAGCAGGCCGAACCGTGGAACTGACGCTGTTGAACGGCACTGGCCACGGCGAAGCAGCCGGACACCAGCGTCGGGTAGCGGTGGTTCCTGTGCGCGACGAGGAAAGGCTGCGCTACCAGGACTGGGTCCGAGCCAACCGGCGGACCGTCCGGGAGGCATCCGACGGTAAGTTCGGCTATCTTCACGTCCCGGACATGATGGCCAATGGCTGGGCGCAACTCCACCGGGACCTTGATACCGAAACCGCGTTGGACGGCCTGATCGTGGACGTGAGGCGCAACCGTGGCGGCCACACCTCTCAGCTGGTGGCCGAACTCGTTGGCCGCAAGGTGACGGGATGGAGCATGCCACGAGGTGAAAAGCCCCGGACCTACCCGGACCACGCCCCGCGGGGACCGGTCATCATCCTTGCCGACGAATTTGCCGGGTCCGATGGCGACATCATCACGCAGGTCTCGAAGCTGCGCGGCATTGGCCCTGTTATCGGCACCCGGACCTGGGGCGGCGTCGTGGGCATTGACAACCGGTTCGCCTTGGCAGACGGAACGGGCGTCACGCAGCCGCGGTACGCCACGTGGTTCAACGGGGGCATCGGGTGGGACGTGGAGAACCGCGGAGTGGAGCCTGACATTGAGGTCCTCTTCCCGCCGCACGCCTACGCGGCCGGTACGGATCCGCAGCTGGAATACGGCATCGGGGCGCTCAAGGAAATGATCCAGGAATTGCCCACCGATCGGCCTCCGCTGCGTGAAGGTTACCGGAAGGTGCGTCCGGCGCCGTTGCCGTCGCGTCCGCAAAGCTAGCGCGCATCCCCGAGCATGGAAGAGCCCCGCCGCTTCGCAAGGAAGCGGCGGGGCTCTTTGATGTATCTGATGCTGAGGGGAAGCCTAAGCGGCGAGGGTGGCATCCAAGGTGATCTCGATGCTTGCCAGAGCGCCGGATACGGGGCAGCCGGTCTTTGCGTCTTCGGAGATGCGGCGGAAGTCCTCTTCCGAGAGGCCGGGAACCTTTGCCGTCATGGTGAGGTGGCTTCCGGTGATACCGGTACCCGGGACGAAAGTTACATCAGCCCTGGTGTTGACCTCTTCCGCGGTGAATCCCTCTCCGGCCAAGGCGTGGCTGAAAGCCATGGAGAAGCAAGCGGAGTGGGCTGCGGCGATGAGTTCTTCAGGGCTGGTCTTGCCGCCGGACTGCTCGGTGCGTGCCTTCCAGGTGACATCGAAGGTGCCCAGGCCTGAGCTGTCCAGCGTGGTGTTGCCGGCGCCTTCGATGAGGGTGCCGTTCCAAACCGTGTGTGCGGTACGTGTTGCTGCCATGTCCACTCCTTGGGGTCGTTGTGAGTCGGCAACCAGCATGGGCCGGTGCCACCGGGATCAATCCTAGGGATTTGGCGGCAGGACTGCACGGCCATTCTGCTGACAGTGGATTGTGACCCCTAGACTGGCCGAATGGACACACAGGAAAAATCATCCGGCGCCCAACGCCGTGCCCCGAGAATAGCTTCGATCATGGTTAACGCGGTGGACCCTTCCCGCCTTGCCGCTTTTTGGTCGGACCTGTTGGAGATGCCCATAGCCGCGGAGCATGAGGGATTCATTTGGTTGCGCTCCGCGGAGCCTGGCCTGCCGCAGTTGGCTTTTCAACAAGTCGCAGCACCAACGGAAGGCCGACGTCGCCTCCACCTGGACCTGCACGACGCCGACGCCGCGGCTTTGCGGGTGAAGGCCGAGTCGCTGGGGGCTACTTTTGTCGAGAGCCACGATATTGCAGATTTCCATTGGGACGTGATGCGTGACCCCGAGGGTAACGAGTTCTGCATTGCCCAGGAGTAGCCAGCGCGGGTAACCAGCGTGGCTCCGTCAGCGTCCCTACCTCTTAACGCAGAAGCCGTCCCGCCCTGCAGGCTTGCAGGACGGGACGGCAGTGCTTTCTACGGGAAAGCTACCGCGGATCGAATCCGGTTCAGTTCCAGAGAGTGGCGATGGCGATGTTCACCAGGGCGAGGCCACCCACGCTGTGTGCCAGGCCGGTGGACACCGGTTCGCCGTTCTTGACCTTGCGGGAGCCAATGACGGCGAGGACCGCTACAGCCACTGCGATGGCGAACTTGACGCCCAGCTTGAAGTAGTTGGGATCGGCGTTGGGAAGCATCGGCAGGACGCCCATCATGGCAATGCCCGTCAGGAGCTGGAGGAACGCGCCGTCGCGCTGGCGGGGGTGGACCGTGGGCTCCCGGAGGGTTGCGATCCAGTAACCCACGATCATGGCTGCGCCGACAATGTGGAAGAACACCAGAATGCTGAACAGAATACTCATGGCTCCAGCTTATCCAGAGGGTTCTACGTCGCGTAGCAAAGCCACGCGCAGGTGGTTATAGCAAAAGGGCAGGTTGCCGGATATCCGGCAACCTGCCCTTTCAGTTCCGCAGTGCTTACGGGTTCGTGATCCTAGAGACCCAGGTCCGCTTCGAAAGCACCTTCCTCAAGGCGGGCCTTGAGGGTCTGCAGGAAGCGGCCGGCGTCGGCACCGTCCACCAGACGGTGGTCGTACGTCAGCGACAGGTACATCATGGAGCGGATGGCAATCGAGTCGTCGCCGTTCTCATCGGCAACCACAACGGCGCGCTTGACGATGGCGCCGGTGCCCAGGATGCCAACCTGTGGCTGGTTGATGATCGGGGTGTCGAACAGTGCACCAACGGAACCGATGTTGGTGATGCTGAACGTACCGCCGGACAGTTCGTCCGGACCGATCTTGCCATCACGGGTACGGCCCGCGACGTCGGCAATCTTGCCGGCCAGGCCAGCAAGGTTGAGGTTGCCTGCGTCGGAAATGACGGGGACCAGGAGGCCCTTGTCAGTGTCGACGGCGATCGCCAGGTGCTCGGCGTTGTGGTACGTGATTTCCTGCTTGGACTCATCGTACGCAGCGTTCAGCTTGGGGTGCTGCTTCAGGGCCTCGGCAACTGCCTTGGCGATGAACGGCAGGAAGGTCAGCTTGACACCGTTCTGGGCCTGGAACGAGTTCTTTGCCTTGAGGCGGAGCTTGGCGATCTTGGTCATGTCGACCTCGTGCACCTGGGTCAGCTGGGTGGAGACCTCAAGGGACTCGCGCATGCGGCGGGCGATGACCTGGCGGATACGCGGGGCCTTCTCCGTGGTGCCACGCAGGGACGAAGCCACGACCGGCGCAGCCGACTTGGCAGCAGGCGCTGCAGCGGGCGCCGGGGCTGCCGGTGCAGCTGCAGCCTGCTTGGCTTCAGCGGCAGCAAGGACGTCCTGCTTGCGGATGCGGCCACCGACGCCGGTGCCGGCAACGGAGGTGATGTCTACGCCGTGCTGGTTGGCAAGCTTGCGGACCAGGGGAGTGACGTAGCCGGACTCCGAGGCAGACGCGTCACTGGCGGGTGCGGCGGCCGGGGCAGCGGGAGCCGGGGCAGCAGGTGCAGGCGCAGCGGCGGGGGCCGCGGGAGCCGGTGCAGCCGCGGGGGCAGCAGGTGCAGGCGCAGCGGCAGGCGCAGCCGGTGCCTCAGCGGGCTTCTCGGCAGCAGGCGCAGGTGCCGCGGCCGGAGCCGCCGCAGGTGCCGCGCCCGAGCCGATGACGGCCAGGACAGAGCCAACTTCAGCAGTCTCGTCTTCGTTGACGCGGATCTCCTGAAGGGTACCGGCAACGGGGGAGGGGATCTCGGTGTCGACCTTGTCGGTGGAAACCTCGAGGAGCGGTTCGTCAACCTCAACGGTGTCGCCCACGGCCTTGAGCCAGCGCGTCACAGTTCCTTCGGTGACACTCTCGCCGAGTGCTGGGAGGGTTACTTCGTGGCCTTCGCCGCCGGAGGCTGCGGGAGCGTCGGCAGCAGGTGCTGCGGGAGCCTCTTCCGCGGGTGCAGGTGCAGCGGGTGCTTCCTCTGCGGGCGCAGCCGGAGCCTCCTGGGCCGGCGCGGCGTCGGCAGCAGAGCCTGAGCCGTCGCCGATGCGGACCAAGGGGGCGCCAACTTCGGCCGTCTCGTCTTCAGCGACGAGGATTTCTTCGATGACGCCTGAGATCGGAGAAGGGATTTCGGTGTCTACTTTGTCGGTTGAAACCTCGAGCAACGGCTCGTCGATCTCCACCCGGTCACCAACCTGCTTGAGCCAGCGGGTGACGGTTCCTTCGGTGACACTCTCACCGAGGGCGGGCAAGTTAACGGATTCAGACATGTCGTCCCCGTTCTCCTTATTGATCTTTGTGCGGATGAATTCTGCTGGTCCGGGTCGGGTGCATCCGGCTGATTCCGCCGCATGCACCCGACCCGTTTGTCTTGGGTAAAGACTTAGCCGTGGAGCGGCTTGCCCGCGAGGGCGAGGTGGGCTTCGCCCAGTGCTTCGTTCTGGGTGGGGTGGGCATGGACCAACTGGGCCACATCCTCCGGGTAGGCTTCCCAGTTCACGATCAGCTGGGCCTCACCGATCTGCTCACCGATGCGCGAACCGATCATGTGGATGCCAACTACGGGGCCGTCCTTCTGGCGGACGAGCTTGACGATGCCACCGGTACCAAGGATGGAGCTCTTGCCGTTGCCGGCAAGGTTGTATTCCTGGGTCTGCACCTGGTCGTCGCCGAACTTGGCCTTGGCGGCCTTTTCGGTGTAACCGACGGTGGCGATTTCAGGCTCGCAGTAGGTGACCTTGGGGATGTTGATGTCCTCGACGATGGCCGGGTTGAGGCCGGCGATTTCCTCGGCGACAAAGATGCCCTGCTGGTAGCCGCGGTGTGCAAGCTGGACGCCCGGGACGATGTCGCCCACGGCGTAGATGTTGCCAACGCCGGTGTGGAGACGCTCGTTGGTGATGACGAAACCACGGTCGATCGTGATGCCGGCTTCTTCGTAGCCCAGATTTGCGGTCACAGGACCGCGGCCGACTGCTACGAGCAGGAGATCGGCTTCGAACGTCTGGCCGTCGACCAAGGTGACCTTGACGCCGTCGTCGTTCTGCTCGACGCCCTGGAAGAAGATCCCGGTGGTGAACTTGATGCCACGCTTCTTGAAGGCGCGCTCGAGGTTCTTCACGATCGAGGCGTCCTCGTTGGGAACCAAGGAGGGAAGGCCTTCGATGATGGTGACGTCAACGCCGAAGGACTTCCATACGGAAGCGAACTCGACGCCGATGACACCGCCGCCCAGGACGATGGCGCTCTTGGGGATGTAATCCATGGTGAGGGCCTGGTCCGAGGTGATGACCTTGCCGCCGATTTCGAGGCCAGGCAGCGAACGGGAGTAGGAACCCGTGGCAAGGACGATGTTCTTGCCCGTGTAGGACGTGCCGTTCACGACGACGGTGTTGTTGCCCTGGAGCTTGCCTTCACCTTCGATGACGGTGATGCCCTTGGACTTGATGAGTCCTTGGAGGCCCTTGTACTTTCCGGCAATGATGCCGTCCTTGTAGGCGTTTACGGCCGGCATGTCGATGCTGTCCAGCGTGACGTTAACGCCGTACTTGGCGGAATCGCGTGCATGGTCGGCCAGTTCGGCCGAGTGCAGGAGGGCCTTGGTGGGAATACAGCCGTTGTGCAGGCAGGTCCCGCCGAGCTTTGCCTTTTCCACAAGGCCAACGGTGAACCCAAGCTGCACGGCCCGCAGGGCAGTGGCGTAGCCGCCGCTGCCGCCACCGAGTACCAGGATGTCGAATTCTTGCGCAGTTGCCTGATCGGCCACTAAAACGCTCCCTCGCGTGAGTGATGACACGGGACTGCGTGCCATCTGGTCTTTGGAACTTGTTCTGCCGTGATTATGCCAGCACCTAAGTTCTCTTGCATTTGTGACTACCGAGTTCACCTTAGCGAACCACCTACCCATGCTCCACCCTCCGCGGGCGTTTGTGGTGCGCTTGTGTCGAGACTCACGTTCACTTGTGACACAGCCCTACACGCCGCATAATTCCGGGGTTGTGCGGGCCCCGTTGCATGGATGCGCAGGGGCCCGCACGCCCTTGGAGGGCAGGGAATGATGCTAGGCGGATACCGCCAGGAGGTCCTCGGCGTAGGCAACCAAGGTCCGCACGGTGCAGCCGGTGCCCTGCTTGGGGGTGTAGCCGTACGGGCTGCCGTTGTTGAACGACGGCCCGGCAATGTCCACGTGGGCCCACGGGATCTGCTGGCCGTCGCCGTTCTTGCCCACGAACTCGCGCAGGAAGACCGCAGCGGTCATCATGCCACCGTTGCGCTCACCGATGTTGGCCAGGTCCGCAACCTGCGAGTCGAGGCTCGGGCGCAGTTCTTCGGGCAGGGGCATCGGCCACACCAGCTCGCCGGCCCTGTCCGCGGCTGACTTCAGGGCAGCAGTGACGGAGTCGGAGCCCATGACCCCGGCTGTACGCAGGCCCAAAGCAATCAGTTGGGCGCCCGTGAGGGTGGCAACGTCAATGATGGCGTCCGGCTTCTCCAAGCTGGCCGCGACGATGCCGTCTGCCATAACGAGGCGGCCCTCGGCGTCAGTGTTTAGGACTTCGACCGTCTTGCCGCCGTAGACCGTCAGCACGTCGGCGGGCCGCTGCGCGGCACCGGACGGCATGTTCTCGGCAATGCAGAGCCACGCGGTCGCCTTGATGGGAAGGCCAAGCGAGGCGATGGCCAGGACTGCGTTAAGTACGACGGCGGCACCGGCCATGTCGCTCTTCATGTCACCCATTCCGAGGGCCGGCTTAATCGAGATGCCGCCGGTATCGAACGTGATGCCCTTGCCGACGAGGGCGATCTTCTTGGTGGCCTTGGCAGGGGCATATTCGACCTTGACCAGGCGGGGCTGGCGGGTTGAACCCTTGCCGACGCCCATGATGCCCCCGAAACCTTCCTTTTCGAGTCGTTTCTCGTCCCAGACCGTTACCTTCACAGGGAGGCCCTTGGCGAGGTCCTTGGCGGACTCGGCAAACGACTCGGGGTACAAGTGGCTGGGCGGCTGGTTGACCAGCGTCCGGGTGGCATTGACTGCGCGTGCCAGGACGATTGCCCTGTCCAATGCGGGCTGTGCGTCCTTGGCGTCTACATCCGAGAAAATCAGGGCTTTGGCGACCGGAGCCTTCAGGCCGTCCTTGCTGGAGCGGTGCTCCGTGTAGGAGTAGGCGCCCAGGGCCGCACCTTCGGCGACTGCTGCGACGTCGGCGACGGTGGTCGTCGGGAATGCGAGGGTTACCGATGAGACGCCTGCGAGCTGTCGGACGGCAGATCCTGCTGCGCGGCGCAGAGCCTCTTCGGTGAGGCTGCCGCCGTCGAGCAGTTTGCCCACGCCCGCCAGGACCAGAATCTCTGAACCCGTTTCCGTCAGCCCCGGGAGCCGGTGAACCTGATCCGCCGCGCCCGTGATCCCCAGCAGCTTAAGGGAGCCGGCTACCGATTCGGCCGCCTTCGCGCTCAACGGGTTCGACAGCAGGACGGGCCCGTCCGTTCCCTGCGCAACGCCAAGCACAAGGGCGTCGCTGGGGGACTTTTTCAGGTCTTTGGCGATGATGCCCAGGATGATGTCAGTAGTCTTGACCACGAGGATCTGTCCTCACTTCTCTCTGCATTGCATGGCGGGGCCGCATGTTTGGCGGCCTGCCCCGGTTGTCGCCCCACGTCATCTTGCGACGGCGGCCTTGGAGTTCAGGACCGGCGCCGCAAAGGCGCCGGTCCGTTTCGATCGTAGTCTCTCGGGTGCTTTGGGCAGCAATTAAATGAGAGCTGCAGCACAACGGGGGCAGGAATGCCCGGTCGAAGCAGTGCGTTGTACAACTAGAGAAGAGTGCCGCTGCCGGGCGGGTGGAGTCCCTGGTTCCAACCTCCGGCAACCGCTGGCCACCCTGAAATTTGTCGTTGTCGTGAAGTTTGTCTTCGTGAAAGGAACATGCCGTGTTTGAACGGATATCCGGCTCCCTCCTGGACCCCGAGTCGCTCTATGCGAGCAACATCGAGACGTTCCACAGTCCTGAACTCCGGGGCCTGGACATGGTCATGGGCTTCACGGGCTTCGCCGATGCCGGTCACGTGGTCCGGCAGATCAACGCCGAGCTATTGGACGGAGACGACGTCCAGGTCGTTGCCATGTTCGACGCCGACCAGCTCATCGACTACCGTTCGCGGCGGCCGCACATCAGCTTCGTCGAAGACCACCTCGAGGACTACCAGGCCCCGAAGCTGGGCTTGTACAAGCTGAACGACGGCCTCGGCCAGCCCTTCCTCCTGCTGGCCGGTTTTGAACCGGACCTCCAGTGGGAGCGATTCTCCCGGGCCGTCGTCGGAATCGTCGAGAAGCTGGACGTGAACCTGGTGACGTGGATTCATTCCATCCCCATGCCGGTACCGCACACGCGGCCGGTTGGTGTCACGGTGCACGGAAACCGGCCCGAACTGATCGATGGCATCTCCAGCTGGAAGCCCACCGTCGAGGTGCCCGCCGCCATTGGCCACATCCTTGAGCTTCGGCTCACTGAAGCGGAGCGAAACGTGGCAGGCTACGTCATCCACGTCCCGCATTACCTTGCCGAAGCCGAGTACCCGCCAGCCGCCGTGGCAGGGTTGGAGTACCTGGGTGCCGCAACATCCTTGATGCTGCCCACCGACCGGCTTCGTGAAGCGGGACGCGAAGTGGGCCGCCAGATCGCCGAGCAGATCCAGGCCTCCGAAGAGGTTCAAGCCGTGGTCGCCAACCTGGAGACCCGGTACGACGAGAAATCCGAAGGCATTGTGCGCCGTTCGTTGCTGGCCGACGAGAATGACGAGCTGCCCAACGCCGAGGACATCGGTGCGGCCGTGGAGGCATACCTGGCCCGTAAAGACTCGCCGCAATAAATCAGCTTTGAAGTCGCGGGAGGCATAATTGGGGGGTGAATGCTCCCCGCGCCTGGCTCATCTGGACAATCGGCGTGTTCGCCTACCTGGTGGCCGTCGCGCAGCGTACATCCTTTGGTGTCGCAGGCCTGGAAGCCACCGAACGTTTTGACGCCAGTGCTGCTGCGATCTCATTCTTCACCGTGCTGCAGTTGCTGGTTTACGCCGGCCTGCAGATCCCGGTGGGTGTCCTGGTGGACCGCTTCGGTTCCCGTGCCATGGTGGCCGGTGGTGCCGTCCTCATGGGCTTGGGACAGTTGCAGTTGGCTTTCGCTGAGAGTGTTCCCGGCGGGGTCCTGGGTCGGGTCCTGGTAGGGGCAGGCGATGCCATGACCTTCATCTCCGTGATCCGCCTGGTCCCCTTATGGTTCGCCCCGGCCAAGGTGCCGCTGGTTACCCAGCTCACTGGGATGTGCGGCCAACTGGGACAACTCTTCAGCGTCGTTCCCTTCGCGCTGCTCCTGCATTCCGCCGGTTGGACGCCGGCGTTCCTGACGCTGGCCGCAATGTCGGTGCTCGCCGTCGTCCTGGTGCTTGCACTACTGCGGGACGCGCCTCCAGGGCACCCGCCGCGGGCGGAAGGTCAAGGGCTCCGGGCTACCGGTGTCTCGCTGTCGCGTGCCTGGAAGCAGCCCGGCACCCGGCTCGGGCTCTGGAGCCACTTCACCGTGCAATTCAGTGGAAACCTCTTTGCGATGACCTGGGGCTACCCATTCCTGCTCTCCGCCCAAGGCCTGGACGCTGGCACGGTTTCGGCGTTGATGGCGCTCTTCGTGGGTACGGCCATCGTGGCAGGTCCAGGCTTCGGACGCTTCGTCGCCAAGCATCCCATGCGACGATCTGCGCTGGTCCTGCTGATCACGCTCGCGACGGCCCTGGCCTGGGCTGCGGTCCTGGCCCTGCCTGAACGGGCCCCCCTATGGCTCCTGGTGATCCTCGTGGTTGTGCTGGCCATTGGTGGCCCTGGATCCATGATTGGATTCGACTTCGCCCGCACCTTCAACCCTTCCCATCGGATCGGCACGGCTACAGGGATCGTCAACGTCGGGGGCTTCATCGCGGCGCTCGTCGCGATCTACCTCATTGGCCTTGTCCTGGACCTGCTCAATGCAAGTGGCTTCTCCGGTGGTGAGTTGTACGGCCTGGCGTCCTTCCGCATTGCCCTCAGCGTTCAGTTCGTGCTCCTTGGGCTTGGAACGGTCCTGATCCTGATGACACGGCGCAAGGTCCGCCGGCAGATGGCTGCCCAGGGAATCCACGTGCCTCCCTTGGTGGCTACGCTCGCCAAGCAGCGCCGGGAACGGATAGAGCGTCGTCGCAACCAGCGGGCCGTGGGCAACGGGCCGAACGGCGCCTAGGGGAAGAACGACCGCAGCTTTTCCACATACGGCGAATGGTTTCTGGTGGTGCCGACGCGGCCTGCGCAGGCTGGAGCCATGACAACAAACAAGATCCTGAGCATCCGCCAACCCGAAGACGTCCTCGGCTACATTCCGCATATGTTGGGCTACTGGCCTGAAGACAGCCTCGTAGCGATCACCATGCAGGGGAAGGTTCTCGGCGCGACACTGCGCGTCGATCTTCCCGCCCGACATGCGCCGCAGGTGCTTGCCGGTTTCGCCGACCGGGTCCGCAGCTACCTGATCGCTGACGAAGAAGCGGATGGCGTTCTCCTGGCCCTCTACTCCGATTCCGGTTGGGCAGACGGTGCCGTGGTCCGCACCATGGTTCCGCTACTCGAGGAGCTGCGTCAATGCCTGGACGAGGTGGATTTATCTGTTCGGGACGCGTGGTTGGTGGGAAAGGACTATTGGCGCAGTGCTTACTGCACTGATATAGGTTGTTGCCCGGTGCCCGGCCGCTCCGTCGACAGCATTAGGGACAGCAGGCTGAGCGCAGAGTTGGTGTACCAGGGGAGTATGGTCGGTCCACCACCGGGAGCGGGCCCAGGCACGTCGTCCCTCGCCCGGCCCGGGAGCCTTGATGCGGGAGTTCTCGAGGCGGAAACGCACTACGGTGAGCGGATGCTCAGCCTGTGGCGCAGCGAGCGGTGCTTGGACGCGGTCCTGGCCGTTTGGCAGCACGTCATCACGACCAGGGGGGAACGCGCTCCGTTACACCCGGGACAGGATGCCGCGCTCGTAGGATTCCTGCGGATGACACTGAAGGTCCCGGCATGGCGGGACGCTGTCATCGTCATGGCAGCCGCCGGAATGGAGTCGGCAAAGTCCGGAGCCGCGGCATACGGGTTCTTTGATGATGAAGGCGGGGAAGACCCCGTCTTCGATCCGTGCGAGGTGGGGGTGCCAGCCGTTGCGTCCGAAGCGTCGTCGGCCGGGTCGTGGAGCGCGGTGGACGTGTACACCTACGGCGACGTGCTTCTGGGAATGCGGCCAGAGGTGCCCCTTTGGCCTCAGCTCCACGCCCTGCAACAGGTTATGTCGACTCTGTGCGTCGAAGAGGAAAACGGTGCCGTGGCTGCGGCAGCCTTGACCATCCAAGGCTGGATTTCCTGGTGCAAAGGCAGGGGCTCAATAGCCCATGCCAGCCTGGAGCTCGCAGAGTCAGCGTGTCCCGGCTACCGGTTGGCAGAACTGCTCAGTGACGTTCTGGCGCAGGGTGCCATTTGCGAGTGGGCGCGACGCCCTGAATCGGCCTGGCGGGGGCGGCGTGACCTTTCTGTGTAGTGCTTGACCATTTATCAGGCGTGGGTTTTCCAAAATCGTGAGACAATGGATGCCGAGACCCGGTTGGGTCCGCGTTCGAATGCCTGAAGTGTCCCGGAGATCGGGAACATAACAGCGTCGTCGGGAGTTCTACATAAGGACTCTGCAGGCGGCGATCACATTTGAAATTGATCGCGGACTTGACAGGGTCATAGTGGTGTTGCCCGTATGGTGATTCCACAGACCGCCGCTAGAAAGGTTTTCTGTGACCCCGTCTTCCGTCGAGAAGGAACCCGCCGACCTGGCCGAACTGTCCGCTGAGGAAAAGAAGGCGGCCACATCGGCAAAGCGCGCCGCTACGCGTGCTGCCAACAAAGCCTCAGAGGTTGGCTCTGACAAGCCTGCACCCAAGAAGCGCGGACCCAAGCCCGGCGCGAAGGCCGCCGCTGAAGCCGCGAACCAGTCCTCAGACGCCGAGGACGCCAACGCCGAAGACGAAGACTTCGATCCCGCTGCAGCGGAAGAGGTTGAAGTCGGAGATGACGACGCAGAGGATGCCGCTGCCCCCAAGGAAAAGGCAGCTCCGTCCGGTTCCGGGTTCGTTTACTCTGATGCCGATGATGACGATGCTCCCGTGCAGCAGGTCATGTCGGCCGGCGCTACGGCCGACCCCGTCAAGGACTACCTGAAGCAGATCGGTAAGGTCGCCCTGCTGAATGCCGAGCAGGAAGTCGACCTCGCCCTCCGCATTGAAGCCGGACTCTTCGCCGAAGAAAAGATCAACGCTGACGACGGATCCATGGACCCGAAGCTCAAGCGCGAACTGGAATTCGTGATCCACGACGGCAAGCGCGCCAAGAACCACCTCCTTGAGGCCAACCTGCGGCTCGTTGTTTCGCTGGCCAAGCGCTACACCGGGCGTGGCATGCTCTTCCTCGACCTGATCCAGGAAGGCAACCTGGGCCTCATCCGCGCCGTGGAGAAGTTCGACTACACCAAGGGCTTCAAGTTCTCCACCTACGCCACCTGGTGGATCCGCCAGGCCATCACCCGCGCGATGGCTGACCAGGCCCGCACCATCCGTATCCCGGTGCACATGGTGGAAGTCATCAACAAGCTGGCCCGTGTCCAGCGGCAGATGCTCCAGGACCTCGGCCGCGAACCTACGCCGGAAGAATTGGCGTTGGAGCTGGACATGACGCCCGAGAAGGTCGTCGAAGTCCAGAAGTACGGCCGTGAGCCTATTTCCCTGCACACCCCGTTGGGTGAGGACGGCGACTCGGAGTTCGGTGACCTGATCGAGGACTCGGAAGCTGTTGTTCCCGCGGACGCGGTCAGCTTTACCCTCCTCCAGGAGCAGCTGCATTCCGTCCTGGACACCCTGTCCGAGCGTGAAGCCGGCGTCGTGGCTATGCGCTTCGGCCTGACCGACGGCCAGCCGAAGACTTTAGACGAAATCGGCAAGGTCTATGGAGTGACGCGCGAGCGTATCCGTCAGATCGAATCGAAGACCATGTCCAAGTTGCGGCACCCCTCCCGTTCACAGGTCCTCCGGGACT
Source organism: Arthrobacter sp. LFS091 (assembly GCF_047977885.1). NCBI lineage: Bacteria > Bacillati > Actinomycetota > Actinomycetes > Micrococcales > Micrococcaceae > Arthrobacter > Arthrobacter sp. LFS091. The sequence goes on from NZ_JBFPFP010000010.1 coordinate 111,614, forward strand.
ACCTGGACTAAACAGTTCGAGGCACCCAGTGGGCGGCCCAGTCGGATCTCCGGCTGGGCCGCTTTCTTGTCCGCAACACACCTGGCGTCTGAACATGGCGGGGACAACGCAAAAGGGCTCCTCCCGATCGGGAGGAGCCCTGTGCGCTCAAACGGTTTTCCGGACTTTGCCGGTGTGCCCTGCCTTAGTCGACGGGGACGGGAGCCTTCTCATTGAGGCGCTCGGTCTCATCGTGCCAGTCCGAAGTCATGGGCCGAAGCGTAGCTTCAACTGCACGTGCGTGGTGGCCGCAGAAAAGAAGCTCACCACCGGAGGACTCGAGTACAACGCGGACATACGCCTGGGCTCCGCAACGATCGCACCGGTCAGCTGCGTTCAGCGTGCGGTCTGCAACTGCTGTTGTCATGTCGGCCTCCTTAGTAGTTCTGTACATCCATATAACCAGCATTCGACGCAGATCCATGGCAAGGATGGGTCACTTTCGCTGTCCGCGTATCACATGTGCGTAACGTAACCTTCCGGGTTGCCCTGGCCCGGGAGTGGCAACCCGTACCTGTCGGTGGCCGCAGCTAGCCTAGTATTGGCAGTGTTTGCCTTGAATTACCAGCGATATCACGGCTGGGAAACACCCTGAGATATACCTCTGAAGGAGCACACCGCGAGTGGCACCGAGTTCTGAATACAACGCCCGGCACCTGTCTGTCCTTGAAGGCCTGGAAGCCGTTCGAAAGCGTCCGGGCATGTACATCGGGTCCACCGACTCCCGCGGCCTCATGCACTGTTTGTGGGAGATCATTGACAACTCGGTAGACGAGGCGTTGGCAGGTTTCGGACACGACATCAAGGTGATCCTGCATGCCGACAATTCTGTCGAAATTCACGACGACGGCCGTGGCATCCCCGTGGACGTCGAGCCAAAAACCGGACTCTCCGGCGTCGAGGTTGTCTTTACCAAACTGCACGCAGGTGGCAAGTTCGGCGGCGGTTCGTACACTGCTTCCGGTGGCCTGCATGGCGTGGGTGCGTCAGTGGTCAACGCCTTGTCGAGCCGGCTGGACGTCCAGGTGGACCGGGGGAGCAAGACCTACCAGATGTCGTTCCGCCGCGGCGAGCCCGGCCGGTTCGTGGACCCAGGTTCCAAGCCCGGGCCCGACGCCCCGTTTGAGCCCTTTGTGGAGAAGTCCGTGCTGGACGTCGTGGGCAAGGCCAAGCGTGGCGTGACCGGTACCCGCATCCGGTATTGGGCAGACCGCCAGATTTTTACTCCTGACGCAAAGTTCTCCTATGACGACCTGGCGGCGCGTGCCCGCCAGACGTCTTTCCTGGTTCCGGGCCTGAAAATTACGGTCCGTGATGAACGAAAGCTGGCCGGGACGCCGGGCGAGAACGGTGCCCACGAAGAGGTATTCCACCACGACGGTGGGATCTCCGAGTTTGTCGAATTCCTTGCAGCCGATTCCGGTGTGACTGACGTCTGGCGCCTTCATGGTTCAGGAAAGTTCAAGGAAACCGTGCCCGTCCTGGACGAAAACGGCCACAGCAAGATCGCGGAAGTCGAGCGCGACTGCGAGGTGGATATTGCCCTGCGCTGGGGTATCGGGTACGAGACCACCATGCGCAGCTTCGTTAACATCATCGCCACCCCCAAAGGCGGAACCCACCAGTCGGGGTTTGAGGCTGCCCTGCTGAAGACCTTCCGCAAGGCTGTGGAGACGAATGCCCGCAAGCTCAAAGCCGGCAACGACAAGATCGAGAAAGATGACATCCTCGCCGGGCTGACCGCCGTGTTGACGGTACGCCTGGCGGAGCCCCAGTTCGAGGGGCAGACCAAGGAAATTCTCGGCACCTCCGCGGTCAGGGCGATTGTGGCGAAGGTCGTTGAAAAGGAAATCACTTCCCGGCTGAATTCGGCCAACCGCAACGACAAGGCCCAGTCGGCGCTCCTTCTGGAGAAGATGGTCAGCGAGATGAAGTCACGCATCTCGGCCCGTGTCCATAAGGAAACCCAGCGTCGCAAGAACGCCCTGGAAACCTCGTCAATGCCCACGAAGCTCGCGGATTGCCGCACCGACGACGTTGCCCGCTCGGAACTGTTCATCGTTGAGGGCGACTCCGCGCTGGGTACAGCCAAGCTTGCGCGCTCATCCGACTTCCAGGCGCTGCTTCCGATTCGAGGCAAAATCCTCAACGTGCAAAAGGCCTCGGTGGGGGACATGCTCTCCAATGCCGAGTGCGCGGCACTGATCCAGGTGGTGGGGGCAGGCTCGGGCCGCAGTTTCGATATTGACGCTGCCAGGTATGGCAAGGTCATACTCATGACCGACGCCGACGTCGATGGCGCGCACATCCGCACCCTCCTGCTGACGCTGTTTTTCCGCTACATGCGTCCCATGGTTGAAGCCGGCCGGGTATTTGCCGCCGTCCCGCCATTGCACCGGGTTGAGGTCATCAACCCGGGCCAGAAGGCCAACGAGATGATCTACACCTACTCCGAGGCCGAGCTTCACGTGCTCCTCAACAACCTCGCCAAGGAGGGCAAGCGCTACAAAGAGCCCATCCAGCGGTACAAGGGCCTTGGTGAAATGGATGCTCAACAACTGGCCGAGACCACCATGGATCCGCGGCACAGGACCCTCCGGAAGGTAGGCATCGACAGCGCGCAGCGGGCAGAAGAAGTGTTCGACCTCTTGATGGGTTCGGACGTTGCGCCGCGCAAGGAGTTCATTATTGCCGGGGCAGCGACACTCGACAGGGAACGTATCGACGCTTAGGCGCTGGGCGTAGTCGGCGCGGTGTTGTCCTTTGCGGTGCGGCCCGCGGGGGCCGACAGTGCTGTTGCTCCCACGGCCAGGGCCAACGCACACAGTCCCCATGGCAGCCCGGCGGCGACGGCAACTCCGCCCACCAGCAACGGGCCGCCTGCGTCGCCAAGCTCGCGTCCGAGCTCCGCCGACCCCATGGTCCGGCCCAGGCGCTCCGGAGGGGTCGAGTCGGCGAGATGGGCGAAAGCCAGCGGCGTCGCGACGCCTATTCCGAGCCCGATCAGGACAGCGGCGCCGTAAGTCCAGCCGGCGCCGGGAAGGAGCGCGGCTACGAGCGTGCCGACGGCAATGGCAGCCAGTCCGGCCATCATGCCGGGCCTATCGGCAAGCCGGCCCCGGTCCCGCAGGCTGCCGATGCGTGGCTGCACCAGGGATGAAGCAACGGCGAGCACCGTCACCACGGCAACACTGCCGGTTGTGCCTAGGCCTTCGCGGGCAGCAAGAGCCGGGAGGAATCCGACGGCGGCACCCAGGGCTCCCGTCGCGGCGGCAAGGACCAGCGTTGGTCCCAGGAACGAGCGCTCCGTGCTTTGGCGCCACACATCGACGATGGTGTACCTGGGCCGGGGAAGCGGTGCCAGCGGTGGAACGGAGAATGCAGCCCACGCTGCCACCACCAGGCCAAGGGCCGACAGGACAAGGAACAGCAAGGCGAAGCCGCCGGCCACGATGGCCAGGGCCCCCAGGAGTGGCCCTATGGCATAGCCCTGTCCTTTCCACGAGCCGTAGCGGCCAAAGTAGCGACCGGTCTTTCCCCCGGCCAGCCGGGCAACGCCAGCGGATGATGCGGGGGAGAACGCCGACGCTGCCATTCCCTGTCCCAGGCGGGCTGCGGCAAGCATTGCCGGTTGATCTGCCCAGAGGCCAATAAGGGAAGCGGCGGAGAAAGCAACCAGACCGCCCACGATCACCGGCTTGGGGCCGATGCGGTCGCTGAGGGCGCCAAAAACCGGTTTGAGGAACACCTCTGCGATGTCGTAAAGGGCCAGCAGGATGCCCAGCCCCAGGAGGCTGAGCCCGATGTCCGCGCTTTCGGCCCCCAGCCCTGCGGCGACGGCGTGGGCTCCGAACGCGGTGGTAAATCCTGCTGCATAGAGGGGCCATCGTTGGGCCGCGACCAGGCGCGCTGAGTCGGAGGGTTCTGAGGCATTCACGGAACAAATGTAACAGCTGCTACATTCAGAATTGTGATTGATCAACGTTGGCTACTGATCCTCGTCCAGGTACCTTCGCAGCCGTCCAGGCACAGGGTGGCGGTCTGGCGTGAACTTCGCCGGATTGGCGCGGTACCGCTGTCGCCGGGGACCTGGTTGCTTCCCGTCCATCCGTCCTTCGACGCCGGATTGGCCCGGGCCGAAGAACTGGTTGCCAACGGCGGTGGCTCCTGGACGTTGGTGGACGCCTCTCCCCGTAACCAGGGCGTGGACACCTTCCGGAGTGCGTATGAAGCTGCCCGACTGGAGGAGTGGTCCGAGTTCATGGCGGACTGTGGCAAGTTCGAACAGGAAATCGTGAAGGAAGTTGCCCACGAAAAGTTTACGTTCGCCGAGCTGGAGGAGGAGGAACAGAGCCTGGAACGCCTGAGGCGCTGGTTCCGCGAATTGAAGTCCCGCGATGTCCTGCATCTTCCACAGGCGGGAGAAGCAGCCGACCATCTTGCGCGGTGCGGGACCGCCCTTGAGCGCTATGCCTCAAGGGTCTATGAAGTCACACTGCAGCAGTAGCCACGTGCCGGTCCCGACACTAGCCCAGGAGTCCGGGAACGATCAGCAGGGCTGTCGGTACGGCCAGCAGGAGGATTGAGGCCGCGAGGACCAGGATCCGCAGGCCTCTGGTGAGCGGAGGCAGCGGCGAGAGGAGGCGGCTGACGCGGGACGCCGTCGTACGTGGAGAATCGGCGCCGCCGGTAGCGCTGACTGAATTGCCCTCCACCACCGCGCCTCCTGTGGTGAAGGCGTGGGTTCCAATGGTCGGCTGGGACGAACCGCTGGCGACAATGGCGATTGCCTTGATGAGTGTCCCTTTGCTTTCCGTTCGGAGGGCGACGTCGTCGGCCAGCATCTCGATCAGGGAGTTCACGGCGGTCTGGGCGAGCCGGGTGGTGGGAAACCACGGTAAGGCCTGCCGCCAGGCGGCGAAGGCCCACAGCAGAAGGTCGTGGCGTTGGGAAAGGTGTGCATTCTCGTGAATGAGGACGGCCCTGAGTTCGGCGGGTTCAAGGGCTGCCATGAGGCCATCGGAGAGCACGGTCACTGAGCGGGCGCCGCCGGGCAGGCAGTACGCCACTGGCGAGTCATGGTTGATTACCACGGTTCCCGGTCCGTCGTCGGAGGGTGATGCCAGCAGGGCCAGTAGTTCGCGGTGCCGGCGCCGCTGGCGTTCAATCTTGTAGTAGGTCAGCAGGAGAGTGAAGACCAAGTGGGCTGTCAGCAGGGCAGCTGCCGACAGGGCGAAGAGATGCCAGAATCCCAGCGCTGTGGTGGGTTCGTTGTAGAAGACCATTCCTGCCAGGCTCCGGAGGCCGGCGAGGAGGTTGTCGCCCACGGGTTCCAGGCCATACACAAGCATGGCGCCAATCATGGAAAGCCCACCGGCCAGGGCGATCGCCTGCCACAGCACCATGGCTGTGAAGGGGGAGCGTGCAGGCCACTGTGCTCGCGACAGCAGAACGGGCACGGGCCATGCCAGGATCAATGCCAGGACCGCAAGCAGGTATGAGGTCCAGAACATAGTGGCTAATTGTAGCCGAGCAGTTTGCGCAGTGTTGCGGCTTCGCTTTCAGTGACGGAGCCAATGAATCGGGCGAGGACGGCTTCCCGGTCCGGAGCGGAGCCAAGGACTTCGTGCATGAGCTCGGCGGTGTGGTCTGCGCGGCTGGAAACGGCCTGGTAGCGGTGCGGGCGGGTTCCGCGCTCACGCTCCACAAGGCCCTTCTTTTCCAACCGGGAGAGGACAGTAAGAACCGTGGTCACGGCCAGGTCCTTGCCCTGGTGCCCTGCCGAGCCATCGCCGGCTTCGGAATCCTGCGCGAGGAGATCGCGCAGGGTGTTGGCAGTTGCAGCCTCCTGGCCTGCCCAGAGCAGATCCATGACTGCCCGTTCCAGTTCCCCAAGACTTGCCATCAATACGTCCCTACCTTCCGCATCCCAACAACAGCACTTCTGCCGCCCGGTGCGACGATCCAACATTCATTCACTAATTTACCGCTTTTCAACTCTCCATTCTACGTCAGGTAGAACTATCGGCGCGCCGCGGGCCGGAGGAGGGCCTTGCGCGTGCGTAACGCCACTTGAAGAATGGGTTTGGTCTGCCGCCATTTGTTCTACACTGTGTAGAAGACACGTTTTCTACAGAACGTAGAAGTACCGTCATTGCACTTCGGTCCACCGCACAAAGGACAGCCATGGACGCTTTGGAAATCGCACGCTGGCAATTCGGCATCACTACCGTCTACCACTTCATGATGGTGCCGCTCACTATTGGCCTTGGCATGGTGGTAGCCATCATCCAGACCCTTTGGTACCGCACGGGTAAGGCCGAGTACCTGCGCATGACCAAGTTCTGGGGAAAGCTGTTCCTCATCAACTTCATCATGGGCGTGGCAACCGGAATCGTGCAGGAATTCCAGTTCGGGATGGCCTGGAGTGAGTACAGCCGGTTCGTGGGCGACGTCTTCGGCGCTCCGCTGGCCCTTGAGGCGCTGCTTGCCTTCTTCGTGGAGTCCACGTTCCTGGGACTGTGGATCTTCGGCTGGAAGCAGCTCAAGCGTGGCGTGCACCTGGCCTGCCTATGGATCGCAGTGATCGGATCGGTCTTTTCCGCCTACTTCATCATCGTGGCGAACTCCTGGATGCAGCACCCTGTTGGTGTGGAGATGGTGGATGGCCGTCCCGTTATGACAGATGCGTGGGCAGTCTTTACCAACAACACAGCATTGGTCGCAGTGCCGCACACCCTGTTCGGCGCACTGGCCGTTGCGGGTGCCTTCCTGCTGGGAATCGCCTGGTACCACCTGTGGCGCAGGCGCCACGACGGGATAGACGTGGTGGGTGCCGATGGCAAGCTGATTCCGGGTGAGGCTGCAATTCCAGGCCGCGACAAGGCTGATTACACGGTATGGATGAGATCACTGAGGATCGGTGCCGTAGTGGCCATGATTTCCTTCGCGGGGACCGCCATTACTGGCGACCTCCAAGGCAAGCTGATGTTTGAACAGCAGCCCATGAAGATGGCCGCTGCGGAAGCCGCCTGCCACGATGGCACTGGCTTCTCGGTGCTCAGCGTGGGCAACCTCGGTGCTTCGAACTGCGATGACATTGTGGCGGTCATCGAAGTCCCGGGGATCCTGTCCTTCCTGGCCAAGGGCGATTTCACCACCGAGGTCAAGGGCGTCAACAGCCTGCTCGGTGAATACAAGGAAAAGTACGGCACCCACCTGCCCGACAACCCGCTGTACGGCGAGCGCGCCGGCCAGGAGATCCACTATGTTCCCGTGATGGAAGTGACGTACTGGGGCTTCCGCATGATGATCGGCTTTGGGGGCATCGCAGCCCTCGCGGCCCTGCTGGCCCTGTGGGTCACCCGCAAGGGTGTGGTGCCCCAGTCCAGGTGGCTCATGCGCCTGGCGGTCTTCGGGATTCTTGCTCCCTTCGGTGCCAATGCGGCCGGGTGGATCTTCACGGAGATGGGACGCCAGCCGTTCGTGGTGGCCCCGAATCCTGACATGAACGGGATCGACCAGGTCTTCATGTTTACAGCGGCAGCTGTCTCTCCGGGGGTCAGTGCGGGTGAGCTCATGACCTCGCTGGTGGTCCTCACCGCCATCTACGCCGTGCTTCTGGTGGTTGAAGTGAAGCTGCTGGTCAAGTACATCCGCGGCGGAGTGGCGTCGGCGATGCCTGAACTTGCCCATGCCAAGGAGACAGACAAGCACGACAAGAGCGACGACGGCCCGGACAAGTCCGGCGACGACGTCCTGGCATTCGCCTACTAGAAGCCAAGGGAAACTGACAATGGAACTGTTGCCAACTATCTGGTTCGTGGCCATCGCCGTTCTGTGGACCGGCTACCTCTTCCTGGAGGGCTTTGACCTCGGCGTCGGCATGCTCATGAAGCTGTTCGCACGCAACAACACCGACCGCCGCGTTCTGTTGAACACGATTGGTCCGGTGTGGGACGGCAATGAGGTGTGGCTGCTCACTGCGGCAGGTGCAACCTTCGCTGCATTCCCCCTCTGGTACGCATCCTTGTTCTCGGCGTTGTACCTGCCGTTGCTGTGCGTCCTCGCGGCTCTGATCTTCCGTGCGGTCGCCTTCGAGTACCGGGGCAAGGTTGACTCCGTCCGTTGGCGCAACCGCTGGGACTGGGCCATCGCCGTCGGCTCCTTCGTTGCCGCCTTTGGGATCGGCGCCGCCTTGGCGCTGACAACAACGGGCCTGCCGTTGAACGCCAACGGGGACCGCGTGGGTGGCCCCATGTCCTGGTTCAGCGGGTATGCGCTCCTCGGCGGGTTCGGTGTTGTGGCGTTCGCCCTGGTTCACGCCCTGGCCTTCCTGGCGCTGAAGACCGACGGCGATGTGCGGCACCGTGCGCGCCGCTGGTTTGTGCGGCTGGTCCCGGTTGCCGTGCTGCCGATGTTCGGCTGGATGCTGGCGGTGCAGTTCCTGAGCGGGAAGCCGTGGACCTGGGCCTTGGTGGCAGCCGCGGTGGTGGCCGTAGTCCTGGCCTGGCAGTTGGCCCGGGCAGGATCCGAGGGGCGGGCATTCGGTGCCCTCGGCGCTTTCATTGTCTGCGCCACGGCCTCGATCTTCGGTGCGGCGTTCCCGGTGGTCATTCCTTCCACGATCGATCCCGCCTTCAACCTGACCATTTCCAACGCCTCGTCTTCGGACTACACGTTGGGCCTGATGAGTATTGTTGCCGCCGTAGGGCTGCCGCTGGTCATTGCCTACCAATCCTGGACGTACTGGGTATTCCGGCGTCGCGTCAGTGCAGCGCACATCCCCGAGGCGCACGGGTTCTTGCCTGCGATCGCCGCAAAAGTCCTGGTTTCCAAGGAACCGGGTTCGGACGGTACCCCGTCCGGCAAGCCAACCCACCCGGGAGTCTGAACGCCGATGAAGCCCGTGTTCCCTTCCGGCCCGGTTACCCGATCCGCCCTCTACGCGATCGGGCTGCTGTCCGCCCTCAAGGCCCTGTCCTTGGTGCTGATGGCGCAGGCCGTGGCGGTGATGCTGGCAGGCCTGGCTTCCGGGTCCGGGGATTGGAACAGCGGAGTCATCTGGGGCGCCGTGGGAGCTGTCCTTCGCTCGCTGACGGTGTGGGGGCAGGGCATTGCCTCCCGCCGGGCCGCCTTGGGCGTCAAAGAGGAGCTGCGCGCCAGCCTGCTGCGGCGATCACTGGGAGACGGCGCCGCCTCGCCGGTGGAGGGAATGAACGACGGCGGCCTGGCGATCCTCACGACGCGGGGACTGGACGCCCTGGACGATTACTACACGCAATACCTGCCGGCGTTGGTGAACTGCGCAACGGTGCCTTTGTTGATCGGCGCCCGTATCCTGTTCGCCGACTGGGTCAGCGCACTGGTGATCGTCCTGACCGTGCCCCTGGTTCCACTGTTCATGGTGCTGATTGGCCGGCACACCGAGGACAGTGTCCGCGACGCGCAGACCACCCTGCGGAAACTGTCCGGGCACATTCTTGAACTCGCCAAAGGCCTGCCGGTCCTGGTGGGCCTGGGCCGCGCCAGTGAGCAACGCGCAGCCTTGGAGGATATCTCCGAGCAATACCGCAGCCGCACCATGGGAACCCTCCGCACAGCCTTCCTTTCGGCACTTGCCCTGGAACTTATAGCCACGATCTCCGTAGCCGTTGTGGCCGTGTTCATCGGTGTCAGGCTTGTGGCCGGGGACATGGCATTGGAAGCAGGCTTGTTGGCATTGATCCTTGCCCCCGACTGCTACCTGCCGCTCCGGGAACTGGGTACGGCCCACCACGCCAGCGACGACGGCCGTGCCGCTCTCGAAACCACCCAGGCCGTGCTGGAAGCACCCGCGCACCAGCGACTGCAGGAAACTCCCGCCCTTCCCGGGCCGGAAGACACCGTGGTGACCGATCTTTCGGTGACGTACAGCGGCAGGTCAGCGGCCGCCGTCGGACCCCTCAGCTTCATTGCAACCCAAGGCAGGATCACCGCGCTGGACGGGGACAGCGGGACCGGGAAGAGCACAGTCCTGGCTGTCCTGGCCGGGCTGGTCGGTCCGGGGGCGGGTACCGCAGTCACTGGGCACATCAGGGGAGCAGGACAAGGGACTGTGGCATGGGTGCCGCAGCATCCTGTCATGGCAGCGGAAACCGTCCAGCAGGAGATCGAGCTTTACCTGGAGGGATACACCGGCAACAGTGACGCAGCTGTGGCACGTGTCCTGAAACGGACCGCGGCGGACCATCTCGCCGACAAACACCCCGCTGAGCTGAGCCCCGGCGAACTGCGCCGTGTAGCCCTCGCCCGCGGGCTCGCGCGCGTGGAAGCCGGAGCCACCGTGCTGCTGCTCGACGAACCCACCGCACACCTGGACCACTACTCTGCCAGCGTCGTGCGAAACGCCATGGAATCACTCCGCGGTTCGGTCACGGTGATCCTGGTGGCCCACGACGCCGCCACCCGGGCGCTCGCCGACCACGTGGTGTCCGTGGGGCGCAAGCACCCCTTGCCGGCACCACGGGCGGGGGAGGGCCCCGTGCGCCCCGCCGTCGTTGGGAACCACGAGGAATCCATGCGTGGAACCGTCGCGGGTACTTCCGCACGGCCGGACGGCATCGTTCCGGCCATGCACCGGACCGGAAGCCTGCGACGCCTGCTGGGGGTCCTGAAGCCCGTCCGCTGGAAGTTCGCCGCCGCGGGTGCCGTAGCAGTCCTTGCCGCTTTGTTCGCCGTAGCCCTTTCAGGGTTGTCAGCATGGTTGATCATCAGGGCCAGCGAACAGCCGCCCATCCTCTACCTGCTCGGCGCAATAGTGGGGGTCCGGTTCTTCGGTATTGGCAGGGCAGTCCTGCGGTACTGCGAGCGCCTGCTGACCCACGACGCCGTTTTCGCTGCCATGACGCGCCTCCGGGGCGCACTGTGGGCAACACTGAGCCGGAGGGCGCTGTCCCTTCGCCGACTCCTTCAAGGCGGCAACGTCCTGGGGTCGGTGGTGGACGACGTCGACACCCTCCGCGACCTCCTGCCCCGCGTTGCACTGCCTCCGGTCACCGCAGTGGGAGTAAGCGCAGCAGCCATCATCGCCACTGCGCTGGTCATACCCGCAGCAGTTCCCGCCGTGGTGCTGGCGTCTGTCATCGGCCTGGCAATTGCTCCGTTCCTCGCCGTCCTGGCCGACAGGAACGCCGCAACATCAGAACAGCAGATGCGCTCCGTGGTACTGAAGGGAGTCGCTGCGGCATTGGACGCACGGGCAGACCTCGCTGCCAACGGAGTGGGTGAGCCCGTCCTTCGGGAGCTCCGCAACAAGGACCGCGCAGCCACCGTCTCCGCCCAGCGTTCGGCGTGGGCCGAGGGGCTCGGGCAAGCTGTGATCGTCCTGGCCTGCTCGCTGGCAGCCCTGTGGGCGGGTGTCCTCGGCGCTCCCTCTGTCGCCGACGGCTCCGCAGCACCCGAACTCGTAGCCGTGATCGTCCTGATGTTGCTGGCGCTGGTTGAACCCTTCGGGGGCATCGTCTCCTCGGTGCGCCAAGCCCCGGCGCTCGCAGCCGTCCTGGGCCGCGTTGCCGCGTCCGGGGCCCTGGACGCCGCATCCGGGACCGCTTCGGAAGACCCCGACGGCGGCCCGCGGCCACTGACTGAACGCGACGGCCAAGCGGGACTGGAATTGAGGGACGCGGCCGCAGCATGGCCCGGGGGTCCGAACGTGTTCGCTGGCCTCACGGTGGAAGCCGGACCCGGCCGCTGGCTCTCCGTGACAGGGCCTTCCGGGGCAGGAAAATCCACTCTCCTGTCGGTGCTGCTGGGCTTCCTGCCACTCACGCAGGGAACGGCGAAAATGACGGGGACGGCGGCCTGGTGCCCGCAGGAGGCGCACCTTTTCGATTCCACCATCCGTGGGAACCTCCTGCTGAGCCGGCCCGCGGCGGCGAAACCGACGGAGGCGGACATGCACAAGGCGCTGGCCGATGTTGGGCTGGACGTTTTGGTGGAGACCATGCCCGGCGGGCTCGACGCACGGATAGGACCCGAAGGGTCCTTCCTCAGCGGCGGCGAACGGCAGCGGCTCGCGATGGCAAGGACTTTGCTGACCGGTGCCTCCATTTTGCTTCTGGACGAGCCAACGGCGCACCTGGATGCCGGCGCAGCCCGCGAAATGATGGCGATCCTCCGGGCAGGACTCAAGGACGTCACGGTAGTCCTTGTCACCCACAATCCCGAGGATATCGATCCCTCGGACGCCCGCCTGGAGCTGGGCTCGTCGGTAGTTGCCGTGGGTCCTGCTGTAGGCCCCGGCGCGGGCGCGGCGGAGCTGGTGGGAAGGACTACCCCTCAGTAGCCTGTTGGCATGCCTTTCGAAGCAGCACGCCAAGCCATGCCCGACGCCGCCATGACAGGCCTCCATTGGCGGCCTGCCTCCATGGAGGACCTGGACAATTGGGCCGGACTGATCGCCAGGACAGCCGCCGTCGAACATCCTGCCTGGTACGAAAAGCAGGGGGACCTGATCCATGTCCTCGAGTCCAGCAGGAATCCTCCGCAGGCCAGTACGCTCCTGGGCCTCGACGCCGGCGGCGTGGCGCGGGCTTACGGGCGCATCACCAAGAACCCGGAGGGCGACAAAGCCACGGGAATGGCGTGCGTTGACCCGGGCTGGCAGCAGCGCGGCATAGGCTCCACCATCCTGCTGTGGCAGGAAGCGCAAGTACGCCAGCGCTTCCACGAGGACCAGGAGGCGGGGCACACGACGGCGCCGCCAAGGCTTCGCATCCGCACTGAAGAGCAACACGAACACCAAGCCGCTCTGCTGATGGGGCACGGCTATGGAGCGGTGCGCTGGTTCAATGAGATGCACCGGACGTTGGCAACTGAACTGCCACATGCTCCCCTGGGAAGCGGGCTCGAACTGCGGACGCTCGAACCACCCCTGTTCGAATCGGTGCGGCAGGCCCACAACGATGCTTTCCGTGACCATTGGGGGAGCGAACCCAGGGACAAGGAAGCATGGAGGTTCACTATCGAAGAACCCACCGCCAGGCATGATCTGAGCACCGTGGTGCTCGACCAGGCCACGGGTGACGTTGTGGGTTACCAACTGGCCAGCCACGACCCGGACGCGGCACGTGACCGCGGTTTCAAGGAGGGCTACACCGAACTCCTGGGGGTTCGACGAGCCTACCGGGGCAGGGGAATCGCCCAGGCCCTGCTGGCAGACGCCATGCGGCGATACTCGCTGGCCGGTATGGATGTCGCCTCCCTTGACGTTGACTCGGCCAACCCGACCGGCGCCTTGGAGCTCTATCTTGGCATGGGCTACGAGCCGGTCAACCGCAGCATGACGTGGGAGAAATGCTCTAGCCGTCCACGTCGTGCAGGTGGTGGACGACGTCATGCAGGAAGTACTGCGAGAACGTCAGCACGGTGAAGGCCGAGCCGTTGCTGCGCGTCCCTGTCCGCTCCCAGTCTTCCTCCCGGACCCGGGCAAAGGACTCGGCGATGGTGGCGCCCTCGGCTTCCAGTTCGTCGGCCACCGTCCGGGGGTCCGCGGAGCCGTACTCGCCGTCGATGGCGGCCTGGTCCTGGTTCCAATTGGCGAACTGTGCGTCGTCCTCGCTCAGCATCAGGTTCAACCGCTGGTCAAACAGGCTAAAAACATCGCGCACATGGCACGCATATTCCAAGGTGGACCACGTGTGGTCGTTGGGACGTACCGCAACGTCCTCGCGGCGCAGCACAGCCCTCCACCTCGGCAGCATGTTCAGGACGGTGCCCGGCACTGTCGACGGGGTCACCGTAGCGGGATCGAAACCGCACTCATTGCAGGGCTCTGAGAGCACCCAGGTCCAGTCTTTTTCATCAGGGATGATCGGCATGTCGCCAGTCTAAGCTGAACCGCGCGGACGTCCCGGCCAAAAGCAAAAAACGGGGTCGGTTTCCAATTACTTCCCGTCACGGCCAGGAGTAAAGTTCGTTCCGGGAGGAGAGCCGGAAAGAGAGAATCATGCTCAAAGATCAGCAAGTGGCTGCCGTTTTACCGGCGCAGGATCTGAAGCGGGCCCGCGGGTTCTACAGTGAGAAACTCGGACTCGAGCCAGAGAATCCGGACGCGGATGACAACCTCCAGTACAGGTGCGGTGATGGCACCGGGTTCCTTCTGTACGAGACCCCGAACGCGGGGACCGCACGGAATACCCAAATGGGTTGGATGGTCGATGACGTCGCAGCCACCGTCGAGGAGCTGCGCGGGAAGGGAGTGGCCTTCGAAGACTACGACTTCCCTGGCCTCAAGACGGAAAACGGCATCGCCACCATGCCCGACGGAAGCGCCGCCGCGTGGTTCCTGGACACCGAGGGGAACATACTGAGCCTGAACCAAATGGGTGGAAACGGTTAGCTTGGCAGATAAATGAGGGCCGGCGGTTAGTCACCGCCGGCCCTTGTTTATGCCTCTGTGCTGCCTTCTTCCGGCCAAGCCATGCTCGGCCCGATTGCTTCCACAGGCTGTGACAACGGAACTCCCGAACCGTCCCGGCGCCCATGTTCGTGGGGCAGTGCCCTGGCCACACCGGCAGCGGAGGACGCCTTGGCCGGGCCATGGCCAGCCCAGGCCAGCAGCAGCGTGTCTTCACCCTTGAGGAAGCGGTGGACACGGACGCCGCCGGTGGCGCGGCCCTTCGCGGGATACTCTTCGAACGCCGTCACCTTGGCAGTTCCCGGTGCCGTTCCGGGAAGGGCGCCAGTAGTGCCGGCAATGGTCACCACGACGGCGGCAGGATCGTTGGCGCGCACAGTACCGAAGTGGATGACCTGGTCGCCCGGTGCGAGCTTGATACCTGCCATGCCCCCTGCCGTCCTTCCCTGCGGGCGGACGTTGGAGGCACTGAACCGCAGCAATTGGGCTTGCCTGGTCACGAAGACGAGATCGACGTCGTCCTCCTGCGCAGGCTCCACGGCAAGTACCGAGTCTTTTTCCTTCAGCGCGATGATTTCCCAATCCTCGCGGTTAAGCGGGTAATCGGGCTGTACGCGCTTGACGACGCCCTGGACCGTTCCGATCGCAAGGACGGAGTCCAAGGGCACAAACGCAACCAAGGTCTCGCCCTTGGTCAAGGTGATGAAGTCCTTTGCCGGTACGCCCCCCGCCAGGTTGGGCAGGCCGGAGACCGGCGGCAGGGCAGGCATGTCCATCACCTGCAGCCGGAGCATCCGGCCCTGGGAAGTGACGGCACCTATTTCACCGCGGGCGGTGGTCTTCACGACCGAACGGAACACATCGTGCTTCGCCCGTGGTCCGGCCTCCGCCAACGGTTCCTGGTTGGAAGTCCTGGCGATCTGGCCGGAGACACTGAGCAAAGCCCAGCAGGGGTCATCCGGGATCTCCAGTGGAAGTGCCGCGCCCTTGCCCTTGGGTCCCGGTGCCGTGGCCGCGAGTGCGGCGGCCACTGTGGGCGAGACAGCTTCGGATTCAAGGAGTACGGTGCGCCGGGGAGTGCCGTACTTCTCGGCGATCACTCCGAGCTCGCCGGACACAAGGTCCCTGAGCAGCTCGTCGGAGGCGAGGATAGCCTCGAGTGCTTCGATTTCGCGGCGCAGTTCGTCCTGTTCCTTCTCCAGTTCCAGCCGTGAGTACTTGGTCAGCTGACGCAGGCGAAGTTCCAGGATGTAGTTCGCCTGGATTTCGGTGAGGTCGTAGATGGACATCAGCCGCTCGCGCGCAGCCGAGGCCTCGTCGGAGGAACGGATGATCTGGATGACCTCGTCGATGTCCACGATCGCGATCAACAGGCCCTCCACCAGGTGGAGGCGGTCCTTCTTCTTGCCCAGGCGGAACGAGGTCCGGCGGCGCACCACATTCAGGCGGTGCTCAACGTACACCTGGAGCAACTGCAGCAGGCCAAGCGTCTGCGGCTGGCCGTCCACCAGGGTCACATTGTTGATGCCGAAGGAATCTTCCATGGGCGAATAGCGGTACAGCTGCTGGAGGACGGCGTTGGGGTTGAAGCCGTTCTTCAACTCGATGACCAGGCGGAGCCCATGGTTCCGGTCCGTCAGGTCCACCACATCGCTGATACCAGTCAACTTCTTGGCGTTGACGGCGTCCTTGATCTTCTCGATGACCTTTTCCGGGCCCACCATGTACGGGAGCTCGGTGACCACAAGCCCGGTGCGGCGGGCGGAGAGCTGTTCCACTTCCACCTTGGCGCGGGTCTTGAAGGAACCCCGCCCCGTTGCGTAGGCGTCACGGATTCCGTCCAGGCCCACGATCCGGCCGCCCGTGGGGAGGTCAGGTCCGGGGACGAAACGCATGATGTCCTCGAGCGTGGCATCGGGATTGGCAATCAGGTGACGCGCAGCGGCGATGACCTCCACCAGGTTGTGGGGAGCCATGTTGGTGGCCATGCCTACAGCGATACCGGTGGTGCCGTTGACCAGCAGGTTGGGGAACGCTGCCGGGAGGACGTCCGGCTGCGTCAACTGGTTGTCGTAGTTGGGGACGAAGTCCACCACGTCTTCGTCGAGGTGGTCGGTCATGGTCAGCGCAGCGGCCGCGAGCCGGGCCTCCGTGTAACGCGGGGCGGCTGGACCGTCGTCGAGCGAGCCGAAGTTGCCGTGACCATCGATCAGCGGCAGGCGCAGGGAAAAGTCCTGTGCCATGCGCACCATGGCGTCGTAGATCGCTGCGTCGCCGTGCGGGTGGAGCTTGCCCATGACTTCGCCCACCACGCGTGCGCTCTTGACGTGCCCGCGGTCAGGGCGCAAACCCATGTCCGCCATCATGTACAGGATGCGCCGTTGAACAGGCTTCAATCCGTCGCGTGCGTCAGGGAGGGCGCGCGAATAAATCACCGAGTAGGCATACTCCAGGAAGGAGCCTTCCATCTCGGAAGTGACGTCGATATCGACGATGTTCTCGGTGAAATCGCCGAGGGGCTCGCCTTTGCGTGCGGGAGTTTGGCTGCGGGCCATGTGGTTGGTGGATCCTTGAAAGTCGTACTGCGGATGTTTTAGCTAGGCTAAGCCTATGGTGGATCAGCCCGGCGTCGGCATTTATCCGGAATATTGGGAGGCCGATGTCGTCCTGCGCGACGGCGGTACGGCGCATCTGCGGCCGATACGCCCCGAGGACGCCGATGCCCTGCAGGCATTTCACGCCGGCCAGTCCCAGGCGTCCATCTACATGCGGTTCTTTTCCTTCAAGCCCAGGCTCTCCGGCAAGGAAGTGCGGCGGTTCACCGAAGTGGACCACATCAACCGGGTGGCATTCGTGATCACCATCGGTGGCGAAATCATGGGCATTGGCCGGTACGACCGGCTGGACGATCCGGCCGAAGCCGAAGTCGCCTTCAACATTTCCGACGCACACCAGGGCCGGGGCATTGGCTCGATCCTCCTGGAACACCTGGCCGTAGCCGCCCGCGAAAACGGCATCCGCCGCTTCACCGCCGAGGTCCTCCCGGACAACCGGAAGATGCTCATGGTGTTCGCGGACGCCGGCTACGACCTGAAGAGGCAATTCGACGACGGCGTGGTCAGCGTCGAATTCAACATCGACCCCACGGAGAAATCCCGCGCCGTCATGGAGGCCCGTGAGCACCGCGCCGAGGCGCGCAGCGTGCGCGACCTTTTGTCGCCGTCGTCGGTTGCAGTTATTGGTGCCAGCCGCAAGTGGGGGACGGTGGGCTACCAGCTGCTTGAACACATCATCGAAGGGGGCTTCACGGGGCCGGTATACGCCGTTAACCCGGAAGCGCTGGAACTGGCCGGCATGATGTCCTATGCCAAGTTGTCCGAGATCCCCGACCCGGTGCAGTTGGCCATCATCGCCGTTCCCTATGACGAGGTACCCAAGGTGGTGGACGACTGCGCCGCAGCGGGCGTGAAGGGCATTGTGGTGGCAACGGCCGGCTATGCCGATGACGGTGAGCGCGGGCTCCTCCGCCAGCACGAGTTGGTCCGGCGCGCCCGGGCCAATGGCATGCGCGTCATCGGTCCGGAGTCCCTGGGGATCCTGAACACCCACCCGTCCGTGTCGCTGAACGCTTCCATGGCCCCGACCATGCCGCCCAGGGGCAGCCTGGGCTTGTTCAGCCAATCGGCAGCGGTCGGAGTGGCGGTCTACGCTGCCGCGAGCCGCCGCCGGCTCGGGTTGTCCTCCTTCCTCTCCGCCGGCAACCGCGCGGACGTTTCGGGCAACGACGCCATGCAATATTGGGAAGACGACGCCGATACCTCCGCTGTGGGCCTCTACCTTGAATCGATCGGCAACCCCCGCAAGTTCTCCCGCCTGGCACGGCGCCTGTCCCGCAGCAAACCGGTCATCGTGGCCAAGTCCGACGTCACCGGGCTCAGCTTGCCGCCGGGCCACGAGGTCCGGACCACGCAGGCCCCGGGAGCGGCGGTGGACGCCATGATGCGGCAGGCGGGCGTCATACGCGTCGAGACCATCGAGCAGCTCATGGACATCGCCCAGATTGTGTCCACGCAGGCGCTGCCCAAAGGTCCGGGACTTGCTGTGTATTCGAATTCCGTGGCGCTCGGCAAAGTGGTGGCCGACACCGCGGTTCCGCTCGGACTGGACGTCAACCGCCTGGTGACCGACGTCGATCTTGACGCCGGCATGTCGCTGGCGTTGCCGGCCCTGCGGGCCAGCCTCCAGGAGAGCTTGGCTGACGAGTCCGTCCACGCAGTGGTCGCAGCCCTCCTCCCGGCCCGTGGCCTCACAGTGGAGGCCTTGGCGGGGGTGCTGGCCGAATGCAGCGCCGAGGCAGGCAAGCCGGTGGTGGCGGCCTTCACGGGGATCCTGGATTTTTCGGTCCATGTGGAGGGCATGGTGGGCTTGTCGGGGAAACCGGCGCTGCCGTGCTTCTCCAATGCCGGCGCCGCCGTCGCTGCCTTGGCGGCTATCGTCCGGTATGCGCAATGGCGTGACCGTGACCAGGGGCTTTTCGTCGAACCTGTTGGCTGCGACGTGGATGGCACGCGCGAGACCCTCGCAGCGATGCTCGCCGGAGTGACCGGCGAGAAACTGCGGAAGCTCGACGCCGGTGCGGCCGCGGCGTTGCTGGGCGGCTACGGCATCAAGGTGGTCCCCACCTTCGGTTTCGGTACGCCGGACGAGGCCGTAGCCGCAGCAGACAAGGCCGGATGGCCTGTGGTCCTGAAGACCACGGATCCAGCCCTGCGGCATCGGCTGGACCTGGGCGGCGTCCGGCTTGACATCCAGGACCCTGAATCGCTGCGGCAAAACATTGCCCAGATGCGTCGCGCGCTCGAACCCTACGGCTCACCGGCGCTGGAAGTGCAGGCCATGGCACCGGTGGGGCAGGCGTGCACTTTCCGTGCCATGGAAGACCCCCTGCTTGGCCCGGTGCTCTCCTTTGGACTGGCCGGTGATGCCGTGAACCTGCTGGACGATTGGGCACACAGGGTCCCACCTCTTTCCGCGGCGGACCTGCATGACGTGATCCGTTCACCACGCGCGTCCCGGAAACTCTTCGGTTACCAGGGGCTGCCGGCAGTGGACGTTGAAGCGTTGGAGGACGTTGCCGCCCGCCTGGCCAAGCTCAAGGACGACCACCCGGGCATTGCGCTGGTTGAGTTCAATCCGGTGCTGGCCGGGCCGTCAGGGGCCACGATCCTGGCTGCCGATGTGTGGATAGGCAACGCGGCCCAGCGCACGGACAGTGCCCGGCGGGCCATGCGGGGTTAGCCACAGGGACGGCCATCGCGGTTAGGAAGTCACCCGGCGATCTGTGAAAATGGGGGTATGAGCACCCAGTCTCCGACGCCTCAATCCCGCCCGTCCACCACCGGGAACCCTGCCGCGCACAACCACGCCACGCAGGGACAAAGCCTGGACCAGGCGTTGCAGCAGGCGGGGTTCTATCCGCGGTTGGTGGCCGACGTCGTTGATGACGCCCTGGACGGCCGTGAGTGCCTGTCCCATCTGGTTCACCTGGAAACTCACTTCGACCGGGCCGAGGTCCGCCGCCACATCACCGTCCTGGTGCTGACCGAGGACATGCTGGTCATCACGCATGTTGACGATCAGCAACTGGACGAAGCGGGGGAGCAGATCGTAGCCCAGATCTCCACCGAGTCCGTGCCCGTAGCCCAGATCCGCTCTGTGGTCCTCAGTTACATGTACTCCCAGCCGCAGAACTACAAGTCCTCGGACCCCGTCCGTGAACTGACCGTCTCCATTGCCTGGTCAGGCGGACAAAGGCTCGACATGGGACCCGCCAGCTGCGGGGATCCACAGTGCGAGGCTGATCACGGCTACAGCGGAACCATCGCCCAGGAGGACATCGTCCTGCGCATCAGCGCCGAAGCCGATGGCCTGCAGGCAGTCCAGGACGCCAAGCTCTTTGCCCGTGCCCTGCGCGCAGTGAACACCGGCAACCCTGCTCCCGTCCAGCACGCCACCATCCCCGCTCCGAGGCCCCGTTCAGGGGTCTTCAGCAACCGCTTGAGCCGCGGACACCAGCGTTGAGCGAAACGGCACAGACAGGCCGATCCATCGACATTCCCGCACCCCCCTTGTTCGGGACCAAGTCGATAGCCGAGGTTCTCACCAGTTCCGCCGCTGCGCTTGGCTTGCCGGGCTTCACCAACCAGCTTCAATTGCCGGCCTCACAGCGGGTCTGCGTCGTCCTCGCCGACGGATTGGGCCGGAGCCTGTTGAAGCAGAAGGCCTCCCACACTCCCTTTCTCCGGTCCGTCATTGCCGGGGGCCAGCGCAATGTCCCGCAATGGATCGACTCCGCGTTCCCCAGTACCACGGCGGCCTCCCTGGCGAGCCTTGGTACAGGGTTGCCCGCGGGTCAGCACGGGATGGTGGGCTACGACGTCCTTGACCCCGCACAGGACAAAGTGGTCAATCTCCTGGGCAATTGGGATGCCCAGGTGGATCCGGGGCAGTGGCAGCCCAACCCCACCGTTTTTGAGCGCTTGGCGTCCGAGCTGGACGTCGTGACCGTCAGCCTGCCACAGTTTGGCAATTCTCCCATGACCCAGGCGGCACTCCGTGGCAGCCGCTTCGTGGGCGGCACCACCCTGCATGCCCGGACTGCCGCCGCGGCGGAAGCCATGGCCGGAGGTGGAAAGTCGTTGATGTACTTCTACCTCAACGAGCTCGACAAGGCCGGACACCGCTATGGTTGCCAGTCGGACCGCTGGGAGCATCAGCTCGAAGAACTCGACTCCACCGTGAAAAGGCTCTCCGCAACTCTTCCTGCAGGTACCACCATCCTGCTCACCGGTGACCACGGCATGCTGGACGTTCCCGAATCCCAACGGATCGACTACTCTGCCGACGAGTCGCTGGTGGCTGGTGTCCGGCACACAGCCGGTGAACCCCGCATGGTGCATCTCTACCTCGAACCCGACGCCACCGAAGCCCACCGGGACGCGCTCCTTGCCGCCTGGCGGAAGCGGTTTGGCGAGCGTATCTGGGCTTTCACCAGGGAACAGGCAGTGGATGCCGGTTTGTTCGGTGCAGTGCGTCCGGACGTCGCTCCCCGCATCGGTGATGTGATGATCGCGGCCCGCGACACCCTGGCCCTGTACGACACCAGCAGAGTCCGCCCCGCGTCCCTTGAAGTCGTAGGCCAGCATGGATCGCTGACCAAAACGGAGCGGGAAGTGCCACTGCTGTGCTTTACCGCCGCCGGCAGGAAGGGCAAGCGTGGCTGAGCTGGTCTTCTTCTCGGGAACCATGGACTGTGGAAAGTCAACGCTCGCACTGCAAATGGATCACAACCACCGCGCACGCGGCCGGGGCGGCATTCGCTTCAGCTGCAATGACCGTGCCGGCGACTCCACGATTTCCAGCCGCCTGGGACTGCGTACCGATGCCGTGGAGGTGGAAAGCGGTACGGATTTTTGGGACGAAGTGGTGGTCCGGCGTACCAGCGGACTCCGCGTCGACTATCTCATCTGTGACGAGGCGCAGTTCTACTCACCCTCCCAGGTTGAGCAACTGGCGCGCGTTGTTGACGAGATGGATGTGGACGTTTTCGCTTTCGGAATCACGTCCGACTTCCGCACCCGCTTGTTTCCCGGTTCACAGCGGCTCATAGAGCTTGCCGACAAAGTGCAGGTCCTGCAGGTCGAAGCGTTGTGCTGGTGCGGCCGCCGGGCAACCCAAAACGCACGCACCGTGAACGGGATCATGGTGGTCGAAGGTGAGCAGGTGATGGTGGGTGACGTTGCTGCCGCTGACGATGCACCTTTCGCGGGCGTCGTGGGCTACGAAACCTTGTGCCGCCGCCACTACATGCGGCGCGTCACAGCGCACGGTGCCAACCTGATGGCGGGAGGGGACCAGCCGCTTCCGTTCGACGTCGACGCCTGCCTGTGGCCCGGGGCCGGGGAGCTTCCGCGGCCGTAGGCGCCTGCGGAGTCAGTCTCCCCGGGCTCCAAAGACGATCTCGTCCCAACTCGGGATGCTGGACCTCTTGGGTCGTGACGGCTGGCGTTCAGCAGGAGCCTCAACGTCCTTGCCGCCCTCACGGTCCTTGGCGTCGTCAGCCGGTGCCGGCTGCACAAGGCTGCCTTCCGCCTCATCGCCGGTGGACCCCTCATCGCTCCTTGAAGCGGCCTGGGTGCTGCCGCCCAACAGTTCGTACAGCCCAGCGGGCTTGCGTGCCGTCAAGGACGTGACAGGGCGCAGGGGACTGGCCACAACCGTGATCTCACGGGTGTCAGTGCTGACGCCCTGGTGGAGCTTCAGGACATCGTCGTCATCCTCGGAACCAGCATGCCGTGGCGCCAGGCTCAGACGGGAAAGCATGGAAGGGCGGCCGTCCTTGCGGGCAGGTTCTTCCGGGGTTGCAGGGACCGGTTCAGGGGAATCTTCGGCGGCTTCTGCGAGGACTTCCTCAACTTCTTCGCCTGGCCGCGGGTGGGCCGCCGGAACATTGCTCAGGAGGACTGCGAGGGCGTCATCGCCGTCTTCGTCCACGCCCAACCGCTGCCCACGGCGTGAGCGGAGCATCTCCAGCAGGCTGTCTGATTCCTTGGCGGAGGCACGCGCTGCGGAATCGGCGTCGTTCTCAAAATCGAAGGGCCGGTCCGAAACCGCGGCCAGGCGCCGGGCAGGAACCGGTCCGTCCAGGGGCTCGAGCTCGCTGAGCTGCTGGGCCCAACGGTTGGCGTTCTGGAGTGACTTGCGTTGGGGGCTGAAGGTCCACATGGCGGGCGGCTCTTCGCCGATGTTTCCGTGGGTTCCAGGGACCGTTTCAAAACGCGCGACGACGGTCCAGGATCCGTCCGGACGGCGCCAGGAGTCCCATTCGACCGTGGCCGAGTCAATGCCGTGGGCGGACAGCCGGTGATCCACCATGTCGCCAAGGGTGGCCGGTTGGTCGCCAAAAACCGAGCGGTACATGTCGTGACCGGGGGCGGGCGAAGCGACTTCGATTCCGCGTGCCTGGCGGACCACGTACTCACGCTCGGCAAGGACGGGGCCTTCGTAACGCTGTACGTTCGCCAGGGGGAGCCCGGAGAGTTCGGCGACCTCCGCTGCCGTGGCCCCGCTCCGGATCCTGGCCTGGATATCCCGGGGGGACATGGCAATGGGGGTATTCGAGGCCCGCGCCGCTACCTGGGCAGGGGTCCGGCTCGCCGCGGCCCGGAGGGCCTCGTCGATCGGAAGCTGGAACATCGCCCCACCGGGGCCGCTGAGCAGGAGATGCCCGCCGTCGTCGTGGACTCCTACCAGTCGTAGATCCTGCATAACACCCTCCACCACATGGCATAACTGACATTCGAAACTCTGCCACCCGTCACGCTCTTTTCCTACTAGGACAAAGGGCGTGCCGTGATATTCCCTTGAATCGGCCCCGGCGAAGAGGTTGGCCCAAGGCCGGACCTCTGGACATTCAGTGGTGGGGGGAGGAAAATCTGCCCGATATCGGGCACAAAACCCAGGCGTCCGGCGTTGCATCGTTACCGGCGGCGGGGACTGATCCGCCCGACCGGGAACCCAACCGGAGCAGGTACGGAGGATGAAGCAGGACCATGGCAACGGATTATGATGCCCCTCGCAAGACCGAGGAAGACGCCAGCGAGGACTCCCTTGAGGAGCTCAAGACGCGCCAGTCAGGGAAGCAATCCTCAGCGGTCGACGTCGACGAGGCCGAGCTCGCCGATGGCTTCGAGCTCCCGGGAGCCGATCTGTCGGGGGAAGAGCTCCTGATTCAGGTCATGCCTCCCCAGGCTGACGAATTTACGTGCTTCAACTGCTTCCTGGTCAAGCACAGGTCGCAAATTGCCGCAGAACGGGGCGGCCACCTTTACTGCACGGAGTGCGAAAGCTGAGGGGCCGGCCGCCCGTTTCTCAGGACTGGCGCGCCGTGAGGGCAGAAACCAGTTCCTCCGGCCTGCGGGACGAGGCGAGCCAGTAGGGGGTGCGGTCTGCGGGATCCGTGATCTCGATCTTGACCACGGGGTCGATCCAGCCGCGGAAGCACATGTACGCCAGGCCGTTGAGCCGCGGGCCGCGTTCCGCCGTCGCTTCGCCCTTCCTGAAGGCCTCTACGGTGCCGACGAACCTGCGGTCGATGCTTGCCCGGCCTACGCGCACGGTGTCCGCGGTAACGGTGATGGTGGGGGTCGAGAGCACCAGCATCACGGTCATGATGGCCAGGAGTGCGATCGCTGCGATGATTCCGGTCGCCACGCTGATGGGGCCGAACATGAGAAGGCCTGCGCTGGAAAGGCCAACAACGACAATCCAGATCCACGGTGACGGCCACAGCTTTTCGCTGTACAGGACCCCGGAAGATGAGGGGGTGTTCCGGGCAGGCACGGGTGAAGACTGGTCAGGCGTAGGCATGGGACCAGCTTATCGGGCGATCGACTCCCAGCGGGTTCACAGGCAACGGTGGCCATGGACGGGGAGCTTCCCGCGGGGCCCGGTCCCCGTAGAATGGACGACTGTGAGCAACGAGACCGCAGTATTCAGTTCAGACGCCGCCTCCGTCAACGCGGACAGCGGCAACACCGCCCCTTCCTACGGCGCCCCCACTTTGGAGGTGCAGCTTAAAATGCTCGACGCCGGGTTGGAAGCACCCTCGTACGCCCACCCCGGAGACGCGGGAGCCGACCTGCGGTCCCGCGAGGACGTGCACTTGGCCCCCGGTGAGCGGAAGCTTGTGCCGACGGGCGTGTCCATTGCGCTGCCGGACGGATTCGTGGCCCTTATCCACCCGCGCTCGGGCCTCGCCACCAAGCACGGACTGACAGTCGTTAACGCTCCTGGAACGGTGGACGCGGGCTACCGCGGCGAAATCGCCGTGACCCTGCTCAATACCGACCAGAACCACGCCATCGACCTCAAGCGCGGCGATAGAATTGCACAAATGGTGATTCAACGCGTCGAATATGCGCGGTTCGTGGCTGTCGACCAGCTCTCTGATTCCGTTCGGGGTACCGGCGGTTTCGGATCCACCGGCGGCTTCAACGCACCGACCACCCCTGCAAACCACTGACCCTGGCAAGCGCTGGCATCTGAATCCCGCCGCATTGCAGTTGTTTTACGTGGTTGCGGTTTACTTGGGGATAGACCACTACTAAGGAGAAAACCCCATGCTTTTTGGGCGCGGCAAGAAGTCCAAGGACGAGCAAGCGGAATCCGCTGCCGCCGTCGATGAATCCGGTACGGCAGAAGAAAGCGCGGAGCCTGGCACCCCCGGCGACTTCCGGCTCGGCAAGGGTCCATTGGATATCGATGAAATCGAGGACCGTGACGGTTATGTGGACCTGGGCGCGTTGCTGATCGCCCCTGCCGAAGGGCTGCAGCTGCGGCTCGAGGTGGAAGAAGCCACCCAGCGCGTCGTCGCCGTCACCATGGACCTTGCCGGGTCCAGCCTGCAGCTCCAGGCTTTTGCCGCCCCGCGGTCAGAGGGCCTGTGGGATGAAATCCGTGAGCAGATCACCCAATCCGTCGTCAGCCAGGGCGGCGAAACCGAGGAGATCTCCGGTGCGTTCGGCACGGAACTGGTCGCGAAGCTTCCGGCGCAAGCCACTGACGGCAGCCACGGGTTCCGGGCGGCCCGTTTCATGGGAGTCGACGGACCCCGCTGGTTCCTCCGGGGAGTGCTCGGGGGAGAAGCGGCCCTGGACCGCGACGCAGCGGCTGGCCTTGAAGAGCTTTTCCGGCGTGTTGTCGTAGTCCGGGGCGACAACCCTATGCCCCCACGTGAGTTGCTGCAGCTTCGCCTGCCCAAGGACGCAACCGCTGCCGGGCAGCCCGGGGCTCCGCAGGGCGCACCCGGCCTGCAGCAACCCGAACGTGGTCCGGAGATTACCCAGATTGGCTGACAGGCCCACCCGAAACGGGTTTGCAGATCGATCGCCGCTGGGGGAGGGCGTACGGGACCTGCCCACCCGCGGCAGGGCAACCTGTACGGGTTACATCGAGTCGGTTACGCACCAGCCACCCAGCGAACAGCCCTTCTTCTCGGCAGTGGTCGTGGACGCACTGGAACATGGAAGCGAGTCCTTGCTCCTGTCCAAGGGCGCCCGGAGGCCGTTTGACCGACTCCGGGTCATTTGGTTGGGCAGGACGCGTGTTCCCGGGATCGAGGCCGGTGTACGGCTTCGCCTGAACGGCATGGTGACCCAGCTCGACGGCCTGCCGGCAATGTTCAATCCACGCTACGAAATTCTCTCCCGTCAGGAGCACCTATGACCGTGGCCAACGGTTCAGAGCCAAAGGACAACGCAGGGGCGACGCCGCGCGGCGATGAAACGCCGGCCTTGACCCCCGACAACCGGCCCAGCATGTCCGACCTCGCTGCAGGCTACGCGGGAAAAGCGGGCCTCCAGCGAAACAGTGCGGGCCACGTGGACATGCTCAAGTCCGCCGGAGGAATCCAAGGGATCGCCGAGAGCATTCTGCCCGGACTGGTCTTCCTGGTGGTGTTCACCATCACGCGGGACCTGGGTCCTTCCCTCATCGCCGCCCTGGCGTCGGCAGCGATTTTCACCGTGGTTCGGCTGGTTCAACGGCGCCCCCTGACGCAGGCCGTTGCCGGCATCGTCGGCGTCGGTATTTCGGCCTGGCTGGCCAACACCACCGGCAAAGCTGAAGACTTCTACGTTCTTGGTTTCTTCACCAACATCGCCTACATTGCGGCCATGATGGTGTCGATCGCCATCAAGTGGCCGGTGGCTGGCCTGCTCTTCGGCTTCGTGCGCAACGAGGGCCTGGACTGGCGCAAGGACCCGGAACGGCTTCGTGCCTACAAACTGGGAACCTGGATCGTGGCAGCAGTGCTGGCACTGCGCCTCGTGGTCCAGGTGCCCCTCTACTTCATGGGCGAAGCAGGCCTGACGGCATTGGCCACCACCCGGCTCCTGATGGGTGCGCCGCTGTATATCCTCGGCCTTTGGGTAGCCTGGCTGGTCACCAAGCCGGCAACTCAGCCGTCGAAGCCGTCGTCGTCGGCGGACTGATCCAGCACGCCGTTGCCGTCCTGGCCGCCGAGCTCCGAGCCCGGTGACAGGAGGGCGCGCAGGCCATCCTCCGCAGCGATGGTGGTGACGAAGAACAGTTCGTCGCCGCCGTCAAGGACGTCGTCGCGGGTGGGTGTGATGGGGGCCTGGTCGCGCAGGATGGCCACCAAAGTGGAGTCATCCGGCCAGTCGATGTCGCCCACGGTGCTTCCAATGACGTGGGAGTCATGCGGAACGGTGAACTCGACGATTGACGCAACGCCGGTCTGGAGGGTCAGCAGGCGCACGATGTCGCCGATCTCCACCGCTTCTTCCACCAGTGCGGTCATCAGTTGCGGGGTGTTCACTGCGACGTCGACGCCCCAGGAATCGTTGAACATCCAGTCGTTCTTCGGGTTGTTAACCCGTCCCACTGTGCGCCCGACGCCGAATTCGGTCTTGGCGAGCAAGGAGACCACCAGGTTCACTTTGTCGTCACCCGTGGCGGAAACCACGACGTCGGCATCCTCCAGTTTGGCGTCCTGCAACGTGCTGAGTTCGCAAGCATCACCCACCAGCCAACGCGCACCCCGGAGCCCGCTGCGGCCGATAACCTCGGGCTTGAGGTCAATGAGCAGGATCTGGTGCTTGTGGGACAGGAGCTCACGGGCAATGGATGAGCCGACGCTGCCTGCGCCAACAATGACAACTTTCACTAAGACTCCTTGGCGGGTGCTTTGGCGAGGATCCGGGTGATCTCGGATGTTCGGTCCAGGCTCACCATGGCGTGGACGGTGTCGCCTTCCTGGTAAGCCGTACCTGGGTGGGGGAGGAGGCCTTCGCCAAAGCGCGTCAGGAAGGCGATGCGGATTCCCGAAGCGGCCTCGATGGAGGACAGGCTGTGTCCGATCCAGGCCTCGTGCAGGTCCACTTCGGCCAGGATGAGCCGGCCGGAAGGTTCGCGGTAGTCGCCGGCCAAGTGCTGCTCGGGAAGTATCCTGCGCAACACCTGGTCCGCGCTCCAGCGCACGGCAGCAACGGTGGGGATGCCCAGCCGCTGGTAGATTTCGGCGCGGCCGGGATCGTAGATACGTGCCACGACGTGGGCCACATGGAACGTCTCCCTGGCCACCCGGGTAGCCAGGATGTTCGAGTTGTCGCCGCTGGAAACCGCTGCGAAAGCGTACGCGTCTTCCACGCCCGCCTGCTTGAGGGTGTCCCGGTCGAAGCCAACGCCGGTGACCTTCCGGCCGCCGAAAGTGTGGCGCAACCGGCGGAAGGCCCGCTCATCCTGATCGATGATGGCCACTGAGTGGCCGGCATCCTCCAAAGTATGTGCCAGGGTTGCGCCAACACGCCCGCAACCCATGATCACGAAGTGAGCCACCATGTCTCCTTATGTGTGTTGTCCGTGCCGCTCGGTATGACTTTACCGCCGAGACGGGGCTAAGCCCGCTACGACCGTCATGACATCCCTGGGGATTCAGAGTAGCTTTGCGGAGTGCTGACAATTTTGAATGCCGCGAAGCGGGTGTTGGTGGGCAGGCCGGTCCGGAACGATCGACTGTCCCACACCTTGTTGCCCAAACGCATTGCTTTGCCGATCTTCGCCTCGGACGCCTTGTCCTCGGTGGCTTACGCCCCGGATGAAATCCTGCTGACGCTGGCCCTTGCCGGGGTCAGCGCAGTAGCGTTTTCCCCGCTGGTGGGCCTCGCCGTCATGGTGGTCTTGCTCACAGTGGTGGCGTCCTACCGCCAAAATGTCCACGCTTACCCTTCAGGTGGCGGCGACTACGAAATCGCCAACGTCAACCTTGGCAAGTATGCGGGACTGACGGTGGCTTCGGCGCTGCTGGTGGACTATGTCCTGACCGTGGCGGTGTCTATGTCATCCGCCGCCGCCTATGTCACCACCGCCATCCCCTCGTTGCACGGCCAGCAAGCCCTCATCGCGACCGTGGGCGTGGTCATCCTGGCGTTGGTCAACCTGCGGGGAATCAAGGAAGCCGGCTCGGTTTTCGCCGTCCCCACCTATATCTTCATGGCCTCAATCCTGGGCATGACAGCCGTGGGCATTTTCCAGTTTGTTACCGGGCAGCTGGGAGAAGCGCAGTCAGCGAACTTCACCATCGTCCCGCAATCCGGCTTTGACGAAGGCCTGGTGGGCCTGGCCGGAGCATTCCTCCTGCTGAGGGCGTTTTCCTCGGGCGCCGCAGCCTTGACCGGCGTCGAGGCCATCAGCAACGGCGTGCCCAACTTCCAGAAGCCCAAGAGCAAGAACGCAGCCACTACCTTGCTGCTGCTCGGTGCCATCGCGGCGGCGATGCTCGCCGGCATCCTTTTCCTGGCCAACGCCACCAAGGTCCACATTGTGTTGGACCCCGCCACCGAGTTCCTGGTTGATGGCAAGCCGCTGCCGGAGGGATACATCCAGAATCCCGCCATCAGCCAGATCGCGGACACCATTTTTGGTGCAGGCTCCATTCCGTTCTACATCGTGGTTGCTGCCACCGGTGTGATCCTGGTTTTCGCCTCCAACACGGCATTCAACGGGTTCCCCGTACTGGGCTCCATCCTGGCCCAGGACGGCTATCTTCCCCGCCAGCTCCGGACCCGCGGCGACAGGCTCGCGTTCAGCAACGGTGTCCTGGCCCTGGCTGCCGGAGCGCTGGTGCTGATTCTTTCCTTCAACGCAGATGTCACCAAGCTGATCCAGCTGTATATCGTCGGGGTCTTCATCTCCTTCACTGCCAGCCAGCTTGGCATGATCCGGCACTGGGGGCGCGAGCTCAAACTTGCCCGAGACAAGGCCATCCGCCGCCGTATCATCAAGTCCCGCACCATTAACATGGTGGGCTTCGGCATGACGGGTTTGGTGCTGGTGATCGTCCTGATCACCAAATTCGAACAGGGCGCCTGGATCGCGCTGCTCGCCATGTTCATCCTGTTCCTGATCATGTGGAGCATCAGGGCCCACTATGACAATGTGGCCAAGGAACTCGCGGTGGACGAAGACTCCTCACCACGGGCGCTTCCCACCAGGGTGCACGCTGTCCTCCTCGTCTCGCATGTGCGCAAGCCGGTGCTGCGCGCATTGGCGTACGCCCGCGCGTCACGGCCATCGCGCCTGGACGCCATCACCGTTGACATCAACTCCGAGGAGACGGAACACACGGTCCGGGACTGGGAAAAGCTTGAAATTCCGGTTCCACTGACCGTTCTCGCGAGCCCCTACCGTGAAACCGTGACCCCCATCATGGACTACATCAAGAACATGCGCCGCGATTCGCCCCGGGACCTGATCGTGGTCTACATCCCGGAGTACGTCGTGGGTAAATGGTGGGAACAACTGGTCCATAACCAGACAGCACTCAGAATCAAGACGCGGCTCCACTTTGAACCCGGAGTCATGGTTGCCAGCGTTCCGTGGCAGCTGAAGTCGTCCGAAGAAGCAAAGGCACTGCAGGATACCTAAATGACGTCCCACAGCAATTCCCCGCATGACCAGGACAGCAAGGAACAGGCAGGGCCCGGACCTGAACTCGTGGTGGACGTGGGCCCCATCGCCCACGGCGGCCACTTCATTGCGCGCCACGAAGGTCGTGTCATCTTTGTCCGCCACGGGATCCCCGGCGAGAAAGTCCGGGTCCGGCTGACCGACTCCGGCGACTCGTCGCGCTTCTGGCGCGCCGACGTCGTCGAGGTCCTGGAGGCTTCGCCGGACCGCGTTCCGCACTTCTGGAAGCCGGCCGATTCCCTGGGTTCCTGGCGACGGGGCGGTCCTCCCGTGGGTGGCGCCGAACTGGGCCATATATCGCTTCCGCGGCAGCGCGCACTTAAATCGGAGGTGCTGGCCGAACAGCTCAAGCGGCTGGCCGGTATGGACATCACCACCGAGGTGGAGGCGGTCGGCCGGAACGACGACGGCGGACTCGGCTGGCGTACGCGCGCCGGCTTTGCGGTGACCTCCAAAGGACGGTTGGGCATGCATGCGCACCGCTCCGATGTGGTGGTCCCCGTCAAGGAGATGCCGCTGGCTCTTCACGGAATTAACGAACTCCGGCTGTGGGATGTGGACTTGTCAGGCATCGCCCGCGTCGAAGTCGCGGTGCCTGCCAACGGGTCGCGGCCCCTGATCCTCCTTGCCCCGGAGGAGGGAACTGGTCCCAAGCGGCTGCACAGCATCATTTCGCAGTTGCCCCACGACGTCTCGGTCGCCAGTTTCGATCCCGGCAAGGGCGATGTCCTGCAGTTGCGGGGGCGGACGTGGGTGCAGGAAAGCGCGGCAGGTCACGAGTACCGGGTATCCGGCGAGGGTTTCTGGCAGATCCACAAGGACGCTCCGGAGACCCTGGTAGGTGCTGTGACGGACTTCCTCTCCGGCGGGGGATACCTGCAACCTGGCTCCACCGTTGCAGACCTCTATGCCGGTGCAGGGCTGTTTACCGCCCCGCTGGCCGACGCCGTCGGGGTCACCGGATCGGTACTCTCGGTGGAAGGATCGCCCGGAACAAGCCGCGACGCCCGAAAGAACCTGCATGGCCAACCGCAGGTGGAGATCGTCCAGGGGCGGGTAGAGCGGGTGCTGCACAAGCGTCCACGCAGTTTCGATTCCCTGGTGCTGGATCCGCCCCGCGCCGGAGCCGGCAAAGCCGTGGTCAAGCAACTCATGGCCTCCGGACCCCGTGCGATCGCCTATGTGTCCTGCGATCCAGCCTCCTTTGCGCGTGATCTGGGTTACTTCCAGCAGGGTGGGTGGCGGCTCGAGTCGTTGCGGGCCTTCGACCTCTATCCCAACACCCACCACCTGGAGACCGTGGGACTTATCGTTCCTGCACAGTAAGCCCGGATGCCGCCCGCC
Source organism: Arthrobacter sp. LFS091 (assembly GCF_047977885.1). NCBI lineage: Bacteria > Bacillati > Actinomycetota > Actinomycetes > Micrococcales > Micrococcaceae > Arthrobacter > Arthrobacter sp. LFS091. Next base: position 143,943 of record NZ_JBFPFP010000010.1, read on the forward strand.
TGCTGGATCAGTGCGGGCGGAACCGGCTTTGTCCGGGCACCTGCCCCTGGCGGGATTTATGCCACTACGATGGGCTTAGTAGTCCCGCTCCGCTGGAAACACGGCGGCGGACCGGGATGACCAACAATGATGCCGCCCGGCTAAGTAAGGTCCGCCTAACTGGCTAGCGGCCAACCACGCGACAAAGATGAAACTGTTGCGAGAGGAGTCCTGCCATGAGCACTGTGGACAGCTTCGGTTCCAAAGGCGTACTGAATGTAGCCGGCACCGATTATGAAATTTTCCGGTTGAACTCCGTAGAGGGCGCTGACAGCCTTCCGTTCAGCCTTAAGGTATTGCTTGAAAACCTCCTGCGGACTGAGGATGGGGCCAACATTACGGCCGACCATGTCCGCGCCCTGGCCGGTTGGGATCCCAATGCGGAGCCCGACACGGAAATCCAGTTCACCCCGGCACGAGTCATCATGCAGGACTTCACCGGTGTTCCCTGCATCGTCGACCTCGCCACCATGCGCGAAGCCGTCAAGGAGCTCGGTGGGGATCCGAAGCGCGTCAACCCGCTGGCGCCCGCAGAAATGGTCATCGACCACTCCGTCCAGATCGACGCCTTCGGTAACTCCGGCGCACTGGAGCGCAACATGGAGATCGAATACCAGCGCAATGGTGAGCGCTACCAGTTCCTTCGCTGGGGCCAGACCGCCTTCAACGACTTCAAGGTCGTTCCCCCTGGAACCGGCATCGTCCACCAGGTCAACATCGAGTACTTGGCACGCACCGTCATGACCCGTGAGGTCGACGGAGTCCTCCGCGCCTACCCCGACACCTGCGTCGGTACGGACTCGCACACCACCATGGTCAACGGCCTGGGCATCCTGGGCTGGGGCGTTGGCGGCATCGAAGCCGAGGCAGCGATGCTCGGCCAGCCCGTCTCCATGCTGATTCCCCGCGTTGTAGGCTTCAAGCTCAACGGCAGCATCCCCGCAGGCGCCACCGCTACTGACGTCGTCCTGACCATCACCGAAATGCTGCGCAAGCACGGCGTCGTGGGCAAGTTCGTCGAGTTCTACGGCGAAGGCGTCGCAGCTGTGCCGTTGGCCAACCGCGCCACCATTGGCAACATGAGCCCGGAATTCGGTTCCACGGCTGCCATGTTCCCGATCGACGACGTCACTCTGGACTACCTGCGCCTGACCGGCCGCTCAGAAGAGAACGTCGCGCTCGTGGAGGCATACGCCAAGGAACAGGGCCTCTGGCACGATCCTTCCCGCGAACTCCGTTTCTCCGAGTTCCTCGAGCTGGACCTGTCCACCGTGGTTCCGTCCATCTCGGGCCCCAAGCGTCCCCAGGACCGCATCGAGCTTACGGATGCCAAGGAACAGTTCCGCAAGGACATCCACAACTACGTCGCCATCGAGGACGGCAGTGTTGACGAGTCCTTGGACGAGTCCTTCCCGGCATCGGACGCACCGTCGTTTACGCACGCCGATTCGCACACCACGGAGACGGCGCGCGTAGCGTCCGCCGCCAACGGTGCCCACGGCCGTCCGTCCTCACCCGTCAAGGTCACCACCGCAGACGGCCGCGAGTTCGAACTGGACCACGGTGCGGTGTCGATCGCTTCGATCACATCCTGCACCAACACGTCCAACCCTTCCGTCATGCTTGCGGCTGCCCTCCTGGCCCGCAACGCCGTGGACAAGGGCCTGACGTCCAAGCCGTGGGTAAAGACCTCCGTTGCCCCGGGCTCGAAGGTCGTCACGGACTACTACGAGAAGTCCGGCCTCACGCCGTACCTGGAGAAGCTCGGCTTCTACATCGTTGGTTATGGCTGCGCTACCTGCATCGGTAACTCCGGCCCGCTGGAGCCGGAAATCTCCGAAGCCATCCAGGCCAACGACCTCTCCGTTACGGCAGTGCTCTCGGGCAACCGCAACTTCGAAGGCCGTATCAACCCGGACGTAAAGATGAACTACCTGGCTTCGCCGCCGCTGGTCATCGCCTATGCCCTGGCCGGTTCCATGGACTTCGACTTCGACACCGATTCCCTGGGTACCGACTCCGAGGGCAACGAGGTCTTCCTCAAGGACATCTGGCCGAACCCCACCGAGGTGCAGGAAGTCATCGACTCCTCCATCGACGAGGCCATGTTCGCCAAGGGTTACGAAGGCGTCTTCGACGGCGACGACCGTTGGAAGGCACTGGACACCCCTGCCGGTGACACCTTCGCCTGGGCCGAGGACTCCACGTACGTGCGGAAGCCCCCATACTTCGAGGGCATGAAGGCTCAGCCGGATCCCGTCCAGGACATCTCGGGCGCCCGCGTGCTCCTGAAGCTTGGCGACTCCGTCACCACGGACCACATCTCCCCGGCCGGCTCCTTCAAGTCGGACACCCCGGCTGGTCAGTACCTGCTGGCCAACGGCGTGGAGCGCAAGGACTTCAACTCCTACGGCTCACGCCGTGGCAACCACGAGGTCATGATCCGCGGTACGTTCGCCAACATCCGCATCAAGAACCAGCTCCTGGACGGTGTTGAGGGTGGGTTCACCCGCGACTTCAGCCAGGAAGGCGCGCCGCAGGCCTACGTCTACGACGCAGCCCAGAACTACCAGGCAGCCGGCATTCCGCTGGTAGTGCTGGCAGGTAAGGAATATGGCTCCGGTTCGTCCCGCGACTGGGCAGCCAAGGGTACCGCGCTCCTGGGTGTCAAGGCTGTCATCGCCGAAAGCTACGAGCGCATCCACCGTTCCAACCTGATCGGTATGGGTGTCCTCCCGCTCCAGTTCCCCGCTGGCGAGTCGGCAGCAACGCTGGGCCTGACCGGTACGGAAACGTTCGCCGTCGAAGGCGTCACCGAGCTGAACAACGGCACCACGCCGAAGACGCTCAAGGTGACGGCCACGGCTGAAGATGGTTCCGCCAAGTCCTTCGATGCCGTACTGCGTATCGATACCCCGGGCGAAGCGGACTACTACCGCAACGGAGGCATCCTGCAGTACGTCCTCCGCCAGATCTCCGCATAAGGAACACGCTGGTTTCCAGCTGATTCCGAGTGCCAGACAGCCCCGGCCGGTCGCCTGACCAGCCGGGGCTGTTGGCGTCCGGAACACACCCGTCCGCGAGCCGCCTGCGCGTGAAACGCGCGGAAGCCGGGCACGCGCTAAAGTTAACAAGCACGTCATACACCCTAAGGAGGGCCGTTGGGACTTTTGGAAGCCGTCAAGGATCCACAGGACCTGGCCAAACTGTCCGGCACCGAGCTGGAACAACTGGCCGGAGAAATCAGGGCATTCCTGATCACCAACGTAGCCGCCACAGGTGGACACCTGGGACCCAACCTGGGCGTTGTGGAACTGACGCTCGCTATCCACAGGATCTTTGAGTCCCCGCGGGACAGCATTGTTTTTGACACCGGTCACCAGTCCTACGTGCACAAGCTCCTCACCGGCCGGCAGGACTTCAGCACGCTCCGCCAGCAAGGCGGACTCTCGGGCTATCCGGAACGCGCCGAATCGGAACACGACATCGTTGAAAGCTCGCACGCTTCCTCGTCCCTGTCGTGGGCTGATGGTATTTCTCGCGCCCGCCAGCTGACCGGCGAAGGTGACCGGTTCGTCGTCGCGGTAGTGGGCGACGGCGCGTTGACCGGCGGCATGACGTGGGAGGCCATCAACAACATTGCCGCGGACAAGCGGCGTCGGGTGGTCATTGTCGTCAACGACAACGGACGATCCTACGCTCCCACGGTGGGCGGTTTCGCCGACTACCTGGCGTCCCTGCGCCCCACCATCGACTCGTTGCGAACAGCCCCGGCATATGAGGGCATGCTGGATTGGTGGAAGAAGAGGCTGCAGAACGGTGGCCCCGCAGGCCAGTTCACCTACAAGAGCCTGCACGCCATGAAAAAGGGCATCAAGGACTGGTGGGCCCCGCAGGGCATGTTCGAAGACCTGGGCATGAAATACATCGGTCCTGTCGACGGGCACAACCTCCAGGCCATGGAACACGCGCTCAGCACGGCGAAGGCTTACGGTGGCCCTGTGATCGTGCACGCCATGACGGAGAAGGGCCACGGCTACGCGCCGGCCCTCGCCAACGAGGCTGACCAATTCCACGCGGTGGGCATCATCGACCCCGAGACGGGCGAATCCACTGAGATGCCCGGTGCCAGGTCCTGGACGTCGGTGTTCGCTGAGGAAATCGCCGACATCGCCGACGAACGCTCCGACATCGTAGGTATCACCGGCGCCATGCTCATTCCGGTCGGCCTGCACAAGTTCGCTGAGCGCCATCCGGAGCGCGTCATCGACGTCGGTATCGCGGAGCAGCACGCACTGACTTCCGCCGCGGGCATGGCCTTTGGCGGTCTCCACCCCGTCGTGGCGGTGTACGCCACCTTCCTCAACCGGGCCTTCGACCAGCTCCTCATGGACGTGGCGCTGCACAAAGCCGGCGTCACCATCGTCCTGGACCGGGCCGGGGTCACCGGCCCGGACGGCCCCAGCCATCACGGCATGTGGGATATGGCTATGGTCCAGATCGTGCCCGGACTTCACTTGGCTGCTCCGCGCGACGCTTCCCGGCTCCGTGAGGAACTCCGCGAAGCCGTGGCCATAAACGACGCGCCCACCGTGGTCCGTTTCTCCAAGGGCAGCGTCGGTTCTGAAGTCGAGGCCATTGAGCGCCTGCATGACGGCGTGGACGTCCTGGCCCGACGACCCGAGGGTTCAACCGAGAACGACGTCCTGATCGTCAGCGTTGGCGCCATGTCGGAAATCGCTCTCGACGTCGCCGATCGCCTGGGAGCCCAAGGTATCAGTTCCACGGTGGTTGACCCCCGGTGGGTCCTGCCCGTCCGTAAGTCCATCATTGCCTTGGCCGCCCGCCACCGCTTGGTCATCTGTATTGAAGACGGTGTCCGGGCCGGGGGCGTCGGTTCCCGGATCAGGCAGGAAATGCGCGCCGCGGGCGTCGATACCGCCCTCAACGAGGTCGGCCTGCCTGTCGAGTTCCTGGTGCACGGATCGCGCAGTCAGGTCCTGGAGCGGGTGGGACTCACTGCCCAGAAAATAACCCACGACGTCGTAGCCCAGGTTTTGGGGACAAAGGTCCCGTTTGCCCGGCCGTTGCCGGGCCAGGAGCACCCCACCACCGGAAGTATGCCCACCCTGTGAGTGGGGACCGCGGGCCGGGCTCACTGCAGCCCGGCGACCTCGTGGTGTCGAGGAACCGGAAATGGAACGGCAAGGCCCACTGGGTGGTCCCGGGAACCTACCTGGGCGAGGACATCCACGGCTGGTGGGTCTTCCAAGGTGCTGGGGAATTCTGTTCCCGTCCGGGCGCGGCCTTCTATACGGCGTCGGACGCTGTCCTGCTCATCCCGCGCACGGGGGAGTACGTGGCGACCTTCTATGACGACAGCTACCCGGGCGACTTCCGGATCTACGTCGATCTCGCCACTGCCCATGCCTGGAATCAACTGAAGCCCGGCGTCACCGAGTTTCATATGATCGACATGGACCTGGACGTCATCCGGTCCACCAAGCACGGCGTTTTCGTGGATGACGAAGACGAATTCGAACAGCATCGGACCGATATGGCGTACCCGGAAACCACGGTTGCGGCCATGCGGGCGGAATGCGCTGCCCTTTTCCAGGCGGTACAACAAATGGAAGCCCCCTTCGACATGGCCGGTGCCGGCAGCACCAGCGCAGAGTGGTTCAGGAAAGGACGAGCATGAGCGGCATTATCCGCACGTACAAGCGCGACGACGGGGTTCTTCACTTCCGGGAAGCCTGGTACGACGACGAGGACCAGCAGTTCGTCATCAATCACGGAGTGGTCGGCCACCAGAGCAGCACCGATGAAACCGCCGTCGACGACGATTCCTCCGTGGAAGGTCTCATGGCGGCCTTTGCCGCGCAATGCGAAGAAGACGGCTATGCGGAAATTCCCGAATCCGAACAGTTCTGGGTGGTGGCACAGCTGGCCCTCAAGACCAAGGAGGGTACCGAGCGGGACCGCCACCTCGAACGAAAGGCCAAGACTGCGCTGACCGCCGAACTGGCGTGGCGGGGCCTTGGTGTGGTGGACCGTTCGGAAATCGGCAACTCCCGGCTGAACATCTTCTGCCTCTGCCCGGACGTCAACAAAGCCGTGAACGCCATCAAGATCTGTGTCCGCGGTGAAGACCTGGATTTCACCAAGCTCACCATCGCTGCGGCCCCGCACAGTGACCCGAGCGCTTTCAAGATTAAGCACTCGCCGAAGCAAGGTGTGGGCTTTACTCTCTAAGTAAGCACCATTGCGCCCAGAAGGGATCACTCCATGTCGTCCAAAAGCAATTGGCCCGGCCATACCCCCTTGCCCAAAGGCCTCGCAGCGCCGGCCAAGCGTGCGCTGGCCCACGAGGGGATCGAGACACTGGAGCAGCTGGCCGAATTCGGCGAGTTGAAAGCCACCAAACTCCATGGGATGGGGCCCGTGGCCATTGCCCAGCTTGAGGACGCCATGGAGGAATCGGGAATCACCTACGGCCGCAGCTAAGGGGCGGAAGTGTTTGTTGCCTGGGGTTACTAGCTGCTTGGACCGCCGATATAGGCTAAACCCATGACTGAATACCGACGCCTTGGCCATTCCGGATTGACCGTCTCAGTAGTTGGGCTGGGCTGTAACAACCTCGGCCGCGCCAACACCCCCACGGAGTCACAGGAAGGCACGGACGCCGTGGTCCACGCCGCCCTCGACGCCGGGGTGACGTTCTTCGATGTTGCCGACGTTTACGGCCGTGAGCCTGGCCTGAGTGAGACCATGCTGGGCACGGCTTTGAAGGGCCGCCGCGACGACGTCGTAATCGGCACCAAGTTCGGCATGGACATGGGCGGAGTCAACGGCAACGATTTTGGCGCCCGCGGTTCGCGCCGGTACATCGTGAAGGCCGCCGAGGCATCGCTTCGCCGGCTGGACACGGATTGGATCGACCTCTACCAGTTCCACACCCCGGACCCCCGGACCCCCATCGACGAAACGTTGGCTGCTTTGGATGACCTGGTTTCCAGCGGCAAGGTCCGTTACATTGGCCATTCCAACTTTGCCGGCTGGCAGATCGCCCAGGCAGAGTATGTTGCCCGCCAAGCCGGCGGAACCCGCTTCATTTCCACGCAGAACCACTACAACCTGCTGGACCGGCGTGCCGAGCTCGAAGTCCTACCCGCGGCCGGAGCTTTCTCCCTGGGTGTCCTGCCGTACTTCCCGTTGGCCAACGGGCTGCTCACCGGAAAATACTCGGCGGGGAAGGCGCCCGAGGGCTCGCGGCTGAGCCATACCCGCACCAACCTGGTCCACGACGCGGACTGGGAGCAGCTGGGTCGCTTCGGCCAGTTCGCCAAGGAGCGGGACATCACCGAACTTCAGCTCGCATTCTCCTGGCTGGCCGCCCAGCCTGGTGTCAGCAGCGTCATCGCCGGGGCCACGCGTCCCGAGCAGATCCGCCAGAACGCCGAAGCCGTACGCTGGGTCCCCACTCAGGAAGACCGGACCGAACTGGACGACATCTTTCCGAAGGCCCCGAAGGTCGCCCTCTTCTAGCCCTCGCTCACGTCCCGCCCGCTATATTGCATCCCTCGCTCACAAAACAGCCCTAAAAGCAGAACGCTCCCTCACCGTGGTGAGGGAGCGTTCCGTTTTTTGCCTCGGGATTGCCGGAGCGTTCTGTTTTAGGCGGGGGCTGAAGCAACTCCCGGAGCAAGGAAGCGCTTGCCGTTGACTCGCTCCGAGGCGCCAACGCGGTCCAGGTACGGGGTGATCCCGCCCAGGAACATCGGCCAACCTGCGCCCATGATCACGCAGAGGTCAATGTCCTCGGGGCCAGCGACGACACCTTCTGCCAGCATGAGCCCGATCTCTTCGGCCAAGGCGTCCTGGGTACGTCGCAGGACTTCTTCACCCGTGGACGGGGTGTTTCCAAAGGACATGATGGCGAGGGTCTCGGCTGGGATGGAGGGGGTTCCATCGGGGCCAGTGACCCACAGGGACTTCACGCCGTTGTCGATGAGCTTCTGCAGGTTCTGCGATACGGGGAAACGGTCGCCGAAGGCGGCATGCAGGGACTCCTGGACGTGCTGGGCCACTGGCAGGCCCACCATGGCGCTCAGGGTGAACGGTGACATGGGCAGGCCCATCGGCCGCAGCGCCGTGTCGGCCACCTCTGCCGGGGTTCCTTCGTCGAACGCCGCGATGACCTCGCCCATGAGGCGCAGGAGGATCCGGTTCACCACAAAAGCGGCAGCATCCTTGACCAGGACAGCGGTCTTCTTCAGCCCCTTGGCGAGTTCGAAAGCAGTGGCCAGGACGGCGTCGTCGGTCTTGGGTGCCCGCACGATCTCCAGGAGCGGCATCACGGCCACGGGGTTGAAGAAGTGGAAGCCCACCAGGCGCTCAGGGTGCTTCAGGTCTTCGGCCATGGCGGTCACGGACAGAGAAGACGTGTTCGTGGCGAGGATGCACTCGGGGGAGACGATCTCCTCCACCTCGGCGAAGACCTGCTTCTTGATGTGGAGTTCTTCGAAAACGGCTTCAATGACGAAGTCGGCGTCGGCGAAGGCTTCCTTGGAAACGGAGCCGGTCACCAGTGCCTTGGTCCTGTTGGCGGCGTCGGGCTTGATGCGCTTCTTGGCCAGCATCTTGTCGACCTCGGCGTGGACGTACGCCACGCCCTTGTCCACGCGGGTCTGGTCGATGTCGGTCATCACCACGGGCACCTTGAGCTGCCGGGCGAAGAGCAATGCGAGTTGGCTGGCCATCAGTCCGGCGCCGACCACGCCGATCTTGGTCACAGGACGGGCGAGCTTACGGTCCGGGGCACCGGCAGGACGCTTGGAGCGCTTCTGCACCAGATCCAGGAACGCGTACACCGTGGAACGGAACTCGTCGGTCTGCATGAGTCCGGCGAGTGTCTCACATTCGAGTGCGGCGGACTCGGCCTGCGTCATGGTGCGGTTGGCTTCCATGACGTCCAGGACCTTGGCCGGCGCGGGGGAGGCATTGGAGGTCTTTGCCTCGACGAAGGCACGTCCTGCTGCGACCGACGCCGCCCACCGGGTGGCAACGCTTTCTTCGGTGGCGTCCACCGAGTTTTTCCGCTCAGGCGTGACCTCGCCGGAGATAACGCGCGCCGCCCATGCCAGCGACTGTTCAACGAAGTCGGCAGGTTCGAAGATCGCGTCGGCAACTCCGAGCTCGAAGGCCTGAGGTCCGGTGAGCGTCTTGTTGTTGCTCAGGGGGTTCTCGATCATCACCTTGACGGCGTTCTCCGGACCGATGAGGCGCGGGAGGATGTACACGCCGCCCCAGCCGGGGACCAGTCCGATGAAGGCCTCAGGAAGGGCAAGGGCACCAGCGCCGGTGGAGACTGTGCGGTAGGTGGACTGCAGTGCGATCTCGAGCCCGCCGCCCAAGGCGAGGCCGTTGATGAAGGCGAAGCTTGGAACGCCGAGGTCGGCGAGGGTGGCGTAGACGGCGTGGCCGAGCTGGGCCATCCATAGTCCATGTTCGCGCTCCTTCAGCGTCTTCACAGCTGAAAGGTCCGCACCTGCCACCAGGAAGTAAGGCTTGCCGGTTACGCCCACGCCCACGATTTCGCCCTTGGATGCCCGATCCTTGAGGCCGTCCAGGACGCCGCCGAGCTCAACCAGTGTGTTGGGACCCAAAGTGGTGGGCTTGGAGTGGTCCAACCCGTTGTCCAAGGTGATCAGGGCGAACGTTCCCACGCCGCCCGGGAGGTCGATGTCCTGGACGTAGGAATGTGTGACGACTTCGTCGGGGAAGAGGGCGGCGAGCTTCTGGAATTCGGCGGCGCTCATGCTGCGGCTCCTTCGGTGGTGGCAGTGGTGGCCTGGTCGGTGGCAAAAGATTCGTACTCGGCGTGGTGCGGGTTTTCCCAAATGACGGCGGCACCCATGCCCAGTCCGATGCACATGGTGGTGATGCCGTAGCGGACCGACGGGTCTTCCTCGAACTGGCGTGCGAGCTGGTTCATTAACCGAACGCCCGAGGAAGCCAGCGGATGGCCGACGGCGATCGCGCCACCGTAGCGGTTGACCCGGGGATCGTCGTCGGCAATGCCGAAGTGGTCAAGGAAACTCAGGACCTGGACGGCGAACGCTTCGTTGATTTCGAACAATCCGATGTCTTCGATGCCGAGGCCGGCGTTCCGGAGTGCTTTCTCCGTTGCGGGAACCGGGCCGATGCCCATGACTTCAGGCTCGACGCCGGCAAAGGCGTAGGAGACGAGGCGCATCTTGACCGGGAGCCCCAGTTCTTCGGCCGCATCGGCCGAGGCGAGCACCGCGGCCGTGGCGCCGTCGTTGAGCCCTGCGGCGTTGCCTGCGGTGACCCGCCCATGCGCGCGGAATGGTGTGCGGAGCCCTGCAAGGTCCTCAACCGTGGTCCCGGGGCGCGGGGGCTCGTCGGTGGTGTGGAGGGCCCAGCCCTGTCCGGGTTTCATGGTCGCGACGGGTACCAGGTCGTGCTGGATTTGGCCGTTGGAGTAGGCGGCTGCGAGCTTCGCCTGGGATCCGGCGGCGTAGGCGTCGGTCCGCTCCTTGGTAATGGCGGGGAAGCGGTCGTGCAGGTTCTCGGCAGTGTTTCCCATGTTCAGGGCCGCCGGGTCCACGAGGCGCTCGGACATGAACCGCGGATTGGGGTCTGCCCCAGCCCCCATGGGGTGGTTTCCCATATGTTCGACGCCGCCTGCGATGACGACGTCGTAGGCACCGAAGCCGATGCCACTCGCCGTCGTCGTGACTGCTGTCATGGCTCCTGCGCACATGCGGTCGATCGCAAAACCGGGAACTGTGCGGGGGAGTCCGGCCAGCAGGGCGGCAGTGCGGCCGATGGTAAGTCCCTGGTCCCCGGTCTGGGTGGTTGCCGCTATGGCGACCTCGTCCACACGGTCGGCGGGCAACGACGGATTGCGCCGCATCAGTTCACGGATGCATTTCACCACGAGGTCATCGGCGCGGGTTCCTGCATAGATGCCCTTGTCCCCGGCCTTGCCGAAGGGGGTGCGGACTCCGTCGACGAAAACGACGTCGCGGATGTTCCTCTGGGCGCTGCGTGCTGGACTCATGTATTAACTCCTCGTTGAGACATGGCGCCGGAGCCCGCGCTGCGGACATCCGGTTGGCATTGATGGCAATGTTACTCGTGGGTAACTTAGCTTGCAAGGCTGCTCGAAGATAGGTCGGAAAACGAAAGGCCCGCCACCCGAACGGTGGTTCGGGTGGCGGGCCTTTCAGCGGCACGATCAGCTGGCGTCCTTAGGTTTTGATTCCTTGGCTGGAAGCGGATCCGGATTCAAGCACGCGGCGGTAAGGATCGGGGCAGTCAAGGAGATTTGCCACTCCCGTGCGCCAAGGGTCCGCAACTCAGAGGAGACCGATTCGAGCGAAACGTCCGCCGGTGGACGCCAGGTGATCCGGCGTAGGTAGTCGGGGGTCAGGAGGTTCTCGACAGGAAGATTAAGTTCCTCTGCCAGGGCCTGCAGTGCGGGCCGCGCGGTAGCCAAGCGTGCGGCCGCCTCAGGATCCCGGTCCACCCACACCCTGGGGGGCGGGGGTGCGTTGGTGGGCAGGTGCAGGGGAGGGAGGTCCGTGAGGGTCCTGGCGGTGGTGATGCACCGCAGCCAGCGGGGTGCCTCGCGTTGGGCGGAGCGGCCATGGAATCCCTTGGTGGCAAGCAGTTGGGGGACGGTGGTGGGCATGGCCTTGGCGGCGGCCACGAGGGCGGAGTCCGGGATCAGCCTGCCGGGTGCGACGTCGCGCTTGCGGGCCAGCTGGTCGCGTTCCAGCCAGAGTTCACGGACTGCGGCCAGTTGGCGGCGGTCCCGGATCTGGTGGAGGCCGGAGGTCTTGCGCCATGGGTCGACCCGCGGCGGGGAAATACCGGCAGCGAGGATCCCGGCGAATTCCTGTTCGGCGTACTCGAGCTTGCCGTCCGCTTCGAGGAGTTCGATCAGTTCTTCGCGGAGTTCGGCGAGGACCTCGACGTCCAGGGCGGCGTATCGCAGCCACGGTTCGGGCAAGGGGCGGGTGGACCAGTCAGCAGCGGAGTGCTCCTTGGCGAGGCCGAACCCGAGGAGTTGCTCGATCACTGCGGCGAGCCCGACGCGGGGGAGGCCTGCCAGGCGGGCAGCCAGTTCTGTGTCAAAAAGTTTGTCAGGCCACATGCCCAGCTCAGACAGGCAGGGCAGGTCCTGGGTGGCAGCGTGCAGGATCCATTCGACGCCCCGGAGGGCGTCGTTGATGATCGCCAGGTCGTCAAAGGGCTCGGGGTCGATCAGCCAGGTACCGGCGCCTTCACGCCGGATCTGGACCAGGAAGGCGCGCTGGCCGTAGCGGAAGCCTGAGGCGCGCTCCGCGTCCACTCCTGCCGGTCCAGTGCCCGCGGCGATTGCAGCGGCGCACCGCTCCAATCCCGCCGGGGTGTCGATGACCAGGGGCACGCCTTCGCGCGGGGTGTCAAGATCAATGATTTCGGGGACGTGGCTGTCGAAGCCGTCGACCTTGATGTGGGTGGTGGTTTCAGCAGCCGGATCGCCGGCTGTGGTGTTTTCCGGATTTTCAGGGGTCATGGTGGCTTAAGCTTACCGATTCCCGTCACAACGGTATGCTTCGCGGGCGCCGGTGAGGTGGCCAGTGGAATGTTCCGGGGTCAATTGAGCCTCCTGTTGGGTAGTCCGGTAACCCCCGGGGGCAGGGGCGGCAGTCCCGCGAAGGTGCAGACCATGTCGGACCAGGCTTCCAGATGGGCCTGGACGTCGGCGCTGGCCGGCGTCCAGGAGGCGCGGAGTTCGATATCGATGGTGTCCGGTCGTTCTGCCAAGGTGCCAAAGCTCTCGGAAAGAATCCTGGTGGCCGTGCCTCCGGCCGCACGATGGGGAGCCGCATGGTTCTCGAGCGCATCCACCAGCCACGTCCACGCTACGGAGCCCAGCATGGCATCATTGCCCATTTCGGCGTCCATTTGGGCCCGGATGTACGTGACAATGCGGAACTCGCCCTCCCAAACTGCGGACCCGTCGGGGTCGTGCAGGAGGATGAAGCGGCCCGTGGCGAGTTCGTCGTCGTCGTCCGTGGACGGACTGTTGGCGTGGCTTTGGGCGAAAGCTTTGGCGGCTGGCCCGTGGACTGGAACCTGCCGGGTGGCCGCGGTGGGACTGAACACTTCCGCGCCCAAGGCCACGGCATAGGGCGCCAGCCGGGCCGGGGCAGGGATCTCCTCAAGCCGCAATTCGCTGCGGCATTGTGCTTTGCGTAGCGTTCCCAGGGCGAAGAGAAAATCCGCGGGAACCTGTGCGAGGGCGTTCACCCTCGCAGATTATGCGTCCGGGGCGGCGATTCTGTGCAGGCTCGCCGCCCCGAAGCGCAAGGGTTACTTGGACCCAAGCTCGCGCCGGATCCCTTCAACGAAGGCATCGATGTCCTCTGGCGTGGTGTCGAAGGAGCACATCCACCGGACTTCGCGCCGGGCGGCGTCCCAGTCATAAAACGCGAATGACTTCCGAAGCCGGTCGGCTACGCCCTCGGGGAGGATGGCGAAGACCCCGTTGGACTGCGTCGCCTGGGTAGGTTCAACGCCGTCGATCTCTTCCACGGCGGCGCGGAGGCGGGCCGCCATGGCATTGGCGTGTTCAGCGGAGCGCAGCCAGAGTCCATCTTCGAGCAAGGCGATGAACTGGGCGGAGATGAAGCGCATCTTGGATGCGAGTTGCATGTTCATCTTGCGCAGGAACTTCAGGCCGTCCGCTGCCTCGGGGTTCAATGCCACCACGACCTCACCGAAGAGCAGCCCGTTCTTGGTGCCACCAAAGGAGAGGATGTCCACGCCGGCGTCGCGGGTGAATGCGCGCAGGGGCACCCCAAGGTGAGCCGCTGCGTTGGCCAGCCGGGCTCCATCCATATGCAATTTCATGCCCTTGGAGTGGGCGTGGTCGGCAATGGCGCGTACTTCCTCGGGCGTGTAGCAGGTACCCAGCTCAGTGGTTTGGGTGATGGAGACGACCAGGGGCTGGGCGCGGTGCTCATCGCCCCAACCCCATGCTTCGCGGTCAATCAGCTCAGGAGTGAGCTTGCCGTCGTCCGTAGGCACCTGAAGGAGCTTGATTCCACCGATGCGCTCCGGAGCCCCATTCTCATCCATGTTGATGTGCGCGGTGGATGCACAGATAACAGCGCCCCACCGTGGGAGCAGGGACTGCAGGGACAGGACGTTGGCGCCCGTGCCGTTGAAGACGGGGAAGCTCTCGATACCAGGCCCGAACTGCTGCTCCAGGACCTCCTGGAGCCTGGCCGTGTACACGTCCTCGCCGTAGGAAACCTGGTGTCCGCCATTGGCGGCGGCCAAGGCAGCAAGAATTTCGGGGTGCACGCCGGAATAGTTATCCGATGCAAATCCACGGACCGCCGGATCGTGCAGTTGTACCGGCCCGGCCGTGCCGGGCGCGCTGAGGATTGCCTCTGTTGTGCTTGTCACTGGTTCGTTCACGCTTTCAAGTCTATTTGGCCAGCAGGATGCGCTGGCCGTTCAGTTCGCTGGCAGCTTGTTCAAAAAGGCCGACGGCGGCAGCAGCCAGGTCTTCGACGTCCGTGTACCCGGGGAATCGCCGTTCGGGATGCGCCTCCCGCATGCCGGCGTCGACGAGGGCCTTCACCACGAAGACCACCGCGGCGCTGTGTTGCTCGGTGGGAGCGTCCTTGTTGCCCGACTGTTCGCGGCGGAAACCATCGGCTACCGCCAGGGTCCAGGCTTCCGCTGCAGCTTTCGCGGCAGCGTAGCTGGCGGCTGAAGCGGTTGGGGCCGAGGCGCTTGTGGATGACACCATTGCAAGCCGTCCGTGCGCAGATGCTTCGAGTTGGCCGTAGAAGACCCTGGAGACGTTGCGCAGGGTCGTGACGGCATTGCGTTCCATCGTGTCCCAGTCGTCGTCGCTTTGATCCTCGATACCCTTTGCGCCGCGCCAACCGCCGACGAGGTGGATCACTCCGTCGACGCCCCCAATGTGCAGCTTTTCGAGATCGGAGTTCAGTTCGCGAACCGCCTCAAGGCTGGCGAGGTCGCACACCAAGGGGGTGACGTCCTGGCCGGTTTCAGCCGCGGCGGCCTTGATGCGGGCTTCATCCGATCCCACCGTGATGACACGGTGCCCTGCTGCAGCTAGCGCACGGGCGGCGGCAACGCCCGAAGCGCTGCTGCCGCCCGTCACCAAAATGGTCAATGCGGTCATCAGGCCGCCGTCGAACCGGTGATGCCGGTGGTGGATTCGATCACGGGGCGCATTTTCTTCTCCAGTGCTTCGTAGAACATGGACAGCGGGAATTCATCGTCCAGGACCTGGTCCGTGAGGCCACGCGGCGCTCCATCCAGGGGAAGGGCGTCCGGGCCCTTCGCCCAAACGGACGCCGGGTGCGGGGTCACGGTGCTCGAAATGAGCTCGTAAGCGGCCAGCCAGTGCGCTGCCTTGGGACGGTCAATGGAACGCCAGTATAGTTCCTCGATCTGTGCGCCAAGCTCCACTACGACGGCGGCTGCTTCGTCCCAGTCAATGCTGAGCTTGCTGTCCGTCCAGTGCAGGACCCGGTGCTGGTGCATCCAGGCAAACAGGAGCTGGCCGCCGAGTCCGTCGTAATTGCGTACACGGCTGCCGGTGATGGCGAAGCGGAAGATCCGGTCGAAAATCACGGCGTACTGGACAAGCTTTGCGTGCTTGCGGGCATCGGGATCGGCGGTCTCGTCCTTTTCTATGCGGACGGATTCCCGGAACGCGGTGAGGTCGCAGCGCAGTTCCTCGAGCGAGTAGAGGAAGAAAGGCATCCGCTGCTTGATCATGAACGGGTCGAAGGGCAGGTCGCCGCGCATGTGCGTGCGGTCGTGGATCAGGTCCCACATCACGAACGTCCGCTGGGTGAGCTCCTGGTCGGAGATCAGCTGGGCTGCGTCAGCCGGCAATTCCAGGGACGTGGTCTCGGCAGCGGCTTTGAGCACGCGGCGGAAGCGGGCGGCCTCGCGGTCGGCGAAAATGGCCCCCCATGTGAAGGTGGGCGTCTCGCGGACGGCGACGGTCTCGGGGAAGAGGACCGCCGAGTTGGTGTCGTAGCCCGGGGTGAAGTCCACGAAGCGGATGGGGACGAAGAGCTTGTTCGAGTAGTCGCCTGCTTCCAGGCCGCCAATGAACTCCGGCCAAATGACATCGATCAGGACTGCTTCGACCAGCCGGTTGGTGCTGCCGTTCTGCGTGTACATGGGGAAGACCACCAGGTGCTGCAGGCCGTCAACGCGCTGCTCCTGCGGCTGGAAGGCCTGGAGTGAGTCCAGGAAGTCCGGTACGCCGAAACCTTCGGCTGCCCACCGGCCGAAGTCTTCGACCAGCAGTTGGAGGTATCGGGCGTCATGGGGAAAGTGTGGGGCCAGTGCGGTGATGGCCTCCGAGATCGTGGCTACGAGGCGGCCGGCTTCGCCGTGGGCTGCAGGATCGGCAATGGAGCCGTCCTGTTCCTGGTGCGCCTGCAGGGCGGTGGCCGCAGCCTTGAGTGAAGTCCACTCGGCGTTGTCGGCGGTGACACGCGGGAGGGTGGGGGTGGCGGTAATCGTCATGGAACTCGGCCCTTTCGAAGTAGTGATTGCTTCTGGGCCGAGCGTAGCAAGCGAAAAGTATTGCTAATTCAAAAATGGGCTGAGCGTAAGAAACTCTTGGTCATGACATCCGTGAAAGGCATTTGAGATCAAGGACACAAGAGTTGAAACCGGCCAGTGAAGTTCCGGACGGACCGCCGCGGCGATCCGTCCGGAGCCCGGTCAGCTCTCTTCCGGATTTACCAGGCGGAGCGAGATGGAGTTGATGCAGAAGCGCTGGTCCGTAGGGGTGTCGTAACCCTCGCCATCGAAAACGTGCCCCAAATGGGAATCGCACGTGGCGCAGCGTACTTCCACCCGGTCCATCCCCATGGTCCGATCATGGAGATACCGGACAGTGCCCTCAGCCAACGGGGCCCAGAAGGACGGCCAGCCACAGTGGGAATCGAACTTTTCCTTGCTGGTAAACAACTGGCTGCCACACGCCCGGCACTGATAGACGCCTTCGGTATGCGTATCCCAGTACTCGCCGGTGTAGGGGCGTTCGGTACCCGCCTGCCGCAGGACCCGGAATTCCTCCGGCGTCAACTCCTCACGCCACTGGGCGTCGGTCTTCTCCACGGCCGCAGATGATGTCTTGCTGGTGTTCTCAGGAGTGTTCATGTCTTCTCCAACGCTCACGAGTCGCCGATAAATCCCGAACCTGCGTACAGGTGCAATACGGGGAGGCCCAGCTGATCCTGTGCTTTGTTGGCCCAGTCCGTGTGGAAGGTGTCCGCAATGGCATGCGGCCGCGTCACGACAACGGCCTGGGCAGCGTTCACCGAACGCACCTTCGACACCAAGCCGGCCACGGCATCGCCGTCGATTACCTCCCCGGTCACGCCACCGCCCAAGCCGGCCAAGGCCGCCAGAGAGGCCGCTAATGTCTCCGAAGCCTCCGCCCGCTCCACCTCGGGGTCAGGCGACTGCGCAGTGAGGTCGCGGAACGCCTTGGCGATATCAAGCAACGAGAGGTTCTCCAGGAAGTCCACCAGGAGATGCCGTTCGGTATTGGAAGGGACCAACACAACCAATGGCGAGTCACCGCCGTCGAGCAGTTTGGAAATATTTACACGGTCTTCGGGGCCAAGGGGCTCTTCCGTCAGGATGACTATGGGATCGCTCATGGCTACAGCGTAGTCCCGGGCAACCTGACCCGCAGGCTTTCGGCGCCCAACATCCCGAACAGGACGCCGCGCGGTCCTTGCCTGCACTGGACGGTGCCCTGAAAAGGCAACAATGGAACCATGGCATCGACATCCCGGTCAGCGAGCGACGCTGCAGAGAAGAAACTGTCCCCCCGCACCAAATGGGCCATTGGCGGCTTCCTGGCAGGCGGGACCGTTGCTGGCTTGCTGGGGGCAGGCTCCTCGGCGCTCGCCGTCTACTTTGCCCGTCGGGTCATTACCCCCGCAGCACGTCACGAAGACCAGGAAGTCCTGGCCGTCATCCGCGGTGACGACGGGCCCCAAGTCATCCTTGCGGCCACCCCGGACAGCATCATCGACGGCACCTACAGCCTCTTCTTTTCAGGGGGTGCAGGGCACGCGAGGATTGGGCGGATCGTCTCGTATTCGCCCGCCGAACAAACCGTGCTGCGGGAAGTCGAGGAAGTCTACAGCGGCGAGCTTTCCGAAGCCCGCCGGGCCTGGTGGAGCGGTGCTACCTATCCGGACCCGGCTGCCATGGGCCTTGAGGCCGAAAATGTGGACATAGAGATCGACGGCGGCAAGGCGCCTGCGTGGTTGATCCGCGCCGAAGCCTCGGTGCCGGCACCGGTCTGGGCCATCATGGTCCACGGCAGGGGTGCCACCCGCATTGAAGGACTTCGTGCGGTGCCCGTTGCACGGGAACTTGGAATGGACAGCCTGGTGATTTCCTATCGAAACGACGGGCTTGCTCCCTCGGCGCTGGACGGACGGTATGGCCTGGGATCCACGGAATGGCGCGATGTGGAGGCCGCCATCGACTATGCCCTGGAGAACGGCGCACGTGAAATTGTTTTGTTCGGCTGGTCCATGGGCGGTGCCATCAGCCTGCAAACCGCGGATCTGTCCAAGCATCGCCTGGCTATCCGGGCGATGGTGCTGGATGCACCGGTCATCAATTGGGTAAATGTGATGGCCCACCACGCCGAGATGAACAGGATCCCCTACAGCGTGGGACGTTACGGCCAGATGATGTTGACCCACCCCCTGGGCCGCCGGCTCACCGGACTGGCGGCCCCGGTGGACCTGAAAGCGATGGACTGGGAGGCACGCGCCGTTGAGCTGCGCACGCCCACCCTGCTCATCCACAGCGTCGACGACGACTACGTTCCCTTCGGACCATCAGCCAGCCTTGCCGAGAAGAACCCGGAAATGGTCACCTTCGAGCCTTTTGACGGTGCCAGGCACACCAAGGAGTGGAACGTTGATCCGGAACGCTGGGAGCGGCTGGTCCGGTCCTGGCTGCGACGGCAACTGGCACCCCGGAACAACCCCGGCCGGAGCGGTTCAACAGAGCACGGCTCCGTTCCAGGGCCGGTCGACTGAACCCGGCTACTTGCCCGTGCCGATCGATGCGGTAATGGCCTGGGTCAGGCTGACCAGGTCAGCGGGTGAAAGTTCGATGTCCAAACCCCTTCGGCCCCCTGAAACCAGGATGGTCTCGAAAGCCAAGGCTGAGTCGTCAAGGACAGTGGGGGAGGGCTGGCGCTGACCCAACGGCGAAATGCCGCCGAGAACGTAGCCTGTGCGGCGTTCGGCCGCTTTGGGGTCCGCCATTGCTGCCTTCTTGGAGCCCAGGGAGGCGGCTACGGACTTCAGGTCAAGGTTTCCGGACACCGGGACAATGGCGACCGCCAAACGCCCCTCGACCTCCACCATGAGTGTTTTGAAGACACGTGCGGGATCGATCCCCAGGACTTCGGCCGCTTCCAGTCCATAACTGGAGGCGGACGGATCATGCGCGTACGGGTGCAGGACAAAAGGGACGCCGGCCGCAGCAAGCGCTGCAGTGGCCGGCGTCCCCTGTGAAGCCATTTTCTTGGCCATACCGTGTGAGGGTGCCTTTCAGTGTTCCAGGCGGTGCGCCGCCGAGACCTTCCGCTTGATCCGGCCGAGCATGGCAGTCATTCCGCGCATGCGCAGGGGCGTGATGGCCCGCGTCAACCCGAGAAGCTCCGGCATGTCATCCGGAACCGCAAGGATCTCCTCGGCAGTCAGTCCGTCCAGGCCTTCATGGAGCACGCCAGCGAAGCCGCGCGTTGTGGGTGCTTCCTGCGGAGCCTTGAAGAACAACCGGTAGGCGCGGGGGCCGCCAGGGTTTTCCCCGTTCTTCTCCGACTCAATGGTCAGGAACAAGGGGGACTGGCACTCGACTACCTGCTCCAGCAGCTCCGGGTGGTCTTTCAGGCGCTCAGGAAGCTCCGGCAAACCCCTGGAGAACTCAAGGAGCAGTTGCAGGCGGTCAGGCTCCGTCAGGGCCTGGAAGTCATCGACGATTTCCGCCAGCGCGGCGGGCAAGGTATGGGTACTCATCCCTTCCAGCTTACGCACAACAACGGCAAATGCATCGTGCCGGCCGGAACACTACGGGGGCCATGGGATGCCGCTAGTTGCGGGCCAGTGCCGCTGGAACCGAACCGCGTTCGGAGCCTTTGGCGATGGGGACGCGGACGGCGTTGCCCCACTCAGTCCAGGAGCCGTCATAGTTGCGTACGGTGTCGAAGCCCAGGAGGTATTTCAGGGCGAACCAGGTGTGGCTGGACCGCTCGCCGATGCGGCAGTAGGCCACGACGTCGTCACCGGGTTCAAGGCCGGCCTCGCCAAGGTAAAGTGCTTCGAGCTCTTCGCGGCTGCGGTAGGTGCCGTCTTCGGCTGCGGCACGTGCCCAGGGAATCGAAGCAGCAGTAGGAATGTGGCCGCCGCGCAGGGCTCCCTCTTCCGGGTAGGCGGGCATGTGGGTGCGCTGGCCGGTGTATTCCTCGGGGGAGCGGACATCGATCAGCGGGTTGCCCAGGTGCGCCAGGACGTCTTCCTTGAAGGCGCGGATGGGAGCATCGTTGCGTTCGACTTCGGGGTACTCGCCTGGGGCCGGCTGCGATGCATCGGTGGTCAGCTCGCGGCCCTCGGCGATCCACTTGTCACGGCCGCCGTCGAGGAGGCGGACGTCGCTGTGGCCGAAAAGGGTGAAGACCCACAGCGCGTAGGCGGCCCACCAGTTGGACTTGTCACCGTAAATGACAACGGTGCTGTCGCGGGAGATGCCCTTGGACGCGGCGAGGGCGGCGAAAGCGGCACCGTCGACGTAGTCGCGGGTGACTTCATCATTCAGGTCTGTGTGCCAGTCGATCTTCACTGCGCCCGGGATGTGTCCGGTTTCGTACAGCAGGACGTCTTCATCAGACTCCACGACTACCAGTTTGCCGTCGGCGATGGCGCCATCGGCAAGTGCTGCCGCAAGCCACTCAGTGGAGACGAGGCGTTCAGGGTTCGCGTAGGCGGCGAACTTTTCATTCTGTTCAACGGGGTAGGACATTTGATGGCCTTTCACTGACAACGGACGGAGCCGGGCCTTGGTTCATCAGGTGGCCGCCCGGCCTTTCCAACACTAACCACGGCCCGGTGCGATTGCTTCCCCAGCGGTCACATGGTGAAACATGGCTTTGGTCACGTGGCCGTTCTGCCGTTCCTTATGCCGGTATTCTTGCTGGGGACCCACAACCGAAGGAACGGATCACAGTGGTACAGATCGAACAATTGGCTGCCCGCACACCGGCAGTCTCCGTGGAGGAACTCCTCAAGGGTTTCTACCCCTCTCCGCGATTCGGAGAGGTATCGTTCGACAGCTACCGGCCGGACCCTTCGCAGCCGAGCCAAGCCAACGCCGTGAAACTGCTGTCCGCCTTCGCCGATGGCGTGGGCTCGGACGATAGTGGTGGGCTTTTCAAGAAGTTGTTCGCCAAAAAGGCCCCTGCCACCAGGGCGGGCATCTACCTTGATGGCGGATTCGGTGTTGGCAAGACACACCTCTTGGCGTCGCTGTGGCACCGCTCACCGGGGCCTAAGGCTTTCGGAACCTTTGTGGAGTACACCAACCTTGTTGGCGCTCTTTCGTTCCGCAAGACCGTGGAAGCGCTGAGCAGCTACAAACTGGTCTGCATCGACGAATTCGAACTCGACGATCCGGGCGACACCGTCTTGATGTCGCGCCTTATGCGTGAACTGGCGGACGCCGGCGTCAAGCTCGCGGCTACGTCGAACACCTTGCCCGGTTCCCTGGGCGAAGGCCGTTTTGCCGCCGTCGACTTCCAGCGCGAGATCCAGGTGCTCGCCGACCAGTTCGACGTCGTCAGGATCGACGGCGAGGACTTCCGCCACCGCGGCCTTCCTGCGGCACCTGCTCCCCTGAAGACCGAAGAGCTCAAGCGCCGCATGCGTGCCGAATTCGACGGCAAGACAGTGGCTGTCGACGATTTCCGCACCCTGGTCAACCACCTGGCCGCGGTCCACCCGAGCCGGTACCGCCAGTTGCTTTCCGGGGTGGAGGCAGTGGTGTGGAGCGATGTCGAAACCATCACGGAGCAGGCCGTTGCACTGCGGTTCGTGGTGCTCGCGGACCGTCTCTACGATAAGGATGTTCCGATTCTCGCCAGCGGAGTCCCGTTCGATCAGCTCTTTACGGAAGAGATGATGACCGGCGGTTACATGAAGAAGTACTTCCGGGCGGTCTCCAGGCTCACGGCGCTGGCCCGTGAGGCACAAAACCACGAACCTGCCTGAGTCAGTCCTTCGGAAGCCGCGTCCGGCTCTTCAGCATCCACCGCACCAGGATGCCACCGGCCAGTGCCCAGAACGCGGCGCCCACACCCGCGAAACTCAAGCCTGACGCTGCGAGCAGGAACGTGATGCACGCCGGTATGCGTTCCTCAGCTGCGGCCAGTGCCGAAGAAATCGAGGAGGCAAGCGTGCCCAGGAGCGCAAGCCCTGCCACCGCTTCAAGCAGTCCGGGCGGGGCCGCTGCCACGATCGTGACGAGTGCGGCAGAACCAGCTGCCAAAGCCAGGTAGGCCAGTCCCGAGACAAAGGCCGCGACCCAGCGCCGATCGTGGTCCTTTCCGGCTTCCTCGCCGGCTGCCAGTGCCGCGCTGAGGGCTGCCAGGTTGATGGCATGGCCACCGAAAGGGGCTCCAACAACGGTTCCGGCCCCCGTCACCAGCATGGACGGCCGCCACGGCGTGGTGTAGCCGAACGATTTCAGGACGGCCACCCCCGGGATGTTCTGTGAGGCCATGGTCACGATGAAGAGTGGCAGGGCCAGCCCCACGGCAGCTTCCACGGTGAACGCGGGCGTTGTCCACTCAAGCCGGGGGAGGAGGCCCTCAGCGGGGATGTTGGCACCGCTGGAGGCGATGTGGATGCCGATGACGGCCAAGGCCACCAGCAGCGACCCTGGAACAGACCAGCGGGGTGCAAATTTCATCAGGACGATCCAGCACAGGAGCACCGGGGCGACCAGCAGTGGCGCCGAGCCTAGGGACTTGAACGGGGCCAGGCAGAGGGGAAGCAGAACGCCGGCCAGCATGGCCTGTGCCAGAGCCGTGGGGATCTTTGCCATGATCCTGCCAAGGACAGGGAGCAGTCCGGTCAGGAGGATCAGCACCCCCACCAGCAGGAACGCTCCCACGGCTGCCGGCCAGCCGCCGTCGACCATCCCAGCGGAGGCGAGAAGCGCTGCTCCGGGCGTGGACCAGGCAAGGGTGACCGGCATTTTGGACCGCCAGGAGAGCCACAGGATACCGAGCCCAAAAGTCAGTGTCAGCGCCAGCAGACCACTGGACGCTTGCCCCTGGTTGGCGCCGACGGCTTTCAACCCTGCCAGGACGACGGCAAATGATGAGGTGAAACCAACCAGTGCCGTGACAATTCCTGCGGTCACCGGCGGTCCCAAGGCCTCCTTGCGGACATGGCGTTCAGTGGTCGTCGGGGAAGGGGAAGGCATAGGCACAAAAATACCCGACCATCGGAGTTATTAAACGCCAAGGGCACCGGTGGCGCCTCTCGGCGGGACCGGTGCCCCCTTGACGTATCTGGTACGGCGGCTCAGGCAGCTACGGCTGCTTCGGCTCATCCGCGACGGGAGCCTGTGGCTCGCCGTCATTTTTAGCCACGAAGTCGGAAGCGGCATTCTGGACCGAATCGACCTGACCGGCGAACTTGCCGCCTGTCTTCTCGTCGATGAAGTCCCCGGCTTTCTCGATGCCATTCTTGATGGCTTCCTCGTTGCCTTGAATGAGACCCTGAGCCTTGCCCTTCAGGTCGTCAATTAAACCCACGGGCACCTCCCTTCCTTCGCGGAGCCAGTTCGCTCCTCCGCGTCCGACCCTAACACCAGTTGACAGAGGTGCCAAGGCTTCAACGCAGGCCTGTGGACAAACTACGCCGAGGGCGTAGTTACCGTCTTGTGGCGGGGGCTGTCCGGGTTCATGAGTGAGTGCTTACGGCCGTAGGAGAAGTAGATCACCAAGCCGATGACCAGCCACACCCCAAACCGAACCCAGGTTTCCCAGTGGAGCTGGAACATCAGGAAGGCCGAAGCCAGGACGCCGAATGCCGGGACGAGGGGCATCAGCGGCAGACGGAACGTACGGGGTGCATTCGGCTTGGTGTAGCGGAACACGATCACCGAAACGCAGACCACCACGAAGGCGGCCAGGATGCCGATGTTGGTGAGGTCGGCGACTTCCTTGATGGGGAAGACGCCAGCCAGGAATGCCGAGGCGATGCCGGCAATCCAGGTAACACGCTGGGGAGTGCCGTTCCGGTCGGTCTTGGCGAACCATCCGGGCAGCAGTCCGTCGCGGCTCATGGAGAACCACACGCGGGTGACGCCAAGGAGGAAGGTCAGCATCACGGTCAGGATTGACAGGACAGCGAACACCGAGATGATGGTTGCGATGACCGGAAGTCCCACGCCGGTGAAGGCGGAGGCAAAGCCGGCCGTGGGGTTGATGTCCTTGTAGTTCTGCATGCCCGTGAGGACCAGGGTTGCGGCCACGTAGAGCAGCATGGCGATGATCAGGGACAGGATGATGGCCTTGGGCATGTGCTTCTTGCCGTCCTTGGCCTCCTCAGCGGCGGTACTCATGGCGTCGTAGCCGAACACCGCGAAGAAGACGGTCGCGGCGCCCGCAACGACCGGTCCGAAGCCACTGGGCATGAACGGGTTGTAGTTCTCGGTGTTCACGTAGAAGATGCCCAGGCCGATGATGAACAGGATCAGGATCACCTTGATGGCGACCGCCACGAGCTCGAACCTGCCGAACGCCTTGGTTCCCCGGCTCAGGATCCAGGTGACGAGGAGGCAGACGAGGATGGCCGGCAGGTTGATGATTCCGCCCTTGCCTTCGTCTGCAGTGGAGGTCATCCACGTGGGCATGTGGATTCCGATGCCCGAAAGGAAGGCGTCGAAGTAGCCGGAAATGCCGATGGCCACAACGGCCACAATGGCAATGTATTCAAGCAAAAGATCCCAGCCAATGAACCAGCCGATGATCTCCCCGAGGGCTACATACCCGTACGTGTAGGCCGAGCCTGCGCGGGGAATCATGCCGGCGAATTCGGCGTAGGAGAGCGCTGCCGCTCCCGAGGCCAGCCCGGCGATCAGGAAGGAAAAGAGGACGGCAGGACCGACACCCGGGTTTCCCTCGCTGCCGTGGGCCACCAGGCCCGCCAGGGAGAAAATCCCGACGCCGATAATTCCGCCGACGCCGATGGCAGTCAGTTGCCAGAGGCCGAGACTTTTAAAGAGTCCGCTGTGCTTGCTTTCTTCTTCGATATCGTCAATGGGCTTGCGCCTCAGGACGGACTTGGATGCCGTCAGTTGGTTCATGGGGGTACTCCTGCCGGTTGGCGTGGAACGGTGATGAGCTCGCAGTACATTATGCGAGCCCAATCACATTAGATAAAGCGACTTCTTCTGAGGTGTATCGGTTACTTCAAATGATGAATGGGAATTCAACGAAAAATTGGCACAAAAAAAGCAGCTCCGAAGAGCTGCTTCTTTATGTGGAGCGGACGACGAGATTCGAACTCGCGACATCCACCTTGGCAAGGTGGTGCTCTACCAGCTGAGCTACGTCCGCACATGTTGCCTGCCATGCTGATGCGTGGCTTTCAACA
>NZ_JBFPFP010000011.1:0-94141 GCF_047977885.1 Arthrobacter sp. LFS091
TCCCGGAGGAGGCGTCACCGGCGGACCGGTGGGCGGAGTGCCTGTGGTGGTCGCAGCGTTCGCCACGTGACCGGCGTCGATATCAACCTGCGTGATCGCGTACGTTGCCGTGGCCGTCACCGTCTGGCCTGGCTGCAACTCGCCCGGAGTACCGGGCCAGGTGTAGTCCAGCGCCGAAAGACCAGCCAGCGGATCCGTGATGGAGACGTTGGTGAGCTTCACGTTGCCGGAGTTCTTGGCCGTGAACGTGTACGTGATTTTGTCGCCTGCAACAGACGGGTCCTGAACGGCTGAGGCATCAGCCGTCTTGGTGAACTGCATCGCCGGAGCCGGGGTCAACGGGGTGTCCGTGGTTCCCGGAGGAGGCGTGACAGGCGGACCAACCGGCGGAGTGCCTGTAGTGGTCGCAGCGTTAACCACGTGGCCTGCGTTGATGTCAGCTTGGGTAATCGCGTAGGTTGCCGTAGCCGTCACCGTTTGGCCTGGCTGCAACTCGCCCGGAGTACCCGGCCAGATGTACGTCAGGGCCGAGAGACCAGCCAGCGGATCCGTGATGGAAACGTTGGTGAGCTTCACATTGCCCGTGTTCTTGGCCGTGAAGTTGTAGGTGATGGTATCGCCAACAGCTGCAGGGTTCTGAACGGCGGAGGCATCCGAGCTCTTGGTGAACTGCATCGCCGGAGCCGGGGTCAGCGGAGTATCCGTCGTTCCCGGCGGAGGCGTCACGGGCGGTCCAACCGGCGGAGTACCGGTGGTCGTGGCGCTGTTCGCAACATGGCCGGCTTCAATATCGGCCTGCGTGATGGCATACGTTGCCGTAGCCGTCACGGTCTGACCGGGCAGGAGTGTTCCTGCCGCTCCAGGCCAGGAGTACGTAAGAGCCGAGAGACCAGCCAGCGGGTCGGTGACCGACACGTTAGTCAGCGTGACGTTTCCCGTGTTCTTGGCCGTGAAGGTGTAGACGATGCGATCGCCTACAACCGACGGGTTCTGAATACCGGAAGCGTCTGCTGTCTTGGTGAATGCCATGGCCGGAGCCGGGGTCAACGGAGTATCCGTGGTTCCCGGAGGAGGCGTCACCGGCGTCCCCGTGGGAGGCGTACCGGTGGTCGTGGCGCTGTTCGCAATATGTCCGGCGTCGATATCAGCCTGCGTAATCGCGTACGTCGCCGTAGCCGTCACCGTCTGACCGGGCAGCAACTCGCCCGGGGTACCGGGCCAGGTGTATGCCAAAGCCGACAGACCGGCCAGCGGATCCGTGATGGAAACGTTGGTGAGCTTCACGTTGCCGGAGTTCTTCGAAGTAAAGGTGTACGTAATCACGTCACCAACCTTTGAAGGATCCTGAACAGCCGAAGCATCAGCAGTCTTGCTGAACTCCATGGCCGGAGCCGGGGTCAACGGAGTATCCGTGGTTCCCGGCGGAGGCGTCACTGCGGGCCCCGTGGGCGGGGTTCCCGTGGTGGTCGCCGCGTTGGCAACGTGGCCTGCGTCGATATCAGCTTGGGTGATGGAATACGTTGCCGTAGCCGTCACCGTCTGACCGGGCAGCAACTCGCCCGGGGTACCCGGCCAGGTGTAGGTCAATGCCGAGAGGCCCGGAAGCGGGTCGTTGATGACCACACCGGTGAGCTTCACATTGCCGGAGTTCTTCGAAGTGAAGGTGTACGTAATGACGTCACCAACCTTGGAAGGATCCTGGACAGCCGAGGCATCAGCGGTCTTACTGAACTCCATGGCCGGAGCCGGGGTCAACGGAGTATCCGTGCCAGCCGGAGGAGGCGTCACTGCGGGCCCCGTTGGCGGGGTTCCCGTGGTGGTTGCGGTGTTGGCAACGTGGCCTGCATCGATGTCAGCCTGCGTGATCGCGTACGTTGCCGTAGCGCTGACCGTCTGGCCCGGAAGCAACTCGCCGGGCGTGCCCGGCCAGC
Source organism: Arthrobacter sp. LFS091 (assembly GCF_047977885.1). NCBI lineage: Bacteria > Bacillati > Actinomycetota > Actinomycetes > Micrococcales > Micrococcaceae > Arthrobacter > Arthrobacter sp. LFS091. Next base: position 1,932 of record NZ_JBFPFP010000011.1, read on the forward strand.
TGTAGGTCAATGCCGAAAGGCCCGGAAGCGGGTCATTGATGACCACACCGGTGAGCTTCACATTGCCCGTGTTCTTCGAGGTGAACGTGTAGGTGATCTGGTCACCCACAACAGACGGATCCTGGATGGCTGAAGCGTCAGCAGTCTTGCTGAACTCCATGGCCGGAGCCGGGGTCAACGGAGTATCCGTGGTTCCCGGAGGAGGCGTGACAGGCGGACCAACCGGCGGAGTGCCTGTGGTGGTCGCGCCATTGGCGACGTGACCGGCGTCGATATCAGCCTGTGTCACGGCGTACGTTGCCGTAGCCCTCACAGTCTCGCCGGGCAGCAGCTCCCCTGGAGTTCCGGGCCAGCTGTACGTCAGTGCAGACAGGCCAGCCAGTGGATCATCAATCACCACACCGGTGAGCTTGACGTTGCCTATGTTCTTGGACGTAAACGTGTAGGTGATCTGGTCACCCACAACCGACGGCGACTGGATAGCCGAAGCATCAGCGGACTTGGTGAACTTCATCGCCGGAGCCGGAATCAACGGGGTATCCGTCGTTCCCGGAGGAGGCGTTACCGGAGGGCCAGTGGGAGGCGTTCCGGTTGTCGTAGCACTGTTGGCCACGTGACCTGCGTCGATATCAGCCTGTGTAACCGCGTATGTTGCCGTAGCCGTCACCGTCTGGCCGGGAAGCAGTTCGCCCGCAGCACCCGGCCAGGTGTAGGTCAATGCCGAGAGGCCCGGAAGCGGGTCGTTGATGACCACACCGGTGAGCTTCACATTGCCCGTGTTTTTCGAGGTGAAGGTGTACGTAATGACGTCACCAACCTGCGAAGGATCCTGGATTGCCGAAGCGTCGGCGGACTTGGTGAACGTCAAGGCAGGGCCAGGAGTCAACGGAGTGTCCGTGCCGGCCGGAGGCGGGGTTACCGCAGGACCGGTGGGCGGAGTACCAGTGGTAGTCGCCGTGTTGGCGACGTGACCGGCGTCGATATCAGCCTGCGTGATGGCGTACGTTGCCGTAGCCGTCACCGATTGGCCCGGAAGCAGTTCGCCCGCAGCACCCGGCCAGGTGTAGGTCAATGCCGACAGACCCGCCAAGGGATCGTTGATGACCACACCGGTGAGCTTCACGTTACCCGTGTTCTTCGAGGTGAAGGTGTAAGTGATCTTGTCACCAACAACCGACGGCGACTGGATGGCCGAAGCATCAGCAGACTTGGTCAACTCCATGGCCGGACCGGCCGTCAACGGAGTGTCCGTACCAGCCGGGGGCGGGGTTACCGCGGGACCGGTGGGCGGAGTACCAGTGGTCGTAGCAACGTTCGCTACGTGACCGGCGTCGATATCAGCTTGCGTGATGGCATACGTTGCCGTAGCCGTCACCGATTGGCCCGGAAGCAGTTCGCCCGCAGCACCCGGCCAGGTGTAGGTCAAAGCCGACAGACCTGCCAGCGGGTCATCAATGACGACGCCGGTGAGCTTCACGTTGCCCGTGTTCGTGGACGTGAACGTGTAGGTGATCTTGTCACCCACAACAGACGGGTTCTGGATTGCGGACGCGTCAGCGGACTTGCTGAACTTCATGGCCGGAGCCGGGGTCAACGGGGTATCCGTGGTTCCCGGAGGAGGCGTTACGGACGGTCCTGATGGCGGTGTGCCGGTTGTGGTTGCCGCATTGGCGACGTGACCGGCGTCGATGTCGGCCTGGGTGATGGCGTACGTTGCCGTAGCGGTCACGGTTTGGCCGGGAAGCAGCTCGCCCGGGGTGCCGGGCCAGGTGTAAACCAGCGGCGAAAGCCCAACCAAGGGGTCGTTGATGGACACGTTGCTCAACGGGACATTGCCGCTGTTCTTCGAGGTGAAGGTGTAGGTGATCAGGTCGCCAACAACAGACGGATCCTGGATAGCCGAAGCATCAGCGGACTTGCTGAACTGCATGGCCGGAGTTGACGTCAGCGGCGTATCGGTGGTTCCAGGAGGAGGAGTCACCGGAGGGCCAGTGGGCGGCGTACCCGTGGTCGTTGCAGAGTTTGCGACGTGGCCGGCCGTAATGTCGGCCTGCGTGATGGCGTACGTTGCCGTGGCCGTTACGGTCTGGCCGGGAAGCAACTCGCCGGGAGTGCCGGGCCAGGTGTAGGTCAGAGCCGACAGCCCAGCCAACGGATCGTTGATGGAGACGTTGGTCAGTGGAACGTTGCCGGTGTTCTTCGAGGTGAAGGTGTAGGTGATCTTGTCACCAACAACCGACGGCGACTGGATAGCCGAAGCGTCAGCAGTCTTGCTGAACTCCATAGCCGGAGCCGGAGTCAGCGGGGTGTCCGTACCAGCCGGGGGCGGGGTTACCGCGGGGCCCGTGGGCGGAGTACCAGTGGTAGTCGCCGTGTTGGCGACATGGCCGGCATTGATGTCGGACTGCGTGATGGCGTACGTTGCCGTAGCTGTGACGGTCTGTCCGGGCAGGAGGGTTCCTGCGACACCCGGCCAGGTGTACGTCAAAGCAGACAAGCCAGCCAACGGGTCGTTGATGGAAACGTTGCTCAGGGACACATTGCCGCTGTTCTTCGCGGTAAAGGTGTAGGTGATCTTGTCACCCACAACCGACGGCGACTGGATGGCCGAAGCGTCAGCGGACTTGCTGAACTCCATGGCCGGAGCCGGGGTCAGCGGGGTATCGGTACCTGCAGGCGGCGGGGTAACAGGAGGACCTGTCGGAGGATTACCCGTGGTGGTGGCAAGGTTGGCTACGTGTCCGGCATCGATGTCGGCCTGCGTGATGGCATATGTAGCCATTGCGGTCACGGTTTCACCCGGCAGCAAGGTGCCAGGAGTTCCCGGCCACGTGTAGGCGAGCGGGGACAGTCCAGCCAGGGGGTCGTTGATGGTGACACCCGTCAGCGGTACGTTGCCCGTGTTCTTCGATGTGAAGGTATAGGTGATCTTGTCACCAACAACCGCCGGTGAGTTGATAGCCGAGGCGTCAGCGGACTTGGTCAATGCCAGTTCCGGTGCCGGTACGGCCGTATTGGTGAGAACACAACTGATGTCGGCGCCAGCAACCGGCACCAGGGAGTAAGCGCCATTTACGACGGCGCCGGTGGGCAAGCCTGCCTGGAGTCCGTTGGCGTCAACACAGCTGATCACCTTGCTGTAGCCGGACAGGTTGGTTCCGGACTCCGTCAGGTAGTACGTTGCACCTGCGTCAGCGACGTATTTTCCGGTAACACCCGTACCCGCAGTAACAGTGGATCCCGTACCCGACGTCGTCGCATTGGCAGTGTTGCTGACAACAGGTCCCGTCGCGGATCCGGTACGGATTTCAGTGGTGAACTGGTCCGAATCCATCAGGCGGGTGGCGTCCAGCGCCTTGCTCAGTTGCAGGCGCGGGGCCTTGACCACCAGGGTGGCATCTGCCGGAGGGTTCAGATTGGTGACGATGTTGGCCGGACCATTGACGTAGGTGCCCTCGGCCGCAGCCGTGACGTCCACGGTGATGGTGCACGAAGCCACGGCGTCAGCCAGGTCGCCACCGGTTACCGTGAGGACGTCACTGCCTGCAACGGCGGTCCGAATAAACGGGTTGGTTCCCGCGGCTTGGACACAAGTGCCGCCAATGTTCGGCGCGTTTGCGATTTTCAGCCCGGCAGGAAGGGTATCCGTGACGGACCAGTCGGTCTTTGCCTTGACGTCATCGGTGTTGGTGACCGTGAGCGTCAACGTGGAGGTTCCACCGGGCCCAATGAGCGCGGGAGAGAACGACTTGTCCAGTTGCGGGGTAACGTCCACGATCTGGGGAAGGTCGAAAGCGACGTCGTTGCCCGAGCCACTGGTGGCTTCGTTGCGCACTTCCAGGCCCAGCGAAGGAGTCGTGCCTTGCGGGACCTGGTAGGCCCCGGACTGCAGTTTGGTGATTTCGGTGACTCCACCGTTGGTGGTGTTGGTTCCACAGGGATCCAGCCCGGTACCCAGGACAAGTGGCGTGCCGTTGACGAGGAGGCTGAATGTCTCCTTGGCGTGGGCGGCGTGACAGTTGACCTGCGCAAAGTAGGCCGAAACAGCGTAGTAGTGGCCGGCAATGGCCGGGATCGTGTTGGACTTCGTGCGGAATTCTGTTCCAGCCGTGATCCTGCCGTTGCTTGCGTTGGTGTACTCAGACAGGACCTGGTTTTTGGCGGCCTCTGCTGCTGTCATTCCCTGCGCAAGGCCCAGTTTGACGGCCATGTCACGAATCTGTCCCCAGCCATCAGGCTGGTTATTGACACAGCCAGCGTCCGACGTGGGCAGTGGGGTGGATGAATTCAGGATCCACCCGTCGCACTGCCCGCCAGCTGGCGTGTACGGGGTATCAGCCGTGTACGTTTCATTGGCCGCCTTCGCCCCGCCCGTGTAATTGAGGAGGCTGATGGCGCCGCCGGTGGCGTCTTGGTTGGAGAAGTCCTCCGTGTAGACCGGAGTTCCTGGTTGGGTAATTCCCGGCGACCCCGGGACAGTCGCCAAGGAGGGCGGGGCCAAAGCGCCACCTACCCCCAATGACATCACTGCTGTAGCGACGACAGCCGCCAGCAGTTTCTGTGGACGTGTGTGTTTCATGGGTTCTCTTGTTTTCTTTCGGTCACACGGGGCGCCGGCCCTAGGAGGGCTTCGACGTCCCGTTTGGGCTACTCACCAGTAGTCCAGTACGCGCAACAGACGATTCGTGTCGCTGAAAGCCCAGGCTGTTCAGCGGGGACCCCGATACGCGGTGACCCAAACGCCTAGTGGAGGTTGCCGTCAGTTCGTGACGCGAAAAACAAGAGAATTTTTAGAAAGTTTTTTGAACCGCTCAGATACTCGGCCAGGGACGCTTATCCGTACTGGTTCGCAAACGTCTTGGTGACGATATTCTGCCCGCCAAAAAGGTAGTTCAGTGTTCCGCTGTTGGCCTTCGCAGGCATGGACACTCCCAGCTTGAACGCGAGACTCCCGCGGTCAAGGGAGTCAGTGGTGCATCGGATCCGACGCATCGTGGTATCGGTGGCGGCGCATGTCCATCCCGCCGGAGCCAACGTACTGCCTGCCACGAACGTCGACTGATCCGGCAACGCAAAGACAGCCTCGGCCGACGTCGGAGTTCCGTCGCCCTGGAGGGAGAACGCCACCCGAAGCTCCCTGCCTGTTGGGGTGGAACCAACAACGGCACTGAACGTCGCATCAACCGTTTGGCTCGGAGACGCCGCCGGAGCGGTTGCTGCAGGCGCCGTCGTCGAAAACACCGTACCGGAGCCCACCACAACGGCACCCCGCGAGGGTGTCACCGCCGAGGGAACCACGACGGCGGGTGGTTCCGGCGCTGCTGCCACAGGCAGGTCCGATTCGGGAACCGGTTCTGGGTCCTCCGCTGCGGCGCTGGGCTCAACAGACGGCCTTGCCGACTCAAGCGGAGCTGCCGACTCCTGTCCTGGAGGAACAGTGGCAACTGCCTGGTTTTCAACTGTCGATTGTGAACCGGTATTCATCTGCAACAACCAGACAAGGAGTCCGGCCAACGCGACTGCTCCCAAGACAAGCGACGCCGTCAGCTGCCATGCTTTGCTGATCCCACGGAGTCCCGCCGTGGAAGCATTGCCCGGCACTGCGGTGCTGCCGGCACCCGAAGATGCAGTCCCGGACATTGCTCCGGCTCCGATAGCGGCAATGACACCAGGTGTGAAGGCCAGCCCAGTGAACAGCGGGAACAGGATGGCACGCATGCCGCCTTGGACATCGTTGAGTTCAATCAGCAAGGCGGTGCACTTGGCACAACTATCCAGGTGGGCCGCGACCTTTTCCTGCGAAGTGCGCTTCAGCGCATTCCGGGCATACTTACCCAGCTGGCTGGCGTACTCATCACAGGCCCGGTCAACTGTCTGGCTGATGTGGTGCTGCAAGTAGGCCTGCCGAAGGCCCTCCCTGGCCCGGGTAGCCAAGGACGAAACGCCATTTGGCGTGAGCCCGACGAAGGGCGCGGCCTGCGAGGGTTTCAACCCCTCGATATCCAAGTGCCACAGCACGGCCTGCCAGCGCTCAGGCAGCGATTTGAACGCCTTGGCCATGATGGTGGACTCGAGAGCGCCGATGACGGGGTCATCATCCAGCACCGGAGAATCGAGAATGGCGTCATCCGCCGCGGTTGGCATCCGGCGGGCCTTGCGATTCCTGTCGTGGGCAGTGCGCCGCACCACGGTCAGGAGGTACGAACGGAAGAACTCCTTTGGGCCCTTGCCTTCCTTCAACAGCTGGAAGATGGCGGCGAATGACTCGGCAACAACGTCATCGGCGTCACTTGGGTTGTCAGTCTGTGCACGGGCAACGTACTGGGCAACTTTCAGGTGCCGTTGATAGAGCACATCGAAGGCCTCCGTGACGCCTTGCCGCACCAACGAGATGATCTGGGGATCACTGCCTGAGGCCTCTGCGGAAGTCAGGGACGCCCCTCCGGCCCCACCCGCTAATACTTGATCCATAAACAATAGTGTGCCATCACAAGCTGTGTGACTTGAATCCGCGACCGCTGCCCTGTAGAGAACTTGGTTTTTCGCATCACGATCCGGGCCCTCGCATTACTTGTTAGGCGAGAACTTCCCATCCCCAGAAGCCAAGCGAGGATCCATGGTCGTCAGGCGCCCACGCCCTTTCCTGAAATTAATGCGTGCCACCCACAAAAACCTGCTCGAACAACAGAACGAGATTGTCCGGTCTTTGCCCACCAACCGTTCAGGGCCGTTGGCCCGGAAGAAGAACGCGGGGCATGTCGCCCTCGTCTACGGAGCGGACCGGCCAGTGGCCATACCCGGCGATACCGTCATCTTTACGGCGTGGATCACCAACGACTCCACAAGTCACGTCCGGGATATCACACTGGTGCCAAGGTCCTTCACAAATGAGGGGATGGAGATGCTGGCATACACGTCGGAGCCGGTGGAACGGGACCTTCGCATCGGACTCCTGGCCCCGGGCCAGTCAGTCATGCGCAGTTTTTCCTATTTGGTGACGGAATCCGATCACGTTCACGGCGGCAGCATCATCAGTGCCATGCAGGTGCGCGGTACGTGCCGCGGCCTCGCAGTGCTCGATGAGCACGATGCCATCGTCTCCCTCAGCGGGACGCGAAAGGACTGGCCTTTTGGGCCCACAGGATACCAAGCCCCCGCCCGGACCTCCGGATACCAGCCCCAGGCCCACCTTGCCGGGGCCTAGCTCCGAGCTATACCGTGGCTAGGGCAGGAGGCATTCAAAAAGCAGTAAGCAGGGGGAATTCCGCGTGCCGGAAACGATTGCACGCCGGACCATCTATGACCAATTCATGGTGGCCCTGGGTGATGGGTATTGTCCTGAGGAAATGGCCGAGCTACTGGGGCTTCCGATTGCCACTGTTTCGCTTTGGCTGTCACGGCTCGGGAACCTGGCGTCTGACTTTGCCGCCAGCGCCGACGCCCCGCCGCCGCAGGCTGCAACTCCCGACACCCTCCCAAGTCTGACCTTGGTCTACACACCGGATGTCCTGGAGGCGTGCGCGGGCCAAGTGGTAACTTTCACCGCGAACATCCTTAACGATGACGTAGAGACGCTGCTGGATACCAGCCTGCTTCCGGCACGCCCCCTCGAGGCCACAACCGAGGTAGGCGCCGTCATCTTCGCCGCCATCACGTCACCTTTCGACATGGGCGACCTCCCCGCGGGCGGCATGAGCTCCATCTCGTTCAGCCACAAAGTCTCCGAGCATGAGGCCCGCAGCGGAGGGGAACTTGTGAGCCGCCTTTCCGTCAGGGCCACGAGCACCGGAAGCAACGCCGAAGTCACCGACCAATGCTGTGCCCGTGTGAAGCTCAGTTACATCAGGGCGGCCGGCTAACCCGCTACTCGTTGTCGGGCTCGCCGGTGGGCGGCTCTGCAGGCCAATCGACATCCTGTTCGTAACCTTCGTGCTTCTTCAGGTAGGCCGCGATATAGGGGCAGTGCGGAATGATGCGTTTGCCGGACGCCACTACGTCGTCCAAGGCAAAGTGGGCGAGCACTTTGGCCAAGCCCTGTCCGTTGAAGCCGGGCTTGGTTTCGGTGTGAATGAAATCGATGTGGCCGGGCCTGTCGAGGAACTGGGAGATCACCGCCAGCTCGCCGTCTACGTGAAGCTCATAGCGGTGAAATTTGTCGTTGCGCACCGTAGTGACGCCAGCGCGGAACGACTCTGCCAGTGAATCCGTGTACTCGGTCATGGTTCGAGATTGGCACTTAAATCAGGCGCTGGCAACGTGGGCGCCTGGGCCTCACTCCTTTCCGTAGCGTTTGCTTCCGGCTCGGCCTGCTGCGGCGTCGGAACCCTGCCCAGCAGCAGGACAGCGAGCGCGAAGCAGGCTGCTCCCCCACCCAGGAGGGAAAGCGTCAGGCCGTTGAAAGCGGCATCAGCGACCGGCACGAAAACCACGACGGCGGCCGTCACCACAGCGACACGTGAGGGACCGCGCGCGTGGTTGGCCGCCGTCGGACGTTCCTCAAGCCGGCCGAAAAGCCACACGACCGGGACAAGCAAGGTGACTACCGCGGCGAAGACGGGAATCCGCGCCCACCACCAGTCGGCAGTGCTGGCGTCGGGTATCGGCAGGTCCGTCAGCAACAGCAGGCCCGAGAATCCCACCAGCAGCGGAAGATGCCACAAGTAGATGGTCATGGATCTGCGGCCGGCGAGCGCCATTACGGTTTGGACCCATCGGGCACTGGCAACCCACCGCACGGCCGGCTGGAGCAGCTGGAGCGTTGCTGTTTGGGAGATGCCCAAGAGAAGCAAACAGAGGTTGGGTGGGTTGATGTTCACCACCATGTTTCCCGGATATACGGCCACGCCGGTGACGAGACCCAGCAGGAGGTTGCTGGTCACGGCTGCGCCCACGAGCCACGTGCGGCTGCGTCGCTCGAAGAAGCCGTCGGCCATCAGGAAACCCAGCTGCTGGACGGCGCACCAAACGAAAATCATGTTGGTGAACGCGAGCACGGGAATGGCTCCGCGGAGGGAATCAACAGTGATAATCGCTGCCACCAGGACACCGAAAACAACGAACGGCGACTTTTGATGCAACCGGGCCATCAGCGGAATGCTCAGTTGCGCGGTCAGGAATGCCGCAAGGAACCACAGAGGCATCGCGGCACCAGCGGTCATGAGCTGAATGACCTGGGGATGTACCCCCATGAGCAACGCCACCCATAGACCGCCCCACATCAGTGCAAGCAAGGCCATGGCGGGGCGCACCAGGCGCAGGAGCCGGAGCTGCGCGAAATCGAAGCCCGTTCCCCCGCGGGCCGCAAGCCGCCGCCACGACTGAAGCCCGGTCACCCCGCCCATCACGAAGAACAACGGAACAATCATGAGGAGCCAGAGCACTGGCGTGAACCAGCTTTGGTCCATGAGGACGTTTTGTGTCTCAACCGTGCCGTCTTTGTGCAGGACAGGACTGACCATCATGCAGTGCGCGGCAACAACCAAGAGCAGGCAGGTGAAACGGACAAGGTCGATCGCCGGATCCCGCCGCACAGCCTCATACAGGCCGGTGGCAGGGTGTGTTTGCCTGGCTCTATCCATGGCTCTCCCTACGAGCGCACCGCGCGCTGCCTCCATTGTCCGCCCGCTTAGGACAGGGGGCCAGCAGGCGTGCCGCTTGAGCCCTACCCGGGTGTCTTATGCAGCAGGCACTTCCGCTGCTCCGCGTCCATGGCCGCAGCGCACGCCGCAGCGGCCATGCCGAACGATCCATCAAGGACCGCCTTGTCGGCGCCCGCAGAGGCGCCGAATGCTGCGAACTCGGCCGTGTGGTGCACAGCGCCCCGGACGTCGTAGCCCACTATGGGGTGAATGGATGGCACCCTTTGGGAGACGTTGCCCATGTCTGTGGAAGCTACAGGGTCGGTGTTGAACACTACGTCCCTTCCCGTGGCCTTCATTGCTTCCTGGTACGCCCCGGACAGGAACGGATCCTGCTGCAGTTCTGCGTAGTCGTTGCCTTGGGAGTTCAGTTGCAGGGTGCAGCCGCTCGCGTGCGCACCGGCTTCGAGGCAGCGCCGGACCTTGTCCTGGATGAGGCGCAATTGCTCAATACCGGGTGCCCGCATTTCCACACTTGCCCGGGAGCGCTCCGGAATGACGTTGACGGCGCTGCCACCCTCGGTGACGATCAGCGACACGATCGAGCCAACGGGCAGCTGCTGCCGGGCCAAGGCCATGGCCAACTGCGCCACCACCAGCGCGTCCAACGCGTTGACGCCCTCGGACGGCGCTGCTGCGGCGTGCGCCGGGCGGCCTTCGAAGACGACGTCCCACATGGACATGGCCAATGACGAGCCGCCCACCACATCCGCTGCGCCGGCGTGGACCATCATGGCCAGTGAGACGTCGTCGAGGAAGCCCGCCTCGATCAGGTCCACCTTTCCCCCGGTGGTCTCTTCCGCCGGAGTTCCCAGGACCTTGACGGTGATGTCCAGCTCTTTGGCCACAGCGGCCAGAGCCAACGCTGCGCCCACCGCGCTGGCCGCGTTGACGTTGTGACCACAGGCGTGCCCAATATCGGGCAACGCATCGTATTCAACGCAGAGTGCTACCACCAGTTGACCGCATCCTAAGCGCGCGCTGAACGCGGTGGGCTGTTCCGGCTGTTGTTCGTCGAAGGTGAACCCGGCCTTTCGGAGCACCCGCTTGACCCGTTTGACCGCACGGAATTCCTGGCCACCCAGTTCCGGGTCGGCGTGGATGGCGTGGCTAAGGTCCAGAATGTCCGGTTTCCATCGCTGGACTTCGCGCTCCACTACAGCCTGGACGTCGGCCAGGGAGGCGGGCACGACGGCGGACCGTGCAGTTTCGCTGTCCAGCCCGGCGGTCATGCCGTCACCTCGGCGGCCTGTCGCTTCGGGTACCGGGCACTGGCCGCTGCGGCGATCAGTGCCGCCACGGCGAGGGCTCCCCAGATGGTCAGCAAACCGGTTTCGGTGATCCGTCCGTTGGCCACAGAGGCGGACGACAACAGCTTGACCACTGCTGCGCCCACGGCGATGCCGACTGACAACGCCAACTCGTTGAGTCCGGCGGCTGTTGACGTTTCTTCCAAGGGCACTCCTTCCACGGACAGCGAGCGGGTGCCCGCTTGGTACATGCCCAGGCTGAGGTTGAACATGGCAAAGCCGACGCAGTATCCGGCGAACGAGTCGTGCGCGAACATCATGACCAGGAACCCTCCAGCCAGCAGAACGCCGGCAAAGACCAACGTGGGCCGCTCTCCGAACTTCCGCAGCGCCCGTGCCGTCGAAAGGGACGCGACCAAGGAAAGTACGGATGCCAGGGCAAGGACAATCGCGATCATCAGCGGACTGAGAGCGAACCCGTACCCTGTTTTGTCCGGGTTGGAGTGCAGGAAGATGCCGTTAGTGCCGAAGTAGCTGATAGAAGCGAAGCCGAAGAAGAACGTTGCCACGGAAATGGCGCGGATCCGCGGCGTGGCCAGCATTCGGAGGTCCATGAACCGCCCACCGGCGGCACTGCCGTAGTCTCGCTTGACCCAGAAGGCCAGCAGGATAAGCCCCAGCAAGCCAGCCCCAAGGGTGCGGGCGTCCAGCCAACCCCATTCAGGCGCCATGGAGAGCGCCACCACGAAGCCGATCAGCCCCATTGCGCAAGCCAGCAACGGCGCAAGGGCCATTCCCTCACGGGTCGGGACTCCGGCGTCGGGCAGCAGGAACGAGCAAACAAAGGCGATGACCGCGAATGGCACCGCCACCCAGAATCCGAGTGTTGGGTTGGTGACACCAACGATTCCGGCCAGCAGTCCGCCGGCTCCCACCATGATCATGAGCATGCCGATCATGACACTGACGCCAGTGCGTATGTGGGCGGGGCTGGTGACTCGAAGGACACCCATCATGAGCGGGATGAAGCCCACCACGCAGGTCAACATCACTACACCTAAGGTCACCGTCCATAGCGTCGGCCACAACGCCATCTGCAAAACACCGACCGTCACTACACCCGTGGACCAGCGGAGTATGAGTCGGTAGCCGTAGCTGTCGCCGAGCCTTGAAATGATGGGCGTGAGGACGGCAAAGCTCACATTTGAGATGAGGAAGATGCCGTTGATGGTGGGATCATCAATCTCGAAGACCGGTCCCAGTGCGGGCAGGATGGGGTTTAGATACCCCTGGGTGACACCGCTGAGCGATTCAATGAGAGCCATCGCCAGGATCATGCCTGCGATGGTTTTGCGCGTAGTGGCCGCTGCCGGTGGTGCTGTCTTGCTTGCCATGAGCTTCCTAGGGTCCTGGGCGGATTCGCCGGTGGTGATGCGAGTCACAACGCTATGGCTGTCAGTTATGCTGACGTTCAAATTGTTTGAAACCCACACGAGGAAGTGCGTATTGAACGAATCGGCCATAGTTTCCGAGCTGGACCTCGAAATCGTGAATGCCCTCCAGATCAATCCGCGGGCGGAATGGAGCCGGATTGCGGATGCCCTGGGCCTGTCCGGCCCTACTGTGGCGAGGCGTTGGAAGGCGCTGGCCGAACAAGGACTGGCATGGATCACGCCGTCTCCGGGACAGCGCTACCTCAGTGCCGGATGGTCCGCTTTCATCCAGCTCTCGTCTCTGCCCGGCGAAAGCGAAGCCCTGATACAGAGGCTGTGTGAGGTGCCGGCGTTCGGCACCGTTTCCATGGTCACAGGCTCCCACGATGTCTTCATGGATTGCTTTGCGTCCAGCCACGAGGAACTTATGGACATCGTGACCGGAGCCTTTCCTGTGCTGCCTGGCCTCACCCATCGGGAGGTCGTCTTCGTCACCAAGCTTTACCGGCAGGCCTCGGAATGGCGCAGTGGAACACTTGAACCCGCACGCGCGCGGCTGGTCTCAGCTGAAGCCAAGACAGCACCGGCAAGCTACTCGCCGGATCACCTGGACGCCTCGTTGCTTGAGGAACTGGCCAACGACGGACGTGCCTCATGGGCTGAACTGGGAGAAGCCTGCAACGTCTCGCCGCAAACTGCCCGACGCCGCGTGGAACGCTTTCTGGCGTCCGGCTACATCACGCTGAGGTGCGATGCGTCCACTGCGGCGAACCGGGGCCTACGGGAAGTGACGCTTATGCTCAATGTTCCGGCACAGTACGTGGAGGACGTTGGCCGCTACTTCGCTGCACAGACGAACTGCAGGCTCAGCGCCCAGGTGCTCGGTTCGCACAACCTGGTGGTCACGTTGTGGGTCCGGGACTACCTGGAGGCACAGGCATTTGAGCGCGAATTGGCCGAGCGGGCACCAGGCAGCACGGTGATCTCCCGGCAAGCGGTAGTCCGGACATACAAGCGCCTTGGCCATGTCCTCGACGAATCCGGGCGAAGCCTCAGGGTTGTGCCGCTGCCGCTCTGGAGAGAAGGGTCTGGACGGGCTACGGAAACACCGGCAGGATCATAGCCATGACTACCTCTATTTTCGTGAATTTGCCTGTCAGCGACCTCGAGGCTTCCAAGTCCTTCTACACAGCACTTGGCTATTCCATCAACCCCAACTTCACAGATGACACTGCTGCCTGCGTTGTCTTCAGCGACACCATTTACGCCATGCTCCTGACGCACGCCAAGTTCAGCGAGTTCACCAAGCAGCCCATCGCGGACACCAAGAATTCGACGGCGGCCATTGTCGCCATTTCCGCCGAGAGCCGCGAAGATGTAGATGCTTTGGCGAACAAGGCCCTCGAGGCCGGCGGATCAGAGACGTATGACGCCCAGGATCTCGGATTCATGTACAGCAGGGCCTTCCGCGACCTCGATGGCCACCACTGGGAGGTGCTGTGGATGGATGACGCCGCAGCCCAGGCCGGTCCCCCGGAGCACTAATTTCAACACGCACGTCGCGGCACCGCTGTTCCGTCGTTGCCCAACAGCGGAACAGCGGGCCACCAACGTGTTCTAGCCGAGCGTCACGGCCAAAACGCCCAGGACGACGGCGAGCAGCGGCGTAATGCCTTGGGTGGTGGCTGCGCGGAGGTACTTTTTCCCGCTGGCCGCGAGGACCAGCGCTGCCAGGAGCATCGACCCACAGCTGCTGAACACGAGGGTCCAACCTACCTGTGGAGCCCCGGCCCAGACTGCGATGATGCCGATCAACGCGCCTATGGCCAGGAAGAGGTTGTAGAACCCCTGGTTGTAGGCGAGCGGCTTGGTGGTCTCGGCGTCGGCCTGCGAGGTGAGGCTGAAGCGTTTCCACGTGGATGGCTTGGTCCAGGTGATGGACTCCATGGTGAAGATAAATACGTGAAGCAAAGCCGCAATCAGGGCGAAAATCAGGGAGGCCAGAATCATGGTCTGATCCTAGCCTCCCGTGTTGTTGGGACCGGGCCGTCAGGCGCTCAGCAGCTCCAGCGTGGCGCCCGCGAATGCGCCCGCAGTGCCGTTCCAACGCGCCAACAAACCCTGGAGATTCTCGCCATCTGCCCGGTATGCCGCGGTTTCCGCCTCAAGGGTAGACAGGATGCCGGTGCGTAGTTCAGTGTTGAAGTTCACCTTGCCGACCCGCAGCGAGGGAGCTTTGGCGAGCTCGTCCGCCGGGATGCCCGAAGCGCCGTGCAGTACCAACGGGACGCCGGTCTTCGAGGCAACGTCCTGCAGTACATCCCAACGAATATTGGGCTCACCCTTGTACTTGCCATGCACGTTGCCGACGGCGACAGCCAGCAACTGCGCACCCGTCCGCTCCACGAAGTCGGCCACCTGCGCGGGGTTGGTGAGCTCCTCAACCGGAGTACCGGCGTCGTGCGTTTCACGGGCGGTACCGAATGCCCTGTCCTCATCGCCGGCCAGCCCGCCCAGTTCCGCTTCGATCACGACGTCGGTGCGTCCGGAAGCGTCCAGCGCGGCACGGACTTTGCGGACCAGGGCAATGTTGTCCTCGAACGGCAACGACGAACCATCGGCCAGGACGGCGTCCGCACCGGCGGCCACGGAATCGCGGATGACCTTGAGATCCGAAGCGTGGTCCAGCTGGACGGACACCGGGACGCTTGCGGAGTCCGCCAGGCCGCGGAGGGCTTTGATCAGGCGGAGTCCGTTGGGAGTGGAAGCCGTCTTGGGCGCAACCAGCAGGATGACGCCCAGCCGCGCTTCCTCGGCAGCCGAAACCACGGCCAGGGCGGTGGTGAAGTCGTAGCACGTGAAGGCCGGAACTGCGGAGCGGGAGGCCAGTGCAGAGGCGACCATTGAGTCCAGGGAAGCGCGCATCAGTGGCCCAGGCCTCCCACCAGGATCCAGGCCACGTAGGTGAGGACAAAGCCGGCCAAGCCAAGGATGGTGGTGAGGACGGTCCAGGTCTTCAGGCCGTCGGACACTGTGAGGCCGTAGTAGCGGATGACTGTCCAGAAGCCTGCGTCGGTCACGTGTGACAGGCCCAGTGCGCCGAAGCCGATGGCGATCACGATCACTGCGATCTGGGCGGGCGTGTAGCCGCCTTCCATGACGGCGGACGTGAGCAGGCCGGTGGTGGTCACAATAGCTACGGTTGCCGAACCCTGGGCGGCGCGAAGCGCCAGGGAGATGATGAAGCCGAGCACAATCACCGGCAGGCCAAGGCTGTCCAGCGTATGGGACAGCGCGGCACCGATACCCGAGGTGCGGAGGACTTCACCGAACACGCCACCGGCTGCAACCACCATGAGGATGGAGGCGATGGGAGGCAGCGCGCCTTCGAAGATCTCACCGGTTTCCTTGAGTGACCAGTTGCGGCGAACAGCCAGCAGGAAGAAGGAAAGGGCCACGGCCACGAGGAGCGCAAAGAACGGGTTGCCGATGAACGAGGCCACCCCGTACCAGTAGTTGTCCTTGGCGATGGTGAGGGTGCCAACAGTACCGAGGAGGATCTGCACAATCGGAGCGGCGATCAGGAACATGATCAGTCCGGGGCGCGGCGGAGCGATGGCGCGGGCGCCGGGGCCGTCGTGGCCGACGCGGACCAGTGAATCGGAGCCGAATTCTTCAACCTGGGCTTTGACGCCGGGAAGGAGCTCGTAGTCCTTGCGGTTCATGATGCTGGCAACCCAGTAGGACAGGAAACCGAGCGGCACGCAGATGATCAAGGAAATCATGGTGATGAGGCCGATGTCGGCTCCGAAGACACCCGCGCCCGCAACGATGCCCGGGTGCGGTGGGACGGCTACGTGGATGGAGAGCATGATGCCGGCCATCGGGAGGCCGAACTTAACGGGGTGGACCTTGGCGATCTTCGCGAAGGCGTAAACGATGGGCACCAGGACGATCACGCCCACTTCGAAGAAGACCGGGATGGCAACCAGGAAGCCGACGGCGGTCAACGCCACCGCAACGCGCTTGGCCCCGAGCTTCTCAGTGAAGTGGGTTGCCAGAGACTGCACGCCGCCCGAGACTTCGATCATCCGGCCAAGGATGGCGCCGAGGGCAATCAACAAAGCGACCTTGCCCATAGTGCTGCCCACACCGTTGGTGACCACGGTGAAGATGTCCTTCAGCGGAATCTGCGCGGCAACGGCCACCAGGATGCTCACTGCGAGGAGGGCTACGAAAGCCTGGATCTTGAAGCGGATGATCAGCACCAAGAGCAGTGCAATGCCTGCAGCTGCGATGGTCAGCAAGAGGGGTGTTCCCAGCTCCACTGCGGGTTTGATGGCGGGGGCATCGGCCGCCCGAACCATCAGCGAGTTAACGAGGGGGTTCATTGGGGGTGTCTCCTTTGACAAACCAGTCTAGAGAGAAGACCGGCGGGAGGTGGCGACGACGGCGGAGGGGGGACCGCCGTCGTCGCGGGTTATCTGGGGTGGTTAGGCGGTGCGCTTGGTGGGCGCGACAACCTTGATGACGGCGGAGTCGTCTGCGGCGGCGAGGCCCTGGGCCTGGCCGAGCAAGTAGAGCTGTTCAGCAGCTGCGGCAACCGGTGCGGCCAGACCTGCGGCGCGGGTTGCCTTGCCCACGATGCCCATGTCCTTGACGAAAATGTCCAGGCGGCTGAGGACCTCGGCTCCGTCCTCCGTGTAGGCCTCGAGGATGCGCGGGCCGCGGTTGGAGAGCATGAAGGAACCGGCAGCGCCGGCTTCCAGTGCGGCCAGGGTCTTGGCCTGGTCCAGTCCGAGGGCGTCGGCGAGGGCCATGGCCTCGGCAGCGGCGGCGATGTGGACACCGCACAGGAGCTGGTTGACGGTCTTGAGTGCCTGTCCATCACCGGGCTTGTCGCCGACGATGCTCAGGGTGGAAGCCAGCAGTTCCAAGGCGGGCCGGGCCTTTTCGAGTGCCTCGGGCTCTGCACCGACGACGATCAGCAGGTCGCCTTCGCCTGCGCGCTTAGGGCCGCCGGACAGTGGAGCGTCCACCAGGGCCACGCCGTATTCAGCGAGCTTGGCAACGGTGGCCGGGATGGCTTCGGTGCCAACGGTGCTGCCGAGGATCACGACGGCGCCCGGCTTCAGTACCGACGCAACGCCGTTCTCGCCAAAGAGGACATCGTTGAGCTGCTCGCCGTTGCGGACTGCAAGGAGCAGGGCGTCGGCGTCCTGGGACGCTTCGCGGGCCGAGGCGAAGGTCTTGATGCCGGCGGCTGCGGCAAGTTCCAGGCGGGGCTCGGCGATGTCGAAGCCGTGGACGGTCAGCTCGGACGCGAGGCGGGTGGCCATGGGCAGGCCCATGGCGCCGAGGCCCAGGACGGTGACGGTGTAGTTGCTGCTGGTCATGGTGTTCTCCATTGAAATTTTGCTGTTAGAAGGTGGCGCTGAGCTTGCGGGTGACCTGGGTCAGGGATTGGTCGTCGCCGACGTTGCCGGCAAAGACGATGTACGGGATGCCCTTCGCGGGACCATCCACCGGCTCCCAGAGCGAGACGATGCCCGGAAGCATGGGCCCTCGGACGATTGCGTGGCGGATTTCCAGGCCGTGCGCCGCGACGTCCGAGGACGTGATGCCGCCCTTGGCAATAACGAATCGAGGCGGGAACGTTTTGAGCGTGCGGTTCACCACGGCCACGACGGCGGCGGAGACGGTGCGGGCGATCTTCAGGCTTGCCGCGGCGTCGTCGGTCTTGATGAGGAGGCGGCTGGTGTGGACGATCACGTCGCCTTCGCGAAGAGCGCTGACGACGTCGGACACGACGGTTCCGATGTAGGGTTCGGCCTCCGCACCGAGCAGCCGCTCTACATCGATTTCGATGGTCCGCGCCGAGCTGTGCTCTGCGGTGAGGTCGTTGAGCTGGCGGGTGGTGACGCCCACATGGGAGCCCACAACGATCAAGCCGCCTGCAGTAGAGGGAGTGTTGCCGGCGTAGGCTTCCTCGGCGGTGAGGGCCGCGCGGATCTCCTGGCCAATCCGGCCACGGACGAACGGCGGACCAACGCGGTAGAGGAGCTTCTTGCCGCGTCGTTCAGCTTCTCCCAGGCCCAAGGCCAAGGCACGGAAGTCGTTCTCGGTGACGATGTCGGCCACGATCGGGGTGGAGTTGGTGGCAGACTCCAAGGCGTCGGCGATGGCCTTCGCGGAAATGGCGGGGTCCTGGGCGGAGGCACCGGCGCGGATGATGTTCAGGTCCAGGACGATCACGCTTTCTGCAGCGAAGCGGCCCTGCGACTTCTCCTCCACATACTTGGCCATCTCCGAGTTGGCGAAGCCGAAGCTTGCGTCCTTGGCGAATTCCGTCTCCGCCACCGGGGTGAGCGATCCGGCATCGCCGCGCATGTAGTGCACACCGCCGATGGTGACCCGGCCGGCGTCGGGGAAGGCAGGAACGATGACTACGCCGTCGGTTGCTTCACCGGTTTCAGCGGCGACGGTAGCGGCGATGACGTCGGGCTCCAACGGGTAATGGCCGCGGAGGGTGGAGTCGCTGCGGCTGACGAAGCCGAGCTTCACACCGGCCAGTCCGGCCGCGGCCAATGCATTGCGCACGACCTCTTCGTTACGGGATGCGGCTTCGGCGGGGTCCAGGCTGCGGGTGTTGGTGAGGACGTAGACGGCAGGCTTGGTGTTGTTTTCACTGATGTGGGTGAAGGCCCACGTGAAGTCCTGGACATCCCAGCGGGTGAGGACCGCGAGGTCTGCGACGGACTGCGTGCCGGTGGGGTCGTCGTCGAGGACCACCAGGATCTTCGGGGCAACGGCGGAGGACGCTGCAACGGCGTCGGCCACGAGCTGCGCGGGGATCTGAACTTCCGCGGGGAAAGCGGCCAGAACGTCGGCTTCAAAAGTCACTTTGCACTCCATCGTGGGAAATCTCTGTTGCTGTTTGGTGAATGTAAGATGTCAGACATCTAACATTTGAATGCCAGTGTGACACACAGCTCTTCCCTGCGCAAGATGCCCTGCGTCACTAGGCTGGGGCCATGGCTGACAGTGCGGTTCCGCTCCCCTTCGTGGACGTTCGCACGCCTGCCGACGCCGGCGATCACGTGCCGGCAGTACTGATCCACGGCTGGGCATCCAGTTCGTCGTACTGGGAACCCCTAGCCGAGAAACTGCTCGACGGCGGCCGGCCGGCTTGGATTCTGGATCTCCCCGGGTACCACCCGGGTGAGGAGTTGTCCGGCTTCGACTGGACACTGGACTCGGCCGCGAAATCCGTTGCGGCGGCCATCAAGAAACGCGGCGGCAAGCCGGTGCATCTGGTAGGGCACTCCATGGGCGGAAGCGTCGCACTGACGGTTGCGGCCAACTATCCGGAGCTGGTGGCGACGGTTGCGTTGGTGGGAATGGTGCCAGCCCCGCCAAATGAGGGATTCAGGGCCATGTTGGTGTCCCAGTTGGAACAAGGATTCTTCGACGCGGCCACCAAGGCGAAGCTCATGAATGCGTGGTACAGGCCGCTGACCGACGACGAGATGGCACGGCTGGGCAAAGGCTTCGACGTACCCTTCCCGGTGCTGTCCGCCAGCGCGCTGGCGGCGATATCCGGCGTCGAACCGTCAGTACCCGGGCGCGTCCAGGCGCCCTTGCTGGTCATCGCCGGAACCGGGGACCGGGTGCGTTCCATCGACCAGATGCGTGAATTCGTGGCTGCAGAACGCAACCGAAAACTGAAGACCATTCCCGATGCGGGCCACAGTGTTCACTGGGAACGGCCGGATGAATGTGCCCAAGCGTTGCACGGGTTTTGGAGAACGAGCTGGCAGCCGCCAGCGTAAGATGTCTGACATCCATCCGGTCCCGCGGGAAAATCCACAGGGCGCCGGGCGGAGCGAAGGACAGGAAACGGGGAAATATGGCACGCAAGTCGCTGGTCGGCGTCGTAGCTGATGAGTTGCTGGACCGCATTGTGGCGGGCGAATTCCCGCCCGGAACGGTGGTCCCGGGCGAGCTGGAACTCAGCGCCAAGCATGAGGTGAGCCGCATGACCGTGCGTGAAGCCATGAAGACCCTTGAAGCGCAGCGGATCCTCAGCGTGGAGCGAGGCCGTGGCACGTTCGTGAATCCCTTGAATCAGTGGGCCTCACTCGAAGCTGTCTTGCGCGCAGCTTCCGAAGGAACCAAGGACGCCGCGGCTGCCATCCAGCTGATCGAGCTTCGTCGGATGCTCGAGACCGGCGCTTGCGAGCTGGCCGCCGAACGGATTTCGGACGATGAACTCGCGGCCCTCAGGGAGCACGTGGAAAAGATGCAATCCGCACACGAAGTCAACGACCTCGGCGGATTTGTGGAAGCCGACCTCGCCTTCCATGACGTGATCCTCCATGCTTCCGGCAACGTGTTTGTGGCCGTCCTGTTCGAACCCCTGCACCGTGTCCTTGAAGCCCGACGCACGGAAACCTCGGCATTCCCCGAAATCCAGGAACACGCAATCGGGCACCACCGGAAGATAGCCGCCGCCTTGGAGTCACGGAATCCCAACGAGGCCCGGCTCGCCATGGACGCCCACATGCAGCAGACGCTGGACGACCTGAAGACGTACGTGCTGGAGGCGTAGCTCGCTGGCCAACTCACCGACGCAGGCTCTCCGACGGCAGCTCGCCGAAAGTCTTCAGATACAAGGCCGAGAAACGGCCCTGATGCGTGAATCCGCACAACTCCGCGACCGCCGTGACGCTCTGCTCGCGCGGGTCGGCCTCCAGCAGCATCTCCCGGGCCCGGTCCAACCGGATACTGCGGAGCAGCTCCGAGGGCGTTGCGCCGGTCTCCGCCCTGAGCGCGGTTTGCAGGGTCCGGACGGACACGCCCAGGCATTCCGCAATGTCCGGGACGGTGAGTTCTTCGAAGGCGTGGCGCTCCAGTAGCTCACGGCACTCACGCACCAGCCTGCTCTCGGCTTCGGGATCGCGGACGTCGTCACCTGGGCGTTCCATGGCCATCAGCAAACGCGACACCATGCTGTCCGTCAGGAGCCCCTGGACAAACACAGGAGCGGCACTAGCCGGCCGGCTGATCATATCGTCGTGAAGTTCGACGACGGCCCTCAGGAAGGCGCGACCCGCCCCACCGCTAAGGTCCATACCGTACCCCAGGTCCACGGCCCCATCGCCGTACAACTGCCCGGCGACGCGCTCCAAGGCCGGGCGGCGCACATAGACGATCAGGTGCGGGCTGCCACCGTCCCAGCTCATGGAGAACGGCTTATCGATCGGAGGGACGCTGGCCATAGTGGGACTGGACTCCACAATGGTGGACCCCACCTGCATGGTCGCATGGCCCGCCAACGGAATCTGCACAAGGTGGAAATCCTGCAAGCCCTCGGGGTCGATTCGGACGTCCGCGCCGTAATCCAGGAACTCGATTCCAACATCGGCCCGATGAAGGGACCGCAACTTCATGCCACGGCGGATGTCCTGGTCCGCGGCGCCAGCTCGTGGCTGCAGAACAGTTCGGCAATCTTCGCGTGGGCTTCGTCCACGTCCTTGGTGGCCATTGTCGGTCGTCCCCGCAGAACGTCCCGGGGAAGAATCCTCACCATCCGCCACCTACTTCACAGGGTTTTTTGCAGCTTTCGCCTTTCGGATGATCCCCGCGCCATGTGGATATTCCGGAGTGCAGCGGCTGTCTAGAGTCGCTTTTAGGACAAGTATGACCCAGCTCACAGCACCGAAACAACGCTCGAAAGGCAGGTGGGGAAAGTGAAGAACATCAAGCTCGTACACGATCGTCGCGAAGAGCGGGACGTGAACCACTTTGACTTGTGGGCCGCGGAACTCCTGGCAAGGGAAGCGCGGCTGACATCAGCGGCGTGGGTGGGCTGGCACGAGGAAGAAGACGAGCCTGCGTAATCCGGATGATGCCTGCGCCTAACGGATATTCACGCGGCCACGCGCTACCTAGAGTCGCAACCAGAACAAATATGACGCACGTCATAATTCCGCAACAATCCACCAAGGAAAGGCTCAAGCCATGTCAGCACTGAAGGGCAGGACGGCAATCGTCACCGGGGGCGTCACCAAGGTAGGCCAGGGAGTGGTTACCGCGTTGCGGGATGCCGGCGCCACCGTGGTGGTTGCGGACATAGCGCCCGACGGCGGAATGGTCACCAAGGAGCTCGGCGAAAGTATCCACTACTCCCACACGGACATCACGGACGACGCCGCCGTCACGGAACTCGTAGAGAACACTGCCAGGGAGCACGGAGGCCTGGACATCCTGGTAAACCTCGCCTGCACCTACAAGGACGACGGCGCATCCTCCGGCAGGGCCGACTGGCTCGAAGCCCTCAACGTCAACCTGGTGAGCGCGGTAATGGCGGCCAACACGGCCCGGCCTCACCTGGCAAAATCCGGGCACGGAGCCATCATCAACTTCACCTCCATCTCCAGCTCCGTAGCCCAGACCGGCCGCTGGCTGTACCCGGCCAGCAAGGCAGCCTTGGTCCAGATCACCCGCAGCATGGCCGTGGACTTCGCGGCCGACGGCATCAGGGTGAACTCCGTCAGCCCGGGCTGGGTATGGAGCAACATCATGGACTCCCTGAGCAACGGCAGCCTGGAAAAGACGGACTCCGTCGCGGCCCCGTTCCACGCACTGGGGCGGGTCGGCCGTCCGCACGAGGTGGGCGACGTCGTCGCCTTCCTTGCAAGCGACCAGGCCAGTTTCGTGACGGGAGCCGATTGGGCGGTCGACGGCGGCTACTCCGCTTTGGGGCCCGAACGCGCCGAAGAGACCATCCCGCTGCTCGCAGCCAACTGACAACAGCGATCCGAACCAACAGAAGAGGACACCACCATGACGCAACGCCACATCACCATCGTCGGCGCCGGCCAGTCCGGACTACAGCTGGGCATCGGCCTGCTGGACGCCGGTTTCCAGGTCACCACGATTTCCAACCGCACACCCGAACAAATCCGGGACGGCAAAGTCGCTTCCAGCCAGTGCATCTTCCATGACGCCTTGGAAAATGAGCGGGCGCTGGGGCTGGATTTCTGGCCGGACGCACCCACCGTGGACGGGATCTCATTCACCATCCCCCACCCCGAGGTGCCTGGCGAGAAGGCCATCAGCTGGGCCTCCCGCCTGGACAATCACGCCAAGTCGATCGACCAACGGGTGAAGTTCCCGCGCTTCATGGAAGAGTTCGTGGCGCGCGGCGGCGAGCTGGTCTTCGAAGATGCGGGGGTTGACGAGCTGGAAAGGTACACGCTGAACTCGGACCTGGTGATCGTGGCCGCCGGCAAGGGCGAGATCGCGCAGCTCTTCACCCGCGACGCCGAACGCAGCACCTATGACGCACCGCAGCGGGCGTTGGCCTTGACCTACGTGAAGGGCCTGACACCACGGGAAGACTACTCGGCAGTGTCGTTCAACCTCATCCCCGGTGTTGGGGAGTACTTCGTTTTCCCTGCACTCACCACCACCGGCCCTTGCGAAATCATGGTTTTCGAGGGCGTCCCCGGCGGCCCGATGGACACGTGGAAAGGCCTGACGCCTGAGGAGCACCTGGCGAACTCCAAGAACATCCTGCAGACTTTCCTGCCGTGGGAAGCCGAGCGCGCCACGGACGTGGAACTCACGGATCCCAACGGCATCCTCCAAGGCCGATTCGCGCCCACGGTCCGGCACCCGATCGCCACGCTCCCGAGCGGTCGGCAGGTACTGGGCCTGGCCGACGTCGTGGTTCTCAACGATCCCATCACGGGCCAGGGGTCCAACAACGCCAGCAAGTGCGCGGCGTCGTACCTGGACAGCATCGTCCAGCACAGTGGCGCCTTCGACGCCGGGTTCATGCAGGCCACGTTCGAGCGCTATTGGGATTACGCCCAGCACGTTGCACACTGGACCAATGCGCTCCTGGCCCCGCCACCGCCGCACGTCCTGGAGCTTCTGGGCGCGGCCAACCAGGAACCCGCCATCGCCCACCGGTTCGCGAACGGATTCAACCATCCACCGGAATTCCAGGAGTGGTTCATGTACCCCGACAAGGCAGCCGGCTACCTTGCCGAACTCGCCACCGCCAAAGTTTTGTAGCACACCCCTGCCAGCAAGGATTCAACCATGCGAAAAATAGCAATCGTCGGGGCCGGCGAATCCGGCGCCCAACTGGCCCTTGGCCTGCAACGGGCCGGCTATGAGGTGACGCTGCTGTCCGACCGCTCGGCCGCGCAGATCCGCACGGGCAAGGTCATGTCCAGCCAGTGCATGTTCTCCACGGCCCTCGACGCCGAAGCGCAGATGGGCACGGCGCTCACGGAATTTTATGAGTCGGGGGCCGTCCCGGGCATTAGGTCGATCCGGCTACACGTCCGGGCCGAACAAGCCATTGAATGGGAGGCACTCCTGGATGGGCCTGCCCGTTCCATCGACCAGCGGATCAAGAGCGCCCTGTGGATCGAGACGTTTGTTGCCAACGGCGGTGACTTCCGGATCGAGAAAGTCACCCCGCGCATGCTGGAAGAACTCGCCCGGGATTACGAGCTGGTCATTGTGAGCACAGGCAAGGGCGAAATCGGCCAGATCTTTCCGCGGGACAAGGCAAAGTCGCCCTTCGATCGCCCACAGCGGGTCTTGGCCCTGAACTACGTCACGTCTTCCGACAGCATGGACACCCACGGAGACGCCATCCGCATGTCCATGGCCCCCGGCATCGGCGAGTTCTTTACGTTCCCGGGCCTGACCGTCTCCGGCCCCTGCCGCATGATGGTTTTCGAAGGCGTGGTGGGCGGCCCCATGGACTGCTGGACCGACGTCGGAAGCCCTGAAGAGCAGCTGGAACGCTCCCTGCAGATCCTGCGTGAGCACTTCCCGCATGAGGCCGAAAATTTCGCCAACGCGCAACTGACCGATAGCGGGGCCACGCTCCTGGGGCGCATCACGCCGACCGTGCGGTCCGCCGTCGGGGAACTCGGGAACGGGGACCTGGTGTTCGGCCTCGGCGACGCCGTGGTCCTCAATGATCCCCTCACCGGGCAGGGCTCCAACAATGCAACCCTGGCCGCAAAGTACTACCTTGACTCAATCGTCCGCCGGGGCCAGCAGCCCTTTGACCGCGCATGGATGGAGCGCACTTTCGATGAGTTCTGGCGCGGATGGGGCCAATGGGCGGTGGAGTGGACCAACGATCTGCTCAAGCCACGCAGGGACCACCAGAAAACACTCCTGGCAGAGGCCGCCGAGCACCCCGCACTGGCGGCAAGCATTGTGGCCGGCTTCGACGACCCCCGAACCTCATACCCCTGGTGGTTCGACCCCACGGCCGCCGCGGACTTCATGCAAGCCCGGAAGGAGGACGATACCTCCGCCTTCGACCTCCGCGATTTCCGGGGCGCCTTGGGCCAGTACGCCACGGGCGTTACCGTGGTGACCACTGTTGCCGCCGACGGCAGGAAGGTAGGCATGACCGCGAACTCCTTCACGTCAGTCTCCATGGAACCCCCGCTGGTGCTGTGGTGCCCCAGCAAGCGGGCGCCCAGCCTGGGCGACTTTGAGGATGCCACGCACTTCGCCATCAACATCCTCGCCAGCGACCAGCACGTCCTGTCCCGCCAGTTCGCAACGCCCGCCACGGACAAGTTCGCGGGGACGGAGACCACCGAGGGCATCGCCGGTGTGCCGCTCCTCAACGGCGCCGTCGCTACGTTCCAATGCAGGACAGTCTCCCGGCATGACGCCGGTGACCACGTCATCTATGTGGGTGAAGTGGAGAGTTACAACCACGACGGCGGCGCTCCCCTGGTGTTCCATGCCGGCAAGTACCACGCAACAGCCAACCACCCGGATTTCTGACACCTCCTGAAAGGAGCGGTTCTGTATGAACGATCCCGTTGACGTCGCCATCATTGGTACGGGCATCAACTCCCTGGTCGCCGCGGCCGAACTTGCCCTGGACGGGAAGCGCGTGTGTGTCATCGAGCGCTCGGACCGGCTGGGTGGTTTCATCGACTCATCCGAGCGGACCCTTCCGGGTTTCATCCACGACACTTTCTCCTCCTGGCATCCCCTGTTCGTTTCCGGCGGCGCTTACGCAACCTTGGGCAAGGAACTGCAGGCCAGGGGCTTGGAGTACTGCAACACCACCGGGCCCGTGACGGCGAGCGTAGCGACGGACCCGGCCACCGGAGCCCACCGCGTGGTCATTGCGCAGCGGGATCCAGCGGAAACGGCCGCAGCATTCAAGGTCGCCTCGGACCAGGCTGCGTACTTGGCCATGCTGGATGACTTGGGCAGCAACGCCGGGACGGTCTTCGGAGCCTTCGGCGCGGAGCTGCGTTCCTTCAATGAGGTCGCGAAGATCGCGTTCGGGGCCTTGCGGCGGGGCCGGCTGGCAGGGACTGAAGCCTTCCTCAGGGACTCGGTGATGAGCGGACGGAACTACGTCCGCAGCCGTTTTGATGGCTGGGAAACCGACCAGCTGTGGTCGCCATGGCTCCTCCACGCAGGGCTCGGCCCGGACCAGGCGACCGGCGGCGTCATGTTGCCGGTGATGGCCATGAGCATGCACGGCTTTGGACTTCCGGTGGTCAAGGGCGGTGCTTCGCGGTTTGTTGCGGCGTTCGAGTCGCTCCTGAAGGACAACGGAGTGCAGATCATGCTGGGTACTGAGGCAGAAGAGGTCCTTGTCGGAGCAGGGTCGGTTAAGGGTGTTCGGACCTCGCATGGCGTGGTTGCAGCCGACACTGTCTTGGCGAATGTTTCACCGCAGGCGCTGTACACGCAGCTCCTCCGCCGGCCACCCGCCGCTGCTGCCGCGGCGGCTGGGAAATACCAGAACGGCCGGGGTGCCATGCAGATCCACCTCGCCCTGGACAAGCCTGTTGAATGGCTGGACGCGCGCCTGAACAAGGTTCCCTTGGTGCATCTCAGCAATGGCTCGGACAGCACGGGAATCGCTTGCGCCCAAGCCGAAGCCGGACTGCTGCCCGCTGAACCTACGGTGGTGGTGGGCCAGCAATGCGTGTTGGATCCGTCGCGGGCACCGGAAGGCAAGGCGACGCTGTGGCTGCAGTTGCAGGAAGTGCCATTTGCTCCGGTGGATGACGCTGCGGGAAAGCTTGATGTCAGTGAAGGCTGGACGGACGAGCTGAAGCAGGCCTACCTGGACCGTGTTCTTGACCGGCTGGAACCGTTCGCGCCCGGGACCCGTGACACCGTCCTCGCCTCGGACATCCTGGCACCCACGGACCTGGCCGCTACCAACCCCAACGCAGTCAAGGGCGACCCCTATGGCGGATCGGCCGAGCTGTTCCAGAACCTTTTGTGGCGGCCCTTCCCCGCGGCGGCAGGACACCAAACTGCCGTCAAGGGACTCTGGCACATCGGAGCGTCCACCCACCCCGGGCCGGGACTGTCGGGCGGCTCCGGGCATTTGGTGGCACAAAAATTGATCAAAAAAGCACTGAAACCACGCAAGCGATAGGAGAACAATGTCTGTTCTGGCCGGGCTCACAGCAGCCCTTTCGAATGGCTCGGTGGAAATCATCGACCTCACCACCCCGCTCAGCTCCGAAACCCCCATCCTGAACCTGCCGCAACCGTTCGCGAATACGGTTGGGCTGTCCGTCTCGCCAGTGAGTAATTTCGACGACGCCGGTCCGGCCTGGGCATGGAACGACGTCACCGTTGGCGAGCACGCCGGGACACACCTGGATGCTCCCGTCCACTGGATCACCGGCAAGGACGGAAAATCCGTGGACCAGATCGAACCCCACCGCCTGATTGGGCCCATCGCGGTGATCGACAAGACAGCGGAGGTCGCTGCCAACCCCGATTTCCTGCTGGAACCTGAACACTTCGAGCAGTGGCAGCAAGAGCACGGCGCGTTCCCGGAGAACTGCTGGATCGTCTTCCGCACCGGATGGTCGGTCCGGGGCGCCGACGCTGCGGCTTTCGTCAACGCGGACGACGCCGGACCGCACACTCCGGGGGTCTCTGCGGCAGGTGCCAAGTGGCTGGCCGGCAACGCCTCACTCAGTGGCTTCGGGGTGGAGACGGTGGGCATCGACGCAGGTCAGGCGGGTGCACTGGATCCGATGTTCCCTGTCCACTCGTTCCTCCTCGGAGCAGACAAGTACGGGGTAACGTCCCTTCGCAACGTGGATCGCCTGCCGGTCACAGGGGCCACCATGGTTGTTGCCCCGCTGCCGATCGTCGGCGGCACAGGCAGCCCGAGCCGCGTGTACGCCTTGGTGGAGCACGCATGAGCGAGGAGCCAAGGGTTTCAACACTCGTCGGGCGGACGCTGGCGAAGCTCGGCGTCGGGCATGTCTTTGGAGTAGTGGGCAGTGGCAATTTCGATGTGACCAGCACGCTCATGGAGGCCGGAGTCCCGTTCACCGCGGCCCGGCACGAGGGCGGCGCGGCAACCATGGCGGACGCTTACACGAGAATGTCGGGCAAGGTTGGCGTGGTGACGACGCACCAGGGCTGTGGCCTCACGAACGCCATCACCGGCGTTGGCGAGGCGGCCAAGAGCCGCACCCCCATGATCGTGCTCACGGCAGATACCCAGGCCGCCGCGATCCGATCGAACTTCAAGATCGACCAGGATGCCCTGGCCCGCAGCGTCGGGGCAGTCGCGGAACGGATCCACTCCCCCGCCACCGCCGTCGCGGACACCGTCCGGGCTTTCCGCACTGCTGTGAATGAGCGCCGCACGGTGGTCCTGAGCTTGCCGCTGGACATCCAAAGTGGAGCCGCCGGAGACGAGGTGGGTGCCGTCGTCGTACCTCAACCGCTGAAGGTGCGGCCGGACGCCGCCGGAGTTGAACAACTGGCGGGGCTGATCGCCGCGGCGGAACGCCCGGTCTTTGTTGCCGGACGTGGTGGGCGCGGCGCCCGGGAGGAACTCCTGGAGTTGGCCCGGCATGCTGGCGCGTTGGTGGCGACGTCGGCGGTAGCCAACGGCCTGTTCAACGGAGACCCGCACAACCTGGGAATTTCGGGTGGGTTCTCTTCGCCGCTGACCGCAGAGCTGATCAGCGGCGCGGATCTGATCGTGGGCTGGGGTTGCGCGCTGAACATGTGGACCATGCGCCATGGGCGGTTGATTTCTGCCGATGCGAAAGTGGTACAGGTCGACGTCGAAGATGCTGCGCTGGGCGCCAACCGGCCCATCACGCTGGGAGTACTGGGCGACTCCGCGCTCACTGCCTCCGATGCCCTGGCGGCGCTCAAGCAAGCACAGCCCGAATCAGCCGAAAAGTACCGCACCGAAGCCAACGCTTTGGCCATCAAACAGGGTGCGCGGTGGCGCGATATCGCCACGGAAGACCTCTCCACCGCCACGTCCATTGATCCGCGCGTGCTGACCCGCGAACTCGATTCCATGCTCCCAACAGAGCGGGTAGTGGCCGTGGATTCGGGGAACTTCATGGGTTATCCCAGCCAGTACCTGGCGGTGCCGGACGAGTTTGGTTTCTGCTTCACGCAAGCGTTCCAAGCCATCGGGCTGGGGCTGTACACGGCAATTGGCGCGGCTGTTGCCCAACCGCACCGGCTGCCGGTCCTGGGGGCCGGCGATGGCGGTTTCCTGATGGGCATCAGCGAACTGGAGACAGCAGTCCGGATGAAGCTGCCGCTGGTGTGCATCGTCTATAACGACGCCGCCTATGGGGCCGAAGTGCATCACTTCGCGTCGAACCATTCGCCGGAGGACCTGTCCAGCGTGGTGTTCCCGGACACCGACATTGCCGCGATTGCCCGCGGTTTCGGGGCTCACGGAGTCACCGTCAGGACCGTAGCGGACCTGGACGCTGTGCGCCCATGGATCGCGGCCTACGAAGCCGGAACCCAGGACCGGCCACTGGTCATCGACGCAAAGATCGCCTCAGACGGCGGCTCGTGGTGGCTGGCGGAGGCGTTCCAAGGGCACTAAGTACCGGGGTGTAGCAGCAGAGGCCGTTGCGGGCATCCACAACGGCCTCTGTCACCTCAATTCGGGCTTATGCGTCCACGTCCGTGTTCACGATGTAGACATCGCACGGAGCACCGTGTGCCACGCTGTTTGCGATGCTGCCCAGCACGCGTCCCAAGCCCTTCATGCGCTTGTTTCCCACCACGATCAGCGAGGCGCTGTTGGTCTCGGCGTAGTTGATCAGGGCGTTGGCCGGAGTGCCGCGGGCAGCGAAGTACTTGACGTTACCGGCGGGAATGTCCAACTCTTCGGAGACCTTGCGGGCAACGTATTCTGCCGAGTCCGCGGAAGAGACAGTGATGCGGTCGCTGCCGCTGCCGAATTCCTCAATGCGGTCATCGGAGAAACCGCTGATCACGTGCAGTTCCGCACCGAGCGCGGTGGCGAGCTTCGCTGCTGCCACTGCCGCCCGCTTGGCCGTTTCGCTGTTGTCGACGCCGACCACAATTACTTCTGACATGAGTACTCCTGGTTCAGGGGATTTACTGGGTACTGCTGCAAGAAATCTACACTCCATCCGTATCCGCCGGGGCAAGTACAGGCATACGGTGTTTACGGCGCGGCTGGTCCGGGTAGGGATAGGTCATCGGAACGATCACACGACCGAAAGGCAGGACCATGAGCGACGCACCATTCTCCCCGCAGACCGCCATCGTCACGGGATCGGATTCAGGCATCGGACGGGCTACCGCGGTGGCTTTGGCCCTGGCCGGCATGGATGTAGGGATTACCTGGCATTCGGACCAGCAAGGCGCCGAAGAAACCGCGGAGGAGGTCCGGGGGCTGGGCCGCAAAGCCGTCATCCAGCAGCTGGACACCACGAACATCCGCGGAACAGCCGCCGCCATCGGGAAGCTGGCCGATGAACTCGGCGGCGTCGACGTCTTCGTCAACAACTCCGGCACCGGCGACGGCATCAAGTTCCTGGAGCTCGACTACGACACTTGGATGTCCACCCTGGACACCAACCTCAACGGCGCATTCGTTGCCATGCAGACTGCGGCTAAACGCATGGTCAAAGCGGGACGCGGCGGACGCATCATCGCGGTGACCAGCGTGCACGAGTTCCAACCCCGGGTGGGAGCCTCGGCCTATGACGCCTCCAAGCATGGCCTGGGTGGGCTGATTAAAACCATGGCCTTGGAACTGGCCGAGTACGGGATCACCGCGAACAACGTCGCACCCGGCGAAATTGCGACCCCCATGACGGGGCAAACCGACCAGGACCCGGAGCAGGAGGAACGGCCGGGGGTTCCGCTGGGACGGCCAGGAGATGCCAGGGAGATCGCCGCAGTCATCGCGTTCCTGGCGTCCCCGGCAGCCAGTTACGTCAATGGCGCATCGTGGCCGGTGGACGGAGGAATGCTGCAAATGGGACCGCAGGCGGGATCGCACATTACCAGCAACGACTGGCGCGAAAGCTAAGCCCCGGCTGGCTCTGGCCGCCCGGTGGACAGTGAGCTAGTCTGCTTGGACGGCCTGCTTGGCGGGCCAGATTTTCCTTCCATATATTCGCAAGACGTTGATGAGGAGCACCATGGCTGGCCACACATATAGCGTTTCCGAAATTGTAGGAACTTCCAGCGAAGGCGTTGACGACGCGATCAAGAACGGCATCGCCACCGCGTCCCAGACCCTGCGCAACCTGGACTGGTTTGAGGTCAAGGAGATCCGCGGTCACCTTGAGGACGGCGCAGTGGCCGACTGGCAGGTCACCATCAAACTTGGTTTCCGCCTGGAGCGCTGAAAAGCTCTGCGCGAGATGACAGATAATGCCGATGTTTCAGAGGAACATCGGCATTAACTGTCATCTCGGCGCGCAGGCTCGGGCACCTGCGAGGCAGTGCCCACGTCGCCAAAGTTCAGCAGCGTCAAAGCGTCCGACGACGGCGAACCCGCCTTCGCCGAATACACCCTTAGCAGCTGGTCGGGGTCGTCCGGGAGACTGAGGGTTTCAAAGTTCAGTTCCAGGTCCCCCACCACGGGGTGGTGCAGCCGGACTGTGCCGGCGGACCTGGTGGCCACACGGTGACCGGCCCACCATTGGCGGAAGTGTTCGCTGTGCACGGCAAGTTCACCCACCAGCTGGTTGGTTTGGGGATCGTTGGGATGCCTGCCGACGTCCATCCGCAGAGCTCCGACGGCTTCGGCGGCTACCGTTTTCCAGTCCCTGAACAGGCTCCCCGCTGCTGGATCCAGAATGATCCACCGAGTCAGGTTGCGTTCGGGTGCGGGCAGCGCGGAGAAATCGGTGAAGAGCAGGTGCGCCATCCGGTTGGCGGCCAAGACGTCCGCCCGCCTGCCCAGCAGCATTGCAGGAACATCGCCGACGGCGTCCAGGAGTTGCCGCAACGCCGGACGCACCTTTTGCACCGGGCCCGGGTTGCCGGAGGAGCTGGCACAGTGTTCCAGCAGGTCCATCATGTGTGCCTGCTCCCCCGCGTCAAGGCGGAGCGCCCGTGCGACGGACTCCAGGACTGCCTTGGAGGGGTGGATGTTGCGGCCCTGTTCCAGCCGCGTGTAGTAGTCGGTGCTGACGCCCGAGAGCCTGGCGACCTCCTCACGGCGGAGTCCGGGGACACGGCGGGAACCGCCCGACTCCTGCGTCCCGGCGTCGTCGGGTGAGAGGCGGGCACGCATGACTTTGAGGAATTTACCGAACTCCGCGCTTTGACCCATCCGTCCATTCTGCCGTTCCGGGTGCTTGAAAGACCACCATTTTGGGTAGGACTACCAGACCTAGGAAAAACAGGATCAGGCAGGATTGCTGACTCAGCCCCCAAAACTGCATAGGCTCAGTATCGAGCCCCCGAAAACGCTTTCTGGAGTGTCACCACCCAAACCATCCAGTCGAAGGAGACCGTCATGCCAGAGCTGACATTGAACAACGGCGTCACCATCCCACAGCTGGGATTTGGTGTATTCCAAGTGCCTGCGGATGAAACGCAGAAGGTGGTGGAAGATGCATTGGAGGCCGGCTACCGCCACATCGACACCGCGGCCGCGTACCGCAACGAGGCCGGAGTCGGCGCGGCCGTCGCGGCCTCGGGGATTCCCCGCGAGGAACTTTTTATCACCACCAAGCTCCGCAACGGCGAGCAGGGCGAGGCTTACGACGCGTTCCAGCGCAGCAGGGACGCACTGGGCCTGGAGGTCATAGACCTCTATCTGATCCACTGGCCCGTCCCGTCACAGGGACTTTACACGCAGGCATGGAAGGAGATGGAGAAGCTGTATCAGGACAAGCAGATCCGGGCGATAGGCGTCTCGAACTTCCTATCCGACCATCTGGACACCCTCCTCCGGGAAACAGAGGTGGTGCCTGCCGTCAACCAAATCGAACTCCACCCCACGTATCAGCAGGGTGATCTGGCGAACAAGTGCCGCGATCTGAGCATCGCCGTCGAGGCTTACAGTCCGCTGGGACAGGGCAAGGACTTGAACGCCGAGCAGGTGGCGTTGGTGGCGGCGGCGCACGGCACCACTCCTGCCCAGGTGATCCTGGCCTGGCACCTGGCCCAAGGGACCATCGTGATCCCGAAGTCCGCTGACTCCACCCGCATGCGCGAGAACTTCGGCGCGGCAGACCTCACCCTGACCGAATCGGAATTGGCAGCAATCACCGCACTGGAGGCGGGCGCCCGCATCGGCTCCGATCCCGCCGTCGCCGCTTTCACCCAAATGTAGCCACTCAACGAGACAAAAGGACCCCGCAGCTATGCAGTACACCCACTTGGGCCGCTCCGGCCTGAAAGTTTCACGTCTCTGCCTGGGCACCATGAACTTCGGTCCGCAAACCGACGAAGCGACCGCCCACTCGATCATGGATTCCGCACTGGATTCCGGCATCAACTTCTTTGACACCGCGAATGTCTACGGCGGAGCCGAGCACCGCGGCTGGACCGAGGAAATCATTGGCCGCTGGTTCGCGAAGGGCGGCGAGCGCCGCGAACGGACCGTCCTGGCCACCAAGCTCTACGGCACCATGACGGACCGCCCCAACGAGTCCAAGTTGTCTGCACTGAACATCCGGCGGGCCCTGGATGCCAGCCTGAAACGGCTGCAGACGGACTACATTGATATCTACCAGTTCCACCACATCGACCGCGATACGCCCTGGGACGAGATCTGGCAGGCGATCGAAGTCGGGGTCCAGCAGGGCAAGATCCTCTACTCGGGCAGCAGCAACTTCGCGGGCTGGCACATCGCGCAGGCGCAAGAGGCCGCGCGCCGGCGGAACTACACCGGACTGGTCAGCGAGCAGTCCATCTACAACCTGTTCAAGCGCGAACTGGAGCTGGAAGTCATCCCGGCCGCACAGCAATATGGCCTTGGCCTGATCCCTTGGTCACCGTTGCAGGGTGGCTTGCTGGGCGGTGTGCTGAAGAAGGAAGAGCAGGGTGTGCGCCGCACAGAGGGCCGTGCGCTTGAAACCCTCAAGAAGCATGAGGACCAGATCCGCCAGTACGAGGATTTCGCGGACGAGCTCGGCCACGCCCCTGGCGACGTAGCACTGGCCTGGTTGCTCCACCAGCCCGCCGTGACGGCACCGATCGTGGGGCCCCGCACGCAGGAACAGTTGGACGCCGCCATCCGGGCACTGGATGTAACACTGAACGAGGACGCGCTCAAGCGGCTCGATGACATCTTCCCGGGCCACCGTCCCGCCCCTGAGGACTACGCCTGGTGAGCAGCCCCCTCCTAAACAGTCTCGGCCAAACTGCGGATACGGTCGCACCACGGAACATCCTGTTCATCGGTGGGACCGGGGTCATCAGTGCGTCAGCGGCTGAACGCGCCGTCGATCTGGGCCACCGGCTGACCATCCTCAACAGGGGACGGTCAGCCGGCCGGCCGGTCCCTGATGGCGCTGAGGTGCTGCATGCCGACATCCGCGATCCCCAGGCTGTGCGTGAGGTACTTCAGGGAAGGGAGTTCGACGCCGTTGCGGACTTTATCTCCTACACCCCGGACCAGGCGCTGGCCGGCGTGGAGATGTTCCGCAGGCGGACGGGGCAGTATGTATTCATCAGTTCCGCTTCGGCGTACCAGAAGCCGCCCACCACACTGCCCATCAGGGAATCGACGCCCTTGAAGAACCCGTTCTGGCAGTACTCGCGGGACAAGATCGCCTGCGAGGAAGTGCTGTTCGAGGCGTACCGTGAGCAGGACTTCCCACTGACGGTGGTGCGGCCTTCTCATACCTATGACCGGACCAAAATTGCCATGGTGGGTGGCTGGACGGATATCCACCGTATGCGTGTGGGGATGCCGGTCATGGTCCATGGTGATGGCACCTCGCTGTGGACTGTGACCCACAGCCGCGATTTCGCCAAGGCTTTCGTGGGCCTCCTTGGACGGCCACAGGCTGTTGGCGAAAGTTACACCATCACCTCCGACGAGTACCTGCCGTGGAACCAGATCTACCGCTTGTTTGCACGGGCGGCCGGGATTCCGGAGCCCGCGCTTTTCCACGTGTCCTCCGAAACCATAGCCGCCCACAGCCCGGAGCTGGGACCCAATCTGCTGGGCGACCGCTCCCACTCCGTGGTTTTCGACAACTCCAAGATCAAAGCCCTCGTTCCGGACTATCGGGCAACAATCCCCTTCGCGGACGGTGCAAGGGAGATCGTGGCGTGGCATGATCAGCATCCTGAGCTTCAAGTGGTGAACGAGGACTACATGGAGCTCAGCGATCGGCTCCATGAGGCTCTATGAAAGGAACAGACGGCCATGACATTTGCCCCGCTCATCGAGCTCAACGACGGCAACAGGATTCCCCAACTGGGACTGGGCACGTGGCCCCTGAATGACGCACAGGTGGCGGATGCCGTTGTGGAGGCTGTATCCCGCGGCTATCGCCATATCGATACCGCCGTGAAGTATGGCAATGAGAAGGGCGTGGGCAACGGCATCCGGGCCTGCGGGGTGGACCGCGGGGACCTCTTCATCACCACCAAGCTGGACGGGGAATTCCAGGGTTCCGGCAAGGCCGTTGCTGGTCTGGACGGCTCGTTGGAACGCCTGGGGTTGGACTACGTGGACCTGCTCCTCATCCACTGGCCGCTCCCCCGCCGCGACGAATTCGTCTCCACGTGGAAGACCTTCGAGGAACTCCGGGCGTCCGGCAAAGCACGCTCCATCGGGGTTTCCAACTTCAAGCCCGCGCACCTGGACCGCCTTTTCCGGGAAACGGACGTGGTTCCCGCCGTCAACCAGATCCAGGTCAGCCCTTCCATTCCCCGGCCCGCCGCACGGGCTTTCAACGAACGCCACGGCATCATCACCGAGTCCTACAGTCCATTGGGGGCCAGCAGCGAGTTGTTGAACGCCCCTGTCCTGGCTGCGGTTGGCGAGAAACACGGAAAGAGCCCGGGCCAGATTGTGCTTCGCTGGCACGTGCAGCAGGGCCTGGTTGCCATTCCCAAGACCGCCAACCCGGAACGGATGAAGGAGAACCTGGAGGTGTTCGACTTCGAGCTGGACCAGGATGACCTCAGCAAACTGCAAACACTCGACGCCGGCCCGGACGCGGGCGTCGACTCGGACGTTCAGGGGCACTGACCATGGAAACAGCAGAAACACTCATCTGGACCGGCTCCTACACTGCCGACAGGAACGGAAACGGGAAGGGCATCACAGCCCTTTCCGCCGATGACAACGGCCAATTAACCTCGGTCGGTCTGGCCATCGAGGCAAACTCGCCGTCGTTCCTTGCGCTGCACCCCACGCTCCCGGTGCTCTACGCCGTGGCGGAGGAGGGCAAGACTGTGCAGGCCTATCGCAGGACGGGTGCCGCTGAGCTGGAGGCTTTCGGGGAACCGTGGCCCGCGGGCGAGGCCACGTGCCACGTCGCTGCGGATCCCCAAGGCCGTTTCATCGTGGCCACCTGCTGGGGCGACGGCCAGGTCATCCTGTACGAACTGGACGACGACGGCGCCATCACCTCGCGCACCAGCGCGGAAGCCGCCGTCGATCCCCACACCGCAGTGGCTCCGGAGCCGGGCCGGCCCAGCCGCGCCCATTCGAGCCTGATGCTTCCCGATGGCCGCGTCA
This sequence comes from Arthrobacter sp. LFS091, assembly GCF_047977885.1. Taxonomy (NCBI): domain Bacteria; kingdom Bacillati; phylum Actinomycetota; class Actinomycetes; order Micrococcales; family Micrococcaceae; genus Arthrobacter; species Arthrobacter sp. LFS091. The sequence continues at coordinate 39,277 of NZ_JBFPFP010000011.1, forward strand.
TGACCACTGACCTTGGACACGACCTGGTGCGCATCTGGAAGTACGTGGCGGGTGAGGGGCTGGTGATCGACCACCAGGTGGTCCTGCCGGAAGGATCCGGCCCCCGGCACATGGCCCGCCACCACAGCGGCACAGTGTTCGTGGATACGGAGTACTCGGTGGAAGTGGCCGCACTCCGTATGCAGCCCGAAGGCACGTACGAGCTGACTGCGATGGTTCCGGCAAGCACCAACGGCGCAGAGGAGGGCGACGCGGGAGCTGAAATCGCCCTGTCTCCGGACGGCCGCTTCGCCTACGTTGGCGTCCGCGGAACCAACCGCATCTGCGTGCTTGCGGTCTCCGAGGACGGCACCGAAATCGAACCCCTGGCGGACGCGCCGTGTGGCGGCGAATGGCCGCGCCACCACTTGGTCCGCGAAGGCTGGCTGTACGTCGCGAACGAAGGTTCCGACGACGTCGTGAGCTTCAGGCTCCACCCGGAAACGGGACTGCCGGGTGGCCAGGTGGGCCGGGTAGAGACGGGTTCTCCCAGCGTCCTTGTCCCGGCGGGTTAACTGACACCGAGATGGCACTTGATGACAATCATCCGCTCAGACATTGTCATCATGTGCCATCTCGGCGAGTTTTCAGGCGGACCAGACCTCGACGTCGTCCGTGCCGCAGATGAGCTTGCGGCCCGTCGGTTCGAGGACGACCCAGAGCAACTCCTGGTGCTTGGAAACGTCGTCCACCCGACCGACCCCTGCGCCCCACGCGACATCGTAAATCCACACGGGATCACCGGCGCTGAGCTCAGACCATTCCGCCGACGGGACGTGGCGGTAATCGGCGGGCCTGTTCAGGATGGTGCTGGTCATGCCGGGACTTCAGCCGTGGATCGCCGCCGCCAAACCGTGGGCGTGCCCTGGTAGGACGGAAGAACACTGCCCTCTGCGAAGACTTGGACTGCTTCCGGGTCGGAGTCCGGGCTCCACAGGCCCGACGCCGGGCAGTGGGAACCGGTAGGCATGACGCGGGTGGCTCGTTCGCGCAGGAGGGCGATGCTCTTCATCGTTGAAACTCATCCTTGGGTAGTTCGGGGGATTTTGTGAAGCAGATCTCCTCAACCCTATGAAACTCAAGCGATGATCGTTATGGACAAATGAATAACGTTCTCCTGCGGCACAGTGCTTTTGCACAGGAACCCTGCGTGGCCCCGGCTACTTGTAGCTCAGGCTAAGAAAAAGTGCCTTCAGCTGCGCGTATTGCGTGGTCTTCATCCAGGCTTTGGCTGCCTCTGGAGTGGCGAAGGCCGGCTGCTTGGCGGGGTCGAAGATCGCGTAGGCACTCATGATTCCGTTGGGCACACGGACCTGATTGATACCTGAGCCCGTTTCCCCGGATTGCATCTCTGAGGCCAGGCGGACATCCATGATGTATGTGGGCGTCTGATCCAGCTCCGTGGTCGAAGGCGTTTCTCCCGGGTGAACCATCATGGCCGCCTGATGGGCAAAGAAGCCGAACTGCACGGGATCACTGGCTGAGGTTGTGGAAACCACTCCAGGTACTGTGGTGCGGTCGTAGACGGTTCGCTTCACCCAGCCGCCCGTCCCATCCGCGTAGTTTCCGTTGAACACGCGCGCTACCTCGGCCCCAGCGGCATCGAAAACAGTCACAATGCGTGAGGCTTCCGCGGTCCCGGGCGGATCGTACGGTCCCTGTTCCGCCCGGACACTCCAGCCCACCGGGTACGTGAAGGACAGGTGCCCGTCCGGGAAGGTGAAGGTCTGGCTCGTGGGAACCTGCACCGGCGGGACCACCGGAGCGGTTGTCGGTGCAGCAGGCACGGTGGGGGTCGGCGCCTGGGTGGTTGTGGGCGTCGGGCTTGCCGTGGGCGTTGCGGACGGCGTCGCCGTAGGAGTCGGCGTTGCGGACGCACTGGGTGTGGGGGTCGCCTCCGTCGACGTCACCGTGTTCGCGGGCGCCGGGGTTGAGGTCACGGTCCCGAAATTCGCTGCGACAAGCACCCCGGCCGTTACTGCGGCGGCGCCCAGCAGGAGCCCGCCGGCGATCTGGGCCTTGCGCCGCCGTCGGTTTTCCAGGGACGTGACCCCAGCCAGTGGGCTGCTGTCGCTGTACACAGTGGATCCCGACAGGATCTTGTGCAGGGCTTCTTCGCCGTTCGGTTCCGTCACTGGATCGATAGTGAGCGGGTCAATAGCTGAAATTTGGTTCTTGATCGGATCCATTGTCTTCAGACCCCCATCTTCTCTGTAGTCGGGTCGGCCCCTGCAGGCATCTGCTTCCGGAAGGCCGCGCGTGCCCGGTGGAGACGGACTTTCGCTGCTGATTCACTGCACTGCAGCACAGCGGCGATGTCGGCGATCCCCAGGTCGTCCCAGTAGGCCAGCTGCAATATGTCACGGTCCTTCTCGCGAAGGCGGTCCATCGCTTCCTGAACGGCAACGTTTTCCGAGTTGTCGCCAAACCGCTGGACCGCCGTCGTGCGCAATTTCTCCTGCAGCGCCTGCCGCCTGTCGCGGCTGCGGTACGCGTTGCCCACCAGGTTGCGGGCAATGGTCAACAAGTAGGCGAGGTCCGGGCGTGAGTCGTCCACCCATTTTTGCCACACGACGCGGAATACATCCGCTGCTATCTCCTCCGCCACATGCGACGATTCAACGCGTCGGCAAACGAACTTGTAGACGGATGGATAGCTGTCTTTGTGAATGGCGATGAATGCCAATTCGCGCTCGGAAAGCACGATTCCCCCTGAAAAATAGAACCCGGACCTGCAGGATACTTGTTTAGTTTCCGGCCCGGTCGCCATGGTTACACGCGGCGAAGAGTTTTTGCTGTGATCCCTGCGATAGTTTCGAGTCATGGTGAAAACAGGAGCGTCAGTTGAGTGGGCGCGTCAGCAGGTAGACCTCGGCCGCGTGCCGCTTTCGGTTCTGGGGATCGCGTCAAGCAACGGCATTGAGGACGTCGTAGCCTTCGGGTCCGACGGCGGCCGGCAAGCGACCGTCGACGACCACTTCGCGCTGTTCTCCGTTTCAAAGCCCATCAGTGCCCTGGCCGTCATGCGCCAGGTCGAGTTGGGAAAGCTATCGCTGGGCAACGCGCTCTCGACGGCGGTTCCGGGTTTCGGCGCCGGCCGCACCGACACCGTAACGCTGGAGCACCTGCTCAGTCACCGGTCCGGGATCACCGACCCGGAGCTCGACGACGGTGTCCCCCTCCGCGACGCCCTCACCTCGGCGGGCCAGACCTTCTACGCGGGATCCTTGGTCCAGTACTGCAACATCGCTTTCGAGGGTGCAGCAGCCATGGCCGAGTGGGCTGATGGGCGTCCTTTTGAGGAGCAGGTCCTGTCCCTGGCAGCCGACACCGGCGCAAGCGGCCTCACTTTCAGCACGGACTGCAACCCACATACGGTGCACGGAACCGAGGCGGAGGGACTGAACGCCGAGGCCATGTTCCAGCAAAGGCATCCGGGGGCGGGACTCTTCGGAACAGCGACGGACCTGCTCAATCTCGGAACGGAGTTGCTCAGGGATTCCGGCAAGGCCGTCCAACCAGCCACACTGGCAGCCATGCGCCGGCCTCGGACCACGGAGCTTTCACACATCACCACCCGGCCCAAACCTCTTCGCCACACCGGTCTGGGATTCCAATTGCCGGCCAACGAGTCCGAGTTGATCGCACGGGGGATCTACGGCCACCCCGGTTGGTCAGGAACGGAGTGGTGGATGTTCCCTGAGCAGGATCGCTGCGTGGTGTTCCTGACGAATGTCCTGGACACCCCGGACCTGGGCGTGGACACCACAGCGTTGTTCAACGCAGTGGCAGCTTCCTAGTCCCTGCGGGCAACCCGTCCCCGCCATGCGGACACAGCCCACACCATGGCGAACAATGCCACGAGGATCAGGCCCGCGTCGCCGAGGTCCACTTCGCCGAGCCACGAAGTCAGCGGGTCCTGCAGCCCAAAAGCGGCATTCGCGAACCCGCCCAGCGTGATCACGGAAATGAACAGGGCCGACACAGCCGAGATACCTGTTATCAGCGCGTTGAAGCCCAGCTTGCGCTGCGGATTGTTGATCGCGGATTTGTACATCTTCATCATGGCCACGCCGTTGGCGGAATCGCACAGGGTCATGGCTGCGGTGAACGCAAGCGGCAGCGCCATCAAGGCGAGCGGCGATACTCCGGCGAGTGACGCCGTCGTGGTTATCACCAGCAGCCCGATGGTGGTGGCGGTATCGAAGCCCAGCCCGAACAGGAAACCGATCACGTATATGTTTCGTGGCCGCTCCACCTTGGACAGTGGTTTGGCCAGCAGCCGGGCGACGAAGCCTTTCGCTTCGAGGTCTTCGTGGCGGACCTCGCTGCCGGCTTGCACGTCCCGGTACAGCTTGGTGGCGCTCACGAAGGCCGAGCCGTTGAAGAGGCCCATCGCCAGCAGGAACAGCCCCGAGACGCCGCTCCCGATCAAGCCCAGCACCTTGTTGCCTGTGGTGCCGTCCTCCATGAACTGCCCCACCAGCGTGGCTCCCGCCACCACCAGCAATCCGGCCAGCACCACCACCGAGCTGTGGCCCAGGCTGAACGCGAAACCCACGCTCACGGGGTCCTTGTGCTGGGCGACGAACTTCCGGGTGGAATTGTCGATCGCAGCGATATGGTCCCAGTCGTAACTGTGCTTAATGCCCGCCACGTACGCGGTGACCACCAGACCCAGCGCCAACGGTTGGGCACCGCCGGCGGCGCCGGCGAGCAGAAGAACGACGGCGGCGGCATGCAACGCGGATACGGCACCGAAGGTGAACAGCAATCGGGTCCGCAGGGAAAGGTTCTCGCGCTCCCGGTACATGGTGGCGAACTCAGTCAGCGCGGTCATCAGTACTTCCTCAGGTTCAAAGGCGCCTGGCCGAACCAACGTTCCCGCAGAACGCTGGTGCAGGCACCTAGTAAATTGTTGAGTTCCCCAGTGCTGTTCGACAACGATCGCAGCACGAGACCGGTGCTTCCGGCAAGGGTCTGCGTCAACGAAACACCCGTATAGGCGTCAAAGTCACTAGCCAAGTGGCTCAGTTCGTCAGCAAGTTCCTGGCCCACCCGTGGGTCCACCACCACCAACGAGCCCAGATGACTGAAACCCTCCATGAACCCCATCCCACTGACGTCGTTTACAGGCGGGCGGATCAAAAGGTTGTCCACCGCCAACAACGCCGGCCCGGCGTCGTCCTCGATCCAGATCTCGTTGCGCAGCCGCACCTCTTCATACTTGAAGGCAACACCGTCCGGCGACCATCCCGGCGTGACGACCTCCGCCATGACAAGGCACGACGACGGGTGGAGACTGATGCGCGAATTCTGCCGGTAGCTGGCCTCCCGGTAGGCGATCAACTGGTCGGGCACCAGCTCCAACCGAGCGCCCTCCCCCAGCCTGATGTTCATGCGCTGCTCAGCAAAGGACCCCGGAGTCCGGTAAATCTTGGTAGCCGACTGCGTGGTGAGCAGAAGGTCCGCCCCGTCTTCCACCTCCACGTCGACAAGGAACAAATCCGCCCCCAGATACGCCCCACCCGGATTGACCATGACGTAGCAAACCTGCCCACTCTGATCCAAGTAATGCGCCCGAAGCACCCGCAAAGCCCCCTCATGGAACTGCCGCGCAGCAACAGACCGTCCGTTCCGCACGGCGATCTGTAACCGGAGTTCACCCCTTGGCGACGTGACCGCCGAGGTGGGTGAGCCGGATTTTTGGGCCGCGGCGTGGCGGGCATCGCGAAGCGGGCACGGCCCAAAATCCGGCGAAGCCGCCGTCGCGATGCGGCTCATTGCGCCAAGTCGAGCATCAAGACATCCCGCCGGATCCAGCTCAGGACGTTTTCGAGCCCTTCGTCAGTTTTCAGGTTGGTGAAGCAGAACGGTTTGTTGCCGCGGAACTCCTTGGAGTCCCGCTCCATGATGGCCAGGTCCGCCCCGACGTGGGGGGCGAGGTCTGTTTTGTTGATGATGAAGAGGTCGGACTTGATCATGCCTTGCCCGGCTTTGCGGGGGATCTTCTCGCCCTGGGCGACGTCGATGATGTAGATGGAGAAGTCCACGAGTTCGGGGCTGAAGGTGGCGGAGAGGTTGTCGCCGCCGGACTCTACGAAGATGACCTGCAGGTCGGGGTGGCGTGCCTTCAGTTCTTCGATGGCCGCGGTGTTCATGGAGGTGTCTTCGCGGATGGCGGTGTGCGGGCATCCGCCGGTTTCGACGCCGATGATCCGGTCTTCGGGGAGGATACCGTTGGCGGCGAGGATTTTGGCGTCTTCGATGGTGTAGATGTCGTTGGTGATGGCAGCCATGGAGATGTCGCCGCTCATGTGCCGGGTGATGCGTTCCACGAGTTGGGTTTTGCCTGCTCCGACGGGTCCGCCTACACCGATCCTGATGGGTTCTGTCATGTGTTCTGTCCTTTGCATCAGTTAGCTCATGAACATGCGGGCACGTTGCCGTTCGTGCCGCATTTGTGAAATTTCAAGTCCGGGGCTTACGGCCCCAAAGTCGTCCCAGCACAGCTGTGCTACAACCTTGATGGCGGTAGCGACGGCGTCGTGCGCGTCCCGAAGTACCCGCTGCCCGGCGTTCTGCCCGAGCGGTATGGCGCGTACCGCGTTCTGCGTCAGGGAAGTGACGGTGGCAAAGAGGTATGCCGACAGCGCCTCCTCGAAGGGCACCCCCAGCGACCGGGCAATCACACCGAAGGCCAAGGGCTGGTGTCCCGATGCGCGGCCGTCGCGGACCAACTCCCGGTAGGCCTCCAACCCCGTGGACGGGAACACCTCGCCGCCGATCTCCAGGAGGCGGCCGCCCATCTTCAGGGAAGCTTCCCGCACCTCCCGGGCCAGCAACTGCCCGGACAACACGCGGTCCAACAATCCAACATCCATCCCTTCGTAAAGGAAGCGGATAGCCAAGCCATCGGAATAACTCAGCTGCTGCCCCACAAAGGCACCCAGCCAGGTACCAAATGAGCCCTCATCACCCACAAAGCCGCGCTCAATGTAGCCCTCAAACCCCAAGGAGTGGGCAAACGCCCCTGTAGGTAGCGCCGAGTCAGTCAGCTGTTGAAGAGCCAGCTGATAGCTAGTGCGAGTGCTCAGCATGGCGGAACGGCACCGGCATGACCCGCTCTTGCCTGTCGTAGGGGACGCCGACGCTCTTCACATAGTCTTCGACCGTGTGGTCGTACTGGCACACCATGACTTCGGCCCGGTACTCGGACGACGCATCAAAGAACTGCGCCTGCAGGTGCCGGTTGCCAAGCGAATGTGCCACCACTCCCATCTCATGGATGCTCCGGGGCGCGATCACCAGGACGTCGGTGGGCAGCACGGAGATGACAATCAGGTTGGTGTCTTCGATGGCCAGGATGTCGCCGTCACGCAGGTCCCCTGTTCCCGAGGGAAGCCGGATGCCGAGCTCCTTGCCGTGATCGGTGGTGACGCGCTGGATGCGCTTGACCAGCAGGCTGCTGGGGAGCACCACCTTTTCCTTGTGGTGACCCTCGTAGGCGTCGCCCGGTAATTCGTGCAGGTTGCCGAGGATTCTTTCGATGATCATGGATGTCCTAGAAGAGGAAGTAGCGCTGCGCCATGGGCAGCACGTCGGACGGCTGGGAGGTGACTTCTTCGCCGTCGACCGTCACTTGGTACGTTTCGGGGTCGACGCCGATGTCCGGGGTTTCGCCGTTGTGCTTCAGGTCCGCTTTGGTGAGGTTGCGGATGCCGGAAACGGGTTTGATGATGCGTTCGAGGCCGAGCTCGTCCGGCACCCCGGCCTCGATGGCTGCCTTGGAGAGGAAGGTGATGGAGGACTGTTGCAGGGCCTTGCCGTACGTGGCGAACATGGGCCGCATAGTGCGGGGCTGCGGGGTCGGGATGGAGCCGTTTGAATCTCCCATGAGAGCGTAGGCGATCTCGCCACCCTTGATGACTACTTCCGGCTTCACGCCGAAGAACGCCGGATCCCAGAGGACCAGATCGGCGAACTTACCCGGTTCCACCGAGCCGATGGTGTCCGCCATGCCCTGCGCGATGGCCGGGTTGATCGTGTACTTGGCGACGTACCGCTTGAGCCGGAAGTTGTCGCTGTCAGGCGAGCCATGGGGGGCGCCCGACGGATCATGGAGAACTCCCCGTTGGCGCTTCATGGCATCGGCTACCTGCCACGTGCGGGTGACCACTTCGCCCACCCGTCCCATGGCCTGGGAGTCGGATGAGGTGATCGCGAAAACACCGAGGTCGTGGAGCACGTCTTCGGCGGCGATCGTTTCCGCACGGATGCGGGAATCGGCGAAGGCCACGTCTTCGGGAATGTCCGGGTTGAGGTGGTGGCACACCATGAGCATGTCCAGGTGCTCTTCGATGGTGTTCTTCGTGTACGGGAGCGTGGGGTTCGTGGAGGCCGGCAGCACGTTGGGCAATCCGGCAATCTTGATGATGTCCGGTGCGTGTCCGCCACCGGCGCCTTCGGTATGGAAGGTGTGGATGACACGGCCGTCGATTGCCGCGATGGTGTCTTCCACGAAGCCGCACTCGTTCAGGGTGTCGGTGTGGATGGCCACCTGGACGTCATATTCATCGGCCACACGCAGGGACATATCTATGGACGACGTAGTGGATCCCCAGTCCTCATGGACTTTGAGCCCGACGGCGCCTGCGCGGATCTGCTCGGCGAGGGGCTCGACGGCGGACGCGTGGCCCTTGCCGAACAGGCCGATGTTGACCGGAAGCCCCTCGACGGCCTGAAGCATCCGCGAGATGTGCCAGGCGCCGGGCGTGATGGTGGTGGCCTTGGTCCCCTCAGCCGGACCGGTGCCCCCGCCCACCATCGTCGTGATGCCGTTGCACAGGGCCGTGGGAACTTGTTCCGGGGAAATGAAGTGGATGTGCGTGTCGATGCCGCCGGCAGTGAGGATCTTCCTCTCTCCGGCGATGATCTCCGTGCTGGCCCCAATGACGATGTCCACGCCGTCGGTGATCTGGGGGTTGCCGGCTTTGCCGATCTTGAAGATGTGCCCGTCCTTGAGGGCTACGTCCGCCTTGTAGATGCCGGTGTAGTCCAGGACGATCACGTTGGTGATGACGGTGTCCGGAATGTCTTCGGAGCGGGTCAATTGTCCGTTCTGGCCCATGCCGTCACGGATTACCTTGCCGCCCCCAAAGACCACTTCTTCGCCGTAGAGGGTGTAATCCTTTTCGATTTCGAGGAACAACTCCGTGTCAGCCAACCGAATGGCGTCGCCCGTCGTCGGGCCGTAAAGCTCGGCGTACTGCCGGCGGGGAATTTCGAAGCTCACTGGTGGTCCCTTTCCGCTGCGACGCCCGGGCGGGCTGACCCGTCAACCCCGGTTCCGCCGTCGAGCTTTCCGTTGACTGCGTTGCTGAGGCCGAAGACTTCGCGGGCCCCCGCGATCTCGATCAGTTGGACAGTTTTCCTGTCTCCCGGCTCGAAGCGCGCCGCCGTGCCTGCGGGAATGTCCAGGCGGCGGCCGTAGGCGGCTTTGCGGTCGAATTCCAGGGCGCGGTTCGCCTCGGCAAAGTGGTAATGCGAACCAATCTGGACGGGCCTGTCGCCGTGGTTGACGACTTCGACGGCGATTGCCTCGCGGCCGCTGTTGCACGCAATGGAGCCTGGCTGGAGCCTGTATTCACCGGGGATCATGAGGGCCGCCTATCGGATGGGGTTGTGCACGGTGACGAGCTTGGTGCCGTCAGGGAAGGTGGCCTCGATCTGGACGTCGTGGATCATTTCCGGCACGCCTTCCATCACGTCTTCGCGGCGGAGAAGGGTAGTGCCGTAGCTCATGAGCTCAGCTACGGTCTTGCCGTCCCGGGCGCCTTCGATGAGCTCGTAGCTGATGATCGCCACAGCTTCGGGATAGTTGAGCTTGAGCCCGCGTCCTTGGCGGCGCCGGGCGAGGTCGGCGGCCACTACGATCATGAGTTTCTCTTGCTCACGGGGCAAAAGATGCATCGGCTCTCCTGGAACTGGGCATGGGCTATGAAGTTGAAACCAGCCTAGGGAGCGCAGGTTTCGGTCAGGTTACCAAATGGTCTCACCCGCTGGTCGAATCTACAGGAATTGACCTCAACTTAAGTTGAGGTCCTAGCATCAGTTCCGGTGCGCGCACAAAATCCAGCGCATCCCGGCCAGTTCCCCAGAGGTGTTTGAATGAGCGGTTCCCTACCCGTGCCATCCCCGCGAGTCAGCGAGCTCTTCAAGAGCGCGTTCCGCGGCCATCCGGCAGGCGTCGCCATCGTTACGGCTACCGGACCCGACGGCGCGGTGGGGCTCACTGCATCATCGGTGGCATCAGTGGCCGTCGATCCACCGACGCTGGCATTCTCAGTCACGAGCGGGCGATCCGCTTCCGTCATTGCGGCGGCCCAGACGATCGTGGTGCACCTGGTAAGCGCTGACCAGTTGGAACTCGTCCGGATTTTTGCCAACCCGGCGGCTCCACGTTTCACCGACCACATGGACTGGGAGGTGCTGCCCACAGGTGAGCCCCTGCTCAGGGAGGCCCAATGGGCGCTTCGCTGCGAAATAGTCCACCGGGCAGCCCTGGGCAGCTCCGTACTTCTGGCCGCGGAGGTCCTGGATATCAGGTCCAGTGCTTCCAGTTCAGCTCCGCTGGTTTACCACAACCGCGAATTCCACACGCTGGTCCAGGGTATTCCGGCTGTGGCCTAGTTGTTTCGCCCGCGGGCCGCCACCCTCCAGGTGTCCACCACGGTGCCATTGCGGACCACGGTGACCTCATCCACCAGGTTCATGGCAAGGCACACATGGTTTGGGATGACCCGAAGCCTGGTACCCAGTGCAGGGAGTTCGGCAGAATCCGGCCACACAACGGTGGCGTGATGCTCCGAAAGTGCGGTGACCCTGGCTTCGGGATATTCAGGCAGCCGAGCGTAGCCAGTGGCCCAGTCGGGGCGGTCGCTGCCCAGGATTTTACTGCCCGCATCCACCACAACGCGTCGCACGTTTCCACCCGTGGCCTCGTGGCGGCTGACGACGGTGGCGGCTACCGTCAGGGCGATGTCCTCCCACGTGCAGCGTTCCAGTTCCAGTTGCTGCGCGTCGCCGAACACGTAGACGCCGGGGCGGAGCTCCGTGGCTACCGTTTCCCCGGCGATAAGGGCCGTCGGCGTCGATCCCCCGCTGATGGTGGTCACCTCGAAGCCCGCTTCGGTCAACGCCGTCGCGGCCCGGCCCAGTGCATCGTTTTCGTTGCTCGCGGCACCGGTGGGCATTCCCGGTTTGTAACTGTGGCCAGGGAACGTGAACACGCCCGCCACCGTCAGACCCGCTCCAGCAGCGGCACGGGCTACGTCCGCTGCTTCGCCAGGGAACACGCCGCTGCGGTGATGCCCACTGTCGATTTCGACGAGCACCTCAATCCGCCCCGCGTCGGCGCCCATCTGGTGACCCATCGCCGTCGCGCTTTCCGCAGAATCCACGCCCACAGCGATCCGGCCTGAGGCCGCGAGCGCCCTCAGGCGTTCAGCGCGTGGCGCGTCCACCCAGAGCGGGTAGGCGATGAAAATGTCCCTCACCCCGTCCGCCGCGAAGACCTCGGCCTCGCCGATGGTTGCGACCGTGATCCCCTCAGCCCCGGCGGCCAACTGCTTCCGGGCGATCTCCAGGGTCTTGTGCGTCTTCACGTGCGGGCGAAGCCGCAGGCCCCGGCTGAGCATGCTCGACGCCATGCGCTCTATGTTCCGGTCAAGGACATCGGCGTCGATCAGGACTGCAGGAGTAACCACTTCGGCGGGGATCACGTTCATGCCTAAAACACTAACGTCCTGGGGTGCGGACTGCTTTCCCTGAATGCCCGACGGCGGCGGCCCCGCCAGCTGTATCTTGTGGGCGTGCACAGGCGTACTGTCCCAAGTAGGAGATTTCGGGTGGTGACGGTCCGGGGTTGAATGATCCGGGTTGCGCTCGAACGCGAGCACAACCTCCGCCCAGCCGGAATTGCGTGAAATCCGGTCTTTCCGAAGTGAGGCCACATGGCCCAGGACACTGCAGTACCACCGCCCGAAGGCTTGCAGGATCTGCTCCACAGGAAAGACCAATGATCAACCACAGCCCGGGCGCTTTGCCTGATGAAGCCCAGCTGGACCTGACGGATTTCCTGGAGCACCTGCAAAACCTGCTGGTTAATAACACCGACATCCGCGAGTTCCTTGAGGACCTGGCAGAAATGACTGCCAGGAAGCTCACCACGCCCGCCAATACAGTTGCTTGTGGCGTGACGGTGATCCGGCGAAAGAAGCCGGTGGCCGTCGCGGAAAGCGACCTCCTGGCGCGCAGGCTGGAGGACATCCAGAACAGCTTCGATGATGGTCCGTGCCTGACAGCCCTGCGGACAAGGAAAATAACCCATGTGCCGGACATTCGGCACGAAGTTCGCTGGCCCGACTATATGAAGGCGGCGGCACGCACCAACGTCGGCTCCATCCTGGCGTTGCCCATGGAGCTGAACAACACCGCCGAGGCAGTAGTTAACCTGTATTCGACCCGTGTGCATGGCTTTGGCGAGGAGGATCTACTCACCGCGCAGCGGGTTACTGCCACGGGGGCCAAAGCGCTTCATCTGGCCCTGAAAATCGCCCAATTGAAGGACGCCCGTGAAAATCTTGCCGCCGCGTTGGATTCCCGGGCCGCTATCGATACGGCTGTCGGCATCATCATGGCGCAGAACCGTTGCAGTCGCGACAACGCATTCCAGATCCTGGTGAATGCTTCCAGCCATCGCAACATCAAGCTCAGGGCCGTAGCGGAGGGCGTGATCGCGCAGATTGCGGGCGACCAATGCATAACTGCGGTCTTTGACGAGTAGGTACGACGCTGTCCTGCGTCTCAGCATCGGAGGAGCGGGGGCACGTCACACACCGCTCATCCCCTTGCAACGCGCCCGCAACAAAGATGCACAAAGCTGGAGGCATACGCACGGCGACAGTTTGAGGGGAGCGCACATGACTATCGCGAACAGGGACCTTTTCCAGGCGTTGAAGACGCAGGCCAGCCTGGCCCAGGCCTTCGGCGCAATGCCGGGAACTGCCGAAGCAGCCCACGCACTGAACGCAGGCGAGTACGTCGAGGCCTGGCACAACGGCCGCCTCTACCATCGGGGAACCGTGGTCAAGACGGTGGCCGGAACCGAGCTCTTCTGGCTTCAGGATGAGACCGGAAGCCGACGACTGCTCGATATGGAATCCATGGAGATCGTGACCGTTGACGAACCTGTCGGGGCAGCCCCGGCGCAGGAACCGGAGCCCGGCCCGACCGCCACGGTCACACCTATCTCCGCATTTCCCATGTTCCACGACGGAACGCAGCAGATCGCCTAATTGCCTGCTGTCGCGGCACACTACGTTTGCGCAGGTGAGGGCCTCGATAGGCTGTGCCCATGTCACACGGATCCGTCAGATCAGCCTATGGTGCACGCGCCAAGGAGTACACCGAGCTTTTCGGGACCATCGACAACACCCATCCCGCTGATCAGGCGTTGATTGCGGCCTGGGCTCACGGGCTCGGCGGCAAAGTGATCGACGCTGGCTGCGGGCCCGGACAATGGACCAACTTCCTTCATGCCCTTAGGGTTGACGCGGAGGGTGTAGACATCGTCTCGGAATTCATCGAATCCGCCAGGCAGCACTATCCAAACACCGCATTCCGTGTGGGGTCGCTGGAACAACTGCAGGTACCGGACCAGTCCTTGGCGGGCATCCTTGCCTGGTACTCCCTGATCCACACCAGCCCGGATGACATCGCCTCCGTTTTGGCGGAGTTCTCCCGGTGCCTTGAACCCGGAGGCAGTCTCTTGCTTGCCTTCTTCGAAGGCGAAGCTGTCGAAGAGTTTCCGCACGCGGTGATGCCCGCGTACTTCTGGTCCGTCGCGGAGATGGGGAAGTGCCTCGACAGAGCCGGATTCCTGGTAACCAGCTCAAACTCCAGGAAAGACCCAGAGGCGCGCCCCCACGCGTCGATCATCGCCACCCGCACACCCGGTCCCGCGCTGGTTCCCTGAGCACACCGTTGTCCGGCGGGATTGACGAATTGCCGAGGGCTCGTGCGGCAATAAAAAACAGGCCGGAGACTCAACGTCTCCGGCCTGTCTTGGAGGGTGGGCCCTGTGGGGATCGAACCCACGACCCACGGATTAGGCGGCGGCCAATGTTGACGTGAAGCGTAAGGAGTCATTCTGCGTTACAGACAGGGCCATCCACGCTCACCCGCAGCAACGCAACTAGTCATTGAATGTCATCGCATGTCGTCGTTTTCGTTGGGTAAACGTTGGGTCGAAGCTGCTTGATCCGGTGCCCTTCGCCGGGTCTTCTGCATCGCTGCAACTGAGCAGACGTCAGCATTTTCTGTCAGGGCCGAGACGGTACGCTGGGGAAGTTCGATAAGGATCATGAAGAAAGCAGCGCACGATGTCCGACGTCTACCTCTATGCCGACGAAACAGGCAACCTGGACTACGACGGTGAAGGCAAGAATGGTGCGTCCACCTACTTCGGGTTCGGCACCGCGGTTTTCGTTGGAGACCATGCGGACGCCCTCTTCGGCGGCATGAAATTGAGGGCAGAAATCTCGAGCTCTGGCGTGTATCTGCCGGAAGGCTTCCATGCTGTCAATGACAAAAAGGACACCAAGGACCGTGTCTTCCGGCTTATCGGTGAGCAGGCTCCGCGCTTCGACAGCACCTTTTTGTACAAGGCTCAAGCATATGAGTCTGTCAAAAGGAAGGGCCAGAACTACCTGTACAAGATGGCTTGGTACCTTCACCTGAAAGAGGTCGCGATTCAGGTCTCCAACCGAGGCGATACCTTGTACGTGGTCGCAGGAACTTTCGGCACCGCAGCACGTCAGACGGCCGCGAAGATGGCTTTGGAGGACGTCTGTCACCAGATTAACCGTGATATTAAGCTCTGCGTGTGGAAGTCCTCGTCATCTTGGGGGCTCCAAGTGGCGGACTACGGTCTGTGGGCCATCCAGCGGCGGCTCGAGGGTAAGAGCTGCTCTTGGCTGGAGCCACATGTCCTACCAACCCTGAGGACCGAGTTCCACCCGTGGGGACGGCGAACGCCAGGAATCACAAAAGTTTAGTGCCGGCTATCCTGTCGGAAGACTTCCCTGGGATGTCTTGTCACCGGCACTCCTTATACAACCCGGTGTGCAGTTTGGTGTCAATACAGTGTCAGGAACATCTCAGTTCGAGCGCCACTGAGGCCGGCGGACACTAGGCGGTCGGGAGGGCTATCTGCTGGCTCGCGGGTGGAGTTCCCGCCAGCGGTCCACGTCAGACCAGGGGATCCGTAATGGGGAGTTCTTGCTGCCGCTGCCGGCCTTGTAGGCATTCGGGAAAACCCCTTGTCGCGCCATATTGCGGATGGTCACAGGGTGGTGCCCCAAGAACTCAGCCACCTGCTTGACCCTTGCATCACCGCGAAGGTTGTTAGAGGAAGTTGTCATGGCTCGGAATCTATCGAGCGTTACGCGTTGGGCCTAGTTTTCCCTACGCGGCCGGCGAGCCTACCCCAACATTCCCTATACAACAACCCGATATTCCCTAAACTGCCGGGAACTTGGCCCGGGGTGTTGATCTGAGTGGTTTGGGTCTGTTCCGTCGCCTCTGTTGCGGGGGCTGTCATGGTTTCCTCCAAGGGTTTTGTGTCGGTGCTGATGGGTACGCTTGTAGCTGTTCTGCTGCACAGGGCAGCGGCTATTGATAAAGGGGGAATGGCGAAGTGGCAGTGGTCATTTACAGCAATGAGGATGCTGAGCTTTCACGGCATAACGACGACGAGAACGGCCACCACGCCTACAAGATCCTGGACTCAGGAGTACTTCAGGTTCTCCAGGGCACGGGTAAAGCGAACAACGACTGGTCGGCAATTTGGGAGTATGGTCCCGGGGCCTGGCACAAGGTTCAGGGAACGCGGTTCATTAACGAAACAACCAGGACGCCGGGAGCAGATGGTTCAGCGCCTCGCCGTACCGGGAACGAAAACCGGATGATGGTTCTCTAGCGAGCCTTCAGCGAGGTCCTGTAGCTGAGGTCCTTGTGTTCGCTGACTTCACGCCACGTCTTGAACTCCGCTTGCGTGGCGTGAAGGTCCTCCACTTCGCTATCGCTGCGGCTGATCCGCCGAGCTCACGCATCATGACCTTTTAGCTTCCGGAGCCTGTCATGAACTGGGCTAGGTCATCGTCCGAGAGCTCGGCCTCGTGGCCGTCCAAGGGGTCACTGACGAGGGCATAGGGAATGCCAGGGCCGAACATCAGCCGTATCCGCTTCGGCACCACACCCGGCAGGTCGAGAACGAAATACCGGTATTCCCCAGAGTTCTGAATGTTTTGAAGGACGTTCGCGAGCTCATCAACCTTGATCCCCTCTGGCAACTCGATAGATGTCCCTGAGTAGTTGATAGCTGCTGGCATTTTGAGTCCTAACGATTGAAATTGAAGTGTCTTGCCAGGCTGGCCGGGAGTGGCCAGCGCTTTTAATTCGGATGCCCTGACACTAGGATTCAGGGCATGAGGAAACTTGGGGGAATCATCCTGCTGGCCGCCGTGATGGCCCTTTCGGCCTGCAGTGGAGCGTCGTCACCTACTGCCAGCTCGACGCCGACAGATGCGACCACCACGGCCAGGACCCATCCGCGGTGAGCAAGCAATGGCGGAGGGTACGTACTGCACTCAACCTTGACTGGGTAACCTCGCACACCTTCCGGAAGACCGTGGCCACGCTGATTGATGAACAGGGCCTCTCTGCCCGCGTTGGAGCAGACCAGCTCGGCCACGCCCAAATCTCCATGACCCAGGATGTCTACATGGGCCGCAAGACCGTACACACCGAAGTCGCCGATGCGCTGGACAGGATCGTTCAATGAATAGCCAAGATGATGACATGGAACCAACGTTTTCACCCCTCCCCGAGCAGATCGGCACAGGCCCGCTCGGCAAGGGTGCAGTGGCCGCCAGCGCAGCCGCTGTAAGCATTGCATTTCCGCCGATTGCAATCCCAGTGGCTGGCGTTACGGCTGCCTTGCAGGCCTACGGCGACCGACTCAACAAACATCAGCAGGAACGAATAGATCAAGTAGTCGGGGCGGCGTCCGGCAAGTCGGGCCTGACACCTATTGAACTCATCAACCGCTGCACTGAGGACGAGGATCTCAGGCTTGCCTTTGCCGAAGCTGTCGACGCTGCGAGACGCAGCAGGCTGCAAGGTAAGGCTGCGTCCTTGGGGAACGCTCTTGGCGCCATCCTGAGCGACGACGCACTCATCGATCAAGAGACTGTTTGGATACGCATTTTGAGCGTGGTTGAACCTCCGCACATTAGAGTCCTTCGAGGGTGGGTCTACCCATCCACTGAACCTGGCTCTGACACTCCAGCGTGGAGTTCCAACGGAACTCGAGCAGTCTTTGATGTAGCTGGACAGCTAAGCATCGGCCACGGCATTCTTCCGCTCGTTCAGGACCTAATTGGCGCGGGACTGCTCATGGCTCCACTCATCATGCACCAGCCGAATGTCTATCAGCCGGGCGATTTCAATCGGATGCTTGCGGCTACAGGCCTGGGAGTTGAGTTGTTTGCTCGGCTTCAAGACGGAGGGACAGAGCTGAAATAGTTGGGTTTCCGTTGGATTTGGGCCTGCAAACGAAAACAGGCCGGAGACTCTACGTCTCCGGCCTGTCTTGGAGGGTGGGCCCTGTGGGGATCGAACCCACGACCCACGGATTAAAAGTCCGATGCTCTACCAACTGAGCTAAAGGCCCCTCCAGCTGTAGAAACAGCCATGAATACTGTACCCCAACGTCAAGGCAGACGAGGAACTCAAGGTGACGGGCGCCGTCGTGCGTCCAAGCAACCGTTACTCGACCCCGCTAGAGCACAGGAGTACGGTGAACTCATGAGCGAACAGCCAGAACCGCGAGCGTACGGCGGAGCAAACCGGCATCACAAGCCGAAGCCCTTCGCGCCCATCGATTTTGAACCGTTCGCAGGGGGCGCCGACCCCGCGCGGGTTTCCGAGGCCGCCCACCTTGCTGCGCAGGCCTTGGTGAGGCGAGGCCGCGACAGCGACGACCCCAAGGTCACGCGTCGTCTGGTGAAACTGGCCGACGAGCAGGGCTTGGAAGCCATCGCCGAGATGTGGGCAGAAAGCCCCGCCCGCAGCCTTCCCGGCGCGCTGTGGCGGCTCTACGCCCTCCGCGCCGCTACCATCCAGAACCCCGAGAAGATCTCGGTCTACTTCAGGGCCGGCCGGGACACCGCGCAGGTCTCCAACGTCGTTGCCGGGGCTGCCGAGCCTCCCGGGGCCGAGGAAATGAAGACCATGGCTGACGCCATTCTCTCCGGCGCGTTCGACGGCGAGTTCGACGTCGCGCTGGAACGTTCCGCTGCTTTCTGCCGCGTGGTGGCACTCGGCCAGGCGACCCTCGCCGACGGCGCAGAGCACAGCAACGAAGGCCACGCCAGCAAGCTCACGCGCAATTCGCACCAGCTCGTCAAAACGGCCGAGGACCTTGAGCACGCCGCCAATGCATGGCGCCTGGGCGAGCTGGACTAGCCAGCAAAGAGGGCAAAACGTACCCACGTCGGCCCCCGACTGTCAATGTTGACTTAGCCGGCCGGACGGTGAAAACTAAAACTGGTGTCGAACCGCGAAACCCCCGGGCTTCAACATATAGCCGCTTCGAGCGGCCTACCGCCGAGAGGCGTATCCGGTTCGGCACCATTTTTATGCCCGGATGCAGAACGCCCGGGCCAGCACTGGGCCGAACCCGGGCAAACGCGCCAATCTACTTCAGGGTGACAGTGGTTTTGGCCTGTTCCTTCTTGTCGTGATCCAGCTTGCCGTCCGCCGCCGCAGGAGTCATGGTGGCCGAGATCTCAGCCTCCTTGCCGGGCGTATAGCCGAAGTTCTCGGCGATGTTGAAGGATTCGCCCGGTTTCAATACGAACGGGTCCTTTTCCTTGAGCTTCATGCCTGAGCTGCTCAGTCCGTACTTCTTGAAGCCATCGCTGCTGGAGTCGGACGGCATGCCACCGAGGTACTTCCAGTCCGCGTACTTGGCGCTGGGAGTGACCAGCGAGTGGCTCAAGGGGATGTCAGCGGATGATGTGTTGGTGACCACGTAGTTCACGTAGACGATCGGCGCACCCTTCTTCAGCAGGTTTTCCTTGGTTTCCTTGTCCAGGAACATGCTGTCCTTGGAGGCTACATCCGTGGCCACTTGGTAGATGTCGACGCTGAAGCTGTCGCCCTTCATGCTGCCAAGCTTGTCGCCCTTGTCCGTGATCGGGAGGGCCCAGGCCGCTGCCTTGTACGAGCCCGAGGATGCTGCAGCCCCGTCGGAACCTGCCGAGGCGGAGGCGGAGGAGGACGGGGCCGCTGAGGCCGCCGAAGAGGAGGACGACGACGGTTCGGAACCACCCGACGTCGTGCTGGTGGCAGTAGCTCCACAGGCGGTCAAGGCGAGCAATCCCGCCGCCGCAAGGCTGGTGATCTTCACAGTGTTGTTGATGCGCACGATTCCCCCATTGAGTGGATAAATTCATTGACGCGCCAAGTTTTGCATGGATGAAAGGGGCGCGGCGATGGGGAGCTCTGCCCTTCGGGGCCGGGGCGCTCACCAAGCAGCCGCGCGGGACCGGTAAAGTTGGGGACGAAACGGGCTGCGTCAAGTCAAGCCGTCCGCCGCCCTATCCGTCCCCAGCCCGGAAGCGACATGAAGCTGCGCCTTTTCCCCCAGGAACCCGCCGGACTCGTACTGCTCGCGCAGATGGCCGGTGTCATCGTGGCCGCCACCGGGACGCTCTCAGAAATCCTCGGAGCCCAGGCCAGCGAACACCAGCGCCTCGCCGAAGAACTGCACGAGCACGAGTCCAAGTCCCTGGACCTGCACTTCGCCCTCCTGACTCACATGCGCACCAGCTTCGTGAATCCACTCCCCCGCGAGGACATGTACACCCTCTCCCGCCACCTCAACGAGGCGATGGAAAAGCTCGACGCCGCGGGCGACCTCGTGTCCCTTTACAAACTGGACCGGCTGCCCAAGCGTGCCGCAGACCAACTGGAAATCATCAGCCGCCAGGCCGAGCTCACCGTGGACGCCATGCGTAAGCTTGAAGACCTGGACGAGCTGGAGGACTACTGGATCGAGATCCTCCGCCTTGCCAAGCGCGCGGAACGGACCCACCGGATCTGGGTCGCCGAGATGCTCAAGGACATGAAGTCGGCGCAGTACGCACGGCACCGGGACATCGCCAACCAGCTGGTGGAAGTAACCAAGGACATGCGGAAGGTCGCCACCCAGGTAGGCAGCATCATCGTCAAGGAATCCTGACGTGACCATCGTCTTCCTTGTCCTTGTGGTGGGGCTCGCCTCAGGGTTCGCGTTCCTCAACGGTTTCCGCGATGTCTCCAACGCGGTGGCCCTGTCCACCCGGACCCGCGCCCTCACGCCGTCCATCGCCGTGCTTTTGGCGGCAATCTTCAACTTTGTGGGCGCCATGCTGAGCGGCACCTTCATCCTCGCCTTCACGCAATCGTGGATTACGTTGCCTGCAGGCCCCGGCGGCCTGACCATGCTCGCTTCAGCCTTGGCAGCCTCCATCTTGTGGGGTATCTACGCGTGGTGGAAGGGCGTTCCCCTGTCCTCCACGAACTCGCTGGTGGGCGGCCTGATCGGTGCCGGCAGCGCAAGCATCCTGGTGGGCGAAAGCTCGATCGGCGGGGTGGACGGCGTCCTGCTGACCCAAGTGGTCCTGCCCCTGGTACTGTCCCCGCTGGTAGCCTTCGGGGCGGCGTACCTGCTGGTGTGGCCGGTCACCTGGGCTGCCCGCTATACACAACCCAATGTGGTGAACAGGCGTTTCCGGCGCGCACAAGCCGTCTCCACCGCAGCAGTCGCCTTCGGCCACGGACTCCAGGACGGGCAGCGCACAGCAGCGGTCATTCTCCTGGCAATGGTGGCCGCGGGGTTGTCAGGCGGGGACAACGTGCCGCTGTGGATCCTGCTGCTCACGGCCGTCATGCTCACCGCGGGAACGATGTTGGGCGGCTGGAGGATCTCGCACACCCTGGGCCATAAGCTCATCCGGATAGATCCCCTGCGTGGATTCGTGGCCCAGACCCTCACGTCCGTCATGCTCTTCATCGGTGCGATCGGCTTCCAGCTGCCGCTCTCCACCACCCACACCTTGACGGCGTCCGTCCTCGGTTCGGGGATCAACCAGCGCTTCCACACCGTCAACCGCCGGCTGGTGCGGAGGATCCTCCTGCTGTGGGTGGCAACCCCGGTGGTGACCGCCGTCGTCGCCTTCATCCTCGAGTTGGCGTTCTCCCCCCTCGCTAAACTGCCCAACTAGGGTAAGAAAAAACGACGGCGGCCGTACCCCCAAGGCGACGGCCGCCGTCGTTATGTGCCGGCTCCCCCCATAGAAGCCGGAACCCTACCTCCCGCTTATCCGAAGCGCCCGGAGACGTAGTCTTCCGTGGCCTTCTGGGCCGGGTTGTTGAAGATGCTGGTGGTGTCAGCGAACTCGATCAGCTTGCCGGGCTTGCCGGTGCCGGCGATGTTGAAGAACGCGGTCTTGTCCGAAACGCGGGCGGCCTGCTGCATGTTGTGGGTCACGATCACCACGGTGTACTGGTCCTTGAGCTCGTTGATGAGGTCCTCAACGGCCAGTGTGGAGATGGGGTCCAGCGCGGAGCAGGGCTCGTCCATGAGGATCACCTGGGGTTCAACGGCGATGGCACGGGCAATGCAGAGCCGCTGCTGCTGGCCGCCGGAGAGGCCGGAACCGGGCTTGTCCAGGCGGTCCTTGACCTCGTTCCACAGGTTGGCGCCCACCAGGGACTTCTCCACCAGCGCATCTGCTGCGCCCTTGGAGATCTTCTTGTTGTTCAGCTTCACGCCGGCCAGCACGTTGTCGCGGATGGACATGGTGGGGAACGGGTTGGGCCGCTGGAAAACCATGCCCACCTGGGTGCGCACAGTCACCGGGTCAACACCGGGGCCGTACAGGTTGTCCCCGTCCAGCAGGACCTCGCCCTCGACGCGTGCGCCGGGAAGGACCTCGTGCATGCGGTTCAGCGTGCGGAGGAAAGTGGACTTGCCGCAACCGGACGGGCCGATGAAGGCCGTGACGGACTTGGCTTCGATGTTGATGTTGACGTCCTCAACGGCCAGGAAATTGCCGTAGTAGACATTCAGGTCTTTGACGTCGATGCGCTTAGACATGGTGTTCCTTTGTTCCTTGGGGGTTCTGGAAGTGTAAACGTGGCCTGAAGGGCCAGGCCCGGCTAGCGTCCTGTTTTCGGAGCGAAGATGCGGGCGATGAGGCGGGCTCCGAGGTTCAGGAGCATCACCAGGATGATCAGCACCAGCGCGGCGCCCCATGCACGCTGGTCCGAGGGGCCAGGGTTGGACGGCGACGTCGGGTTGAGGATCTGCGTGTAAATGAACGTGGGCAGCGAGGCCATCCAGCCGCCAAACACGTTGTTGTTGATGGTGGTGGCAAAGCCTGCGGTCACCAGGATCGGCGCGGTTTCGCCGATAACGCGTGCGATCGCCAAGGTGACGCCCGACGCAATACCGGAAATCGCCGTCGGAATGACCACCTTGGTGATGGTGCGCCATTTACGGACGCCCAGCGCATAGGAAGCCTCACGAAGTTCGTTAGGGACGATCTTCAGCATTTCCTCGCTGGAGCGGACCACCACCGGGATCATCAGGACGGAAAGCGCGACGGCGGCTACCGCACCGGTCTTGGTGCCGGGGCCGACGATGGCGAAGAAGAACGCTGCCGCGAAGAGGCCGGCCACGATCGACGGGATGCCTGTCATGACATCCACGAAGAACGTGATGGCGCGGGCCAGCGGACGGTCGTTGCCGTATTCCACCAGGTAGATGGAGGTCAACAGGCCCACAGGCACGGAAATGACCGTGGCAAGAAGCGTGATCTGGATGGTGCCAAGCAGGGCGTGGTAAATACCGCCGAGGACGGGCGCACCGTCTTCCGCTGCTTTGTTGTCGAAGGCACCGGTGACACCGTTCATGGAGGTGCCCAGGAAGCCGGGGGTGATGAGGCCTGGAATGCCGTTGACCAGCACGGTCCAGATCACCGAAATCAGCGGCAGGAGCGCGATCAGGAAAGCACCGACAACCAGGCAGGTCGCGAGCCGGTCCTTGGCTTTACGGGCACCTTCAACGGCTCCGCTCCAGGAAACGAGGCCCACTGCGAACAGGATCGCGGAGACCAGGCCCCAGCCGAAGGCGTTGAAACCGATCAGCGCCAGGATGGCCGCACCCACGACGAGCGCGACGGCCAGCACAATGTAGGGCGCGGACTTGGGCAGTTGGCCCTTGGTGAGCGCGGAGCGTTTACGGACTGCTGTGGCGGTCATTTAGTTGGCTCCCGAGAATTCTTTGTGCCGGGTGATGATCCAGCGGGCGATCATGTTCACGCCCAGCGTGATGACGAACAGCACCAGGCCGGCGGCGATCAGCGTATTGACCTTGAGGCCGCTGGCTTCGGGGAAGTTCAGGGCGATCTCGGCGGCGATGGTCTGGTTGCCGGACTGGATGAGGCTGGCGGTCAGGACGCCGGAGGACAGCACCAGGGCAACAGCCATGGTCTCTCCCAGTGCGCGGCCGAGGCCCAGCATGATCGCGCTGACGATGCCCGGGCGACCGAAGGGCAGCACGGCCATCTTGATCATTTCCCAGCGGGTTGCTCCCAGTGCGAGCGCTGCTTCTTCGTGCAGCTTGGGGGTCTGCAGGAAGATTTCGCGGGACAGGGAGGTGATGATGGGAAGGACCATGACGGACAGTACGATGCCTGCGGTCAGGATGGTCTTGCCGGTTGCGGATGCCGGACCCGCGAAGATCGGGATCCAGCCGAGGTTGTTGGCCAGCCAGTCATACGCCGGAGAGATTTCCTTGGCCAGGAAGGCCGCACCCCATGCGCCGTAGACGACGGAAGGGATGGCTGCGAGGAGGTCCACCACATAGCCGAGGCCGGAAGCGAGCCGGCGCGGGGCGTAGTGCGAGATGAACAGGGCCACGCCGATCGCTACCGGAGTGGCGATGACGAGGGCGATCACAGCCGCGATGAGCGTGCCCACCACGATCGGGGCGATGTAGGCGAAGAAGCCGTGGCCGCCCTGGATGCTCTCGGGAGGTGCGGTCAACGCAGGGATCGCCTGCACCACAAGGAACAACGCGACTCCGAAGAGAACAGCGAGAATCAGGCACCCTGCGGCCATGGCGGCCCCGGAGAAAACCTTGTCCCCGGCGCGTCCTGCGCCTTGGGAGGTTGTCAGGGAGTTGGTGGTCACTTCACGATCCTTCAGTCTGGAGTGAACTGGTCTTACATGGCCAAGTTCCCTGCCCCGGTCCGGTGCCGCGGTGGCCACCGGAGTGCGGGACAGGGAACTTCAGTGTTCAGCCGGGTTCAGCAAACCCGCCGGGAAACCTTAGGCCTTGGCCTTGATGGTTTCGATAGCGGCCTTGGCCTTGTCCTGCAGCGTCTTGGAGAGCGGTGCGGACTTTGCGGCGTCAGCTGCGGTCTTCTGTCCTTCGTCGGAAACGACGTAGGTTTCGAAGGCCTTGACCAGATCGGCAACTGCCTTGGTCTCGTAGGTGGTGCAGACAACGTGGTACGAGACGAGGACTACGGGGTAGGCGCCCGCTGCGGTGGTCTTGCGGTCCAGCTTGATGGCGACGTCGTTGGCGGCGCGGCCGTCAACAGGCTTGCCGGCTTCGACAGCCTTGGCGGCAGCGTCTGCGGAGATCTTGACGAACTCTTCGCCGACCTTGATGGAAGCGGTACCGAGCTTGCCGGAAACAGCGGAGTCGTCAGCGTAGGTCACGGCACCGGGGGTGTCGGTGACGGTCTTGACGACGCCGGAGGTGCCCTTGGCGTTTTCGCCCTTCAGGGATGCGGGCCAGACGCCGGCAGCCTTGTCGGTCCAGACCTCGGGAGCTGCAGCTGCCAGGTAGTCGGTGAAGTTGCTGGTGGTGCCGGAATCGTCAGAGCGGTTCACCGGGGTGACCTTGAGGTCCGGGAGCGTTACGCCTGCGTTGAGGGCGGCGATTGCGGGGTCGTTCCAGTTGGCGATTTCGCCGCGGAAGAGTTTGGCGACCGTAGCGGCGTCGAGCTTCAGTTCCTTGACGTTGGGAATGTTGAAGGCGACGGCGATCGGGGAGATGTAGACGGGGAGGTTGATGGCACCCTCGGGGCCGCACTTGGCCTTGGAGGCAGCAAGCTCGTCGTCCTTCAGGTAGGCGTCCGAGCCGGCGAACTGTGCCGAGCCGTCGATGATCGCCTTGCGGCCTGCGCCGGAGCCATCCGGGGAGTACTGCACGGTGGCGCCCTGGTTTGCGGTGGCGAAGCCGGCCTTCCAGGCATCCATTGCTGCGCCGGTGGAGGAGGCGCCAATGCCGGTCAGGGTGCCGGTGACCTTGGTTCCGGAGGCTGCCGACTGGGTGCCGGCCGGAGTGCCCGTTGCGTTGTCTGAACCGCAAGCAGTGAGCGCGAGAGCGCCGGCTGCGATGACCGCGATTGCCGCGTTGCGGCCGAAGTGAGTTGCCTTCACTTGGATGTGCCCCTTCCAGGGATTCTTCGATGCGGGCCGAACGGAGATTTCGGCGTGCGCGAGCTGTGGACCTTTTTGTTCCTTTACTGAAGGTAAGGAGCGCAGGTAACGGGACCTGTGGTGGAAGGTGAACAGGAGATGAACGACGGCGGACCATTGGGTGATGTGGCGCGCGCCACCTTGAGCGTCGCCCGGGTTGCCGTCGTTGCGGATGCCAGGACAAATAGACTGGAGCACATGGCTGCCGCGAAGGGATTTTCTGCAAGCAAGAGGTTTCTGCGCGCCAGGGTCCGGACCGGCTTGGTTCGCAGCCGGAATTCGTTGACACCGGCCATCCAAATGACAGTGTGCGCCGTTGGTGCCTACGCCTTTGCCGAATACGTGCTGGGCCACCAGGGTCCCCTGTTTGCTGCCACGTCGTCCCTGATTGCCTTGGGCTTCTCCCGGGACCCCCGCCTACGCCGGGTTATCGAGGTGGGCCTTGGCTGCACCCTCGGGATCGTTGTTGGCGACTTGCTGCTCCACTGGCTGGGCGCTGGGATCTGGCAGGCCGCCGTCGTTCTTCTTTTCTCCATCCTGTTGGCCAGGTTCCTGGACAGCGGCACTATCTTCACCACCCAGCTGGGGCTGCAGTCGTTGTTGGTGGTGCTGCTTCCGGCTCCGGCCGGCGGGCCGTTCACGCGCAGCATTGATGCTGTGGTGGGTGGCGTGTGTGCGCTGCTGGTGACCATCCTGGTGCCCAAGGATCCGCGCAGGGAGCCGCGCAAGGACGTCCAACAGATCCTGCACGAGCTCGCCGAAGTGTTGCGGGAATGCGCCAAGGCCATGATCGAGAGCGATTCCACCATGGCCTGGCACGCCCTGATCCGCGGCCGCAATTGCCAACCGCTGGTGGACAGGATGCGGCAGACCCTGCGTGCTTCCGGCGAGGTAGCCACACTGGCTCCCGCACACCGGAGGCATCGCGACGAACTGGCAAGCCTGGAACATTCGTTGGAGTACATCGATCTGGCCTTGCGCAACAGCCGTGTGTTCGCGCGACGCCTGACCAGCGCCATCAACCATGCCGCACTCTCCGACGAAGCGATCGACAGCATCTCCGAGGTCCTGCAGGAAACCGCGGCCGCAATCGACGAGATGACCATCGGGCTCGCCGAACAAAGCGAGGGTACCCGGCGGGTCCATCTGCGGCGCGCCCGGAACGACCTCAGTGACATCGCCGCCCGGCTCCACCCGAAGATGCTCGACGTCCAACGGCTTGAGGGCGAGACCGTGGTCATGCTGTTCCGCCCTCTCATGGTGGACCTGCTGGAGGCCAGCGGGATGGAACCGGAAGAGGCACGGACGGTCCTCCCACCGCTGTAGCTCCTCCTGGGCCAATAGTGTCGGCCCCCGCCACTACGCTTGGACGCATGGCTTCAAAGACTTCCCGCGCATCAAAGACCCCCGCCTACAAGTGCGCCGAATGCGGCTGGACGGCCATCAAATGGGTGGGCCGCTGCGGCGAATGCCAGGCGTGGGGAACCGTCGAGGAATACGGCGCCACAGTGGCACGTACGACGGCGGCCGCCACCGTCCTGGAACCGGCCCGCCGTATCGCTGAGGTAGACGGAACAACCGCCGCGTTCCTGCCTACCGGGGTGGACGAACTCGACCGCGTACTCGGTGGAGGGCTTGTGCCAGGCGCTGTCATCCTCCTGGCCGGGGAACCCGGCGTCGGAAAGTCCACGCTGCTGCTGGACGTCGCGGCAAAGTTCGCGCGCACGGGCCAGGACGTCCTGTACGTCACCGGCGAGGAGTCTGCCGCTCAGGTGAAGCTGCGCGCCGAACGGATTGACGCCGTCGCGCACACCCTCTACCTCTCAGCTGAGACGGATCTGGGACAGGCCCTTGGCCAAGTGGAAAAGCTTGAGCCGAAGCTGCTCATTGTCGACTCCGTCCAGACGCTCAGCAGTGCAGACGTGGAGGGCAGCGCGGGCGGTGTGTCACAGGTACGTGAGGTAGCTGCCTCGATCATCGCCGCTGCCAAACGACGAAACATGACAACCCTTTTGGTGGGCCACGTGACCAAGGAAGGCACCATCGCCGGGCCGCGCCTGCTGGAGCACTTGGTGGATGTGGTGTGCCAGTTCGAAGGCGAGCGCCACTCCCGCCTTCGCCTGCTGCGGGCGGTCAAAAACCGCTATGGTGCCACGGACGATGTCGGCTGCTTCGACCTCAACGAGTCCGGCATTGAAGGCCTGGCGGACCCAAGCGGGCTTTTCGTGTCGCGCACGCGTGAACCGGTGTCCGGCACGTGCATCACGGTGACCATGGAGGGCCGGCGCCCCTTGCTCGCCGAGGTGCAATCGCTCCTTGCGGAGAGCCCCAATTCCCAGCCCCGGCGCGCCACAAGCGGACTGGAAAGCTCCCGGGTGGCCATGCTGCTGGCGGTCCTTCAACAGCGGGCAGGGTGCATGCTGCACAAGGATGACTCCTACGTTGCCACCGTGGGCGGGGTGAAGCTGACGGAACCGGCCACTGACCTGGCGGTGGCATTGGCTGTTGCCTCGGCGAAGTCGCGGAAGGCACTCCCCCAGAGACTCATCGCTTTCGGCGAAGTCGGGCTGGCCGGCGAGGTCCGTCCGGTTCCCGGAATCAACCAGCGCATCCAGGAGGCACACCGCCTCGGATTCACCCACGCGATCGTTCCGGCAAGCCCGGCGGGGGCCGGTGTGATTCCCGAGGGCTTCTCCGTGCGCGAGGTGGGCCACTTGGCAGAGGCCTTGGAGTTGCTGATTACTCAGGCATCATGATTGAGCTGCGGACCGCGGATCCCTAGGATAGGACGAAAGCGCAGCTCAGGAAGGCTCGGTGTTTGTTTTTGGGGGAGCAACCAGTGGAAGACAGCGCGTCCCGCAAGGAGAACCGCGCCGAGCTGTTGAGGGCGTTCACGTTGCCGGCGGTGATTGGCTTGGCGGTACTCGGTATAGCCGGGGTTAACTTCGCCAACTCACTGTCCCAGCGGGAGGCAGCTGCAACGCCGTCGGCCGCGGCCTGCGAAGTCACTCCGCGAAGCGAACTGGCCCCGGCGAACGGGACGTTGTTTGGCGTCAATCTGGATTACCATTCCAAGTCCTTG
This sequence comes from Arthrobacter sp. LFS091, assembly GCF_047977885.1. Taxonomy (NCBI): domain Bacteria; kingdom Bacillati; phylum Actinomycetota; class Actinomycetes; order Micrococcales; family Micrococcaceae; genus Arthrobacter; species Arthrobacter sp. LFS091. The sequence continues at coordinate 68,066 of NZ_JBFPFP010000011.1, forward strand.
GCGACATTCGCCAAAGACCTGGGCCACAAACCCGCCGTCAGTGTTTCATTCACCGGCTTTCCGTTGACACCCAAGGATGAAGAAGACCTCCAGAAGGCCGTTGAGCAGATCCACGCAGACGGCCGCATGATGCTCCTGACGCTGGAGCCTGCCCAGGGCTTGAACGCCGTCACCGATGACACAGCCACGGCCTTGGCCAAGGACTTGGCGCGGTTCAACAAGGAGGGCGTCCCGGTCATCGTCCGGTTCGCGCACGAGATGAACGGCTCCTGGTACGCGTGGTCGCAGCAGCCCCAAAAATACGTGGCCGCGTTCCAGACGCTTGCCAAGGCAGTACATAGGGACGCGCCCGGTTCAGCCATGATGTGGGCACCCAACTACGGCGGCGGTTACCCCTTCGCCGGGGGCCAGTTCGAGGCCAAGCCGGGGACCCCGGAATTCGCTGCCTTGGACACTAACGGCGACGGCGCACTGACGATGAACGATGACGCGTATTCGCCCTATTACCCGGGTGATGAGGCCGTGGACTGGGTGGGCATGTCGCTGTACCACTGGGGCAACAAATATCCGTGGGGTGAGAACGAACTCCCAGAGCCCAACAAATTCACGCAGCAGCTCACGGGAACATATTCCGGCGCCAACGGTGACGACACCCTGCTGCCCGATTTCTACAACGTCTACGGCGTCCAGCACGGCAAGCCGGTAGCCATCCCTGAAACGGCGGCGCTCTTCGCTCCGTCGGCCGGAGGGGAACAGGAACTGGCCATCAAGGAGGCCTGGTGGAACCAGGTCTTCAGCCCTGCAACCCATCAGCAGTTCCCCTTGCTGAAGATGATCAACTGGTTCGAATGGGACAAGCAGGAAATCGAGGTCAAGGGCCGCGTTGACTGGACTATTTCCAACACGCCGGCCGTGCGGGAAGCCTTCACAGCTGCGTTGCCGGAATGGTTCCAGTACGGCCCGGACCAGCCCTGCCAGGCCAAGCCGTAGGGAGGCGGGCCCCACGAGCCGCTGATCCGTTAACCCTTCCGGGGTGTCGTTCCTTATCCGGCTGGACGGTAGGCAAGGATTGGTCCATGACAAAGCGGAATGTGCTTATTGGGGGACGCTTCTTCTTTGGCCTTTTGACCTTGGTGGCTGTTGGTGCGCAGCTGACGGTTCATGTGGGCTTGGGGTACGACGTCTGGAATTTCTTCTCCTACTTCACCAACCTGTCCAACATCTTCGCGGCACTTGTGCTGCTGATCAGCGGGTACAGGGTCCTGGTCCGGAAGCGGCCCAGCGAGGCTGACGACGTCACGCGCGGCACGGCCACGATCGCCATGGCCGTGGTGGGCCTGGTGTTCGGTGCTCTTCTGGCCGGGGAGGACCTCGGTTCCCTGCTGCCCTGGGTTAACTTCGTGGTGCACTACCTGATGCCCGTGGTGATGGTGGCGGACTGGCTCTTCCAGCCGCCGAGGACCACCCTCCGGCCGAAGCACATCTGGTATTGGCTGCTGTACCCCATTGGGTACCTGGCCTACAGCCTGATCCGGGGAGCTTTGGTCAATTGGTACCCGTACTGGTTCATTGATCCTGCCCGGGCCGGTGGTTGGGGTGGCGTCGTGATCTTCGCGCTGGCCATTTCCGTGGGTTTCCTCGTGGTGAGCCTGGCGATGATGTGGCTGGGCAACAAGATGAAGCGGCAAGTGGATTACTGAGTGGATTGGCCCGCGCGTAATTAACTACACCAACTTGTTATATCCGCCCACGTCAACGGGCTGCTTTCCCAAAGTGGGCCCCGCCGCAGAGCCGAATGTGGCCTCTTCCGCGGCTGCCCGAACATAACGAAATGACCCACTTTGGGGCTTGCTGGTGCGGTTAATGGCGTCCGGAAGCCCTATCATGGTGCTAGTCGTCAAAGGGGCATTTCTTCGCGTGTCCCCTGATGCCGGATTCAGCTTGTTTGTAAGCCGAGGCTTGCACCTTCGAAGGGAAACCCCATGGCCCGGAGCCCGGAAGAGTCGCTCAAGGCGACCCTGGCCAGAGTCGCACCCGGAACTCCGTTACGTGATGGCCTTGAGCGCATCCTTCGTGGACGTACCGGCGCCTTGATTGTGCTCGGATCGGACAGGACCATCGACTCCATCTGTTCCGGCGGATTCGATATCGGCATCGACTTCTCCCCCACACGTTTGCGCGAGCTCGCCAAGATGGACGGCGCCATCATCTGCGACAAGGATGCCAGCAACATCGTCCGGGCCGCAGTGCAGCTTGTTCCGGATTCCAGCATCGAAACCCAGGAATCCGGCACCAGGCATCGCACCGCCGAACGCGTGGCCATCCAAACCGGTGTCCCCGTCATTTCCGTCAGCCAGTCCATGCAGATCATCGCCCTGTACGTGAACGGATTGCGCCACGTGCTCGAAGGTTCCGAGAAGGTCCTGGCCCGCGCCAACCAAGCCCTGGCCACGCTGGAACGCTACAGCGCCAGGCTGGACCAGGTCACCAGCTCGCTTTCGGCCCTCGAAATCGAGGCCCTGGTGACCGTCAGGGACGTTGCCGTGACGCTTCAGCGGCAGGAAATGGTCCGCCGCATCTCCGAAGAAATCGCCCAGTACGTCCTGGAACTTGGTGAGGATGGACGCCTGTTGTCCCTCCAGGTAGAGGAGCTCACGGTAGGCCGCGGCCCTGGCAGCGAAGTCATTATCCGCGACTACTCGGACCCGGACGCCACCCCGGAGCAGATCGAAGAAGCCGTCCAGGCCCTCCTCAACCTTGGGCCCACGGAGCTGATCGACCTCAGCCGCATCGCCCACATCATCGGTTTCGCTGGCGGGGTGGAACAGTTGGATGCGGTGGTCCAGCCCCGCGGATACCGCCTGCTGTCCGGGCTCAAGTCCGTGCCCAAGGCTGTGGCCGACCGCCTGGTGGACTATTTCGGTGGCCTGCAGAACCTCATGGCTGCAACCATCGACGACCTGATGACTGTGGACGGCATCGGCGACCAGCGCGCCCGCACGGTCCGCGAGGGCTTGAGCCGCATGGCCGAAGCCAGCCTGCTGGACCGTTTCCTCTAAAGGCGACTGCCGCCGTCGAACGTTACTGGCGTGGAACCGCCTAGTTCAGCTGGAAGGTGGCCTTGGGGCTCGCCTTGTTTCCGAGCCTCGCCTCGAAGGTGTAGTAAGCGCCCCCGGCGCCGGGTTTGGCGTTGATCGCCGCGCAGCCTTCCAGCGTCCGGTTGCGCTGCCACGGGAAGTTGGCGACTTCGCTCTTGCCGGGCTGGATGGTCTTGATGAGGTCCACGCCGCCTGTCTGGCAGTCCTTGGAGGAGAAGATGCGGTCCGCTCCGCTCATCACCAGGTATTCCATCTGCGACGTTCCGACGTTGACCTCGCACGGAGCGGCGCCGCCGTTGGTGATGGTCATGGTCAGGAGCGGCATTTCCTCGGCACCATAGGCAGGTTTATCGGTTTTCGCGGCCACGGTCATGAGGTTGAAGTCGCACACCGGCGTTGCGGATGCCGAGGGCGATGGCGTTCCCGACGGCACTGTCCCCTGCGTCGGCGCCTGCGTGGTGTCAGGCGAAGCGACGGCTTGCGGTTCGGACTTTCCGGAAAGGGATCCGGTGATCGCAACAATGCCGGCCACCAGCAGCACGATCACCAGCAGCAGGGCGCCAAAAACAACCTGCCGACGACGGCGGTACACGGCAGGGCTCGGCCGGCGACGGTTTGTGGAGGTACTTTGTGGTGACGAACCGCGGACAGCACCTTTCGCCGGCGCTGATGAGCGCGCGGAGGACTGCTGCTTACCCTTGGTGGACATGGTTCTAGGCTAGGCTCGCAGCGGCCAGGGTTCCTAACCTCCACGCCGCTGGCGCCCAATCCGAGGCTGTGTGACGTCGGCCATGCGACTGCGCCGGGGTCGCCCCGGGCCGGAATCCACTAGAGTTGTGGGCAGTATGACACTTCCCGACACCCTCCAGCTGGCCTCGCTCCACAACGCCCTGGCCCAGTGGTTCGAGGACACGGCAAGGGACCTCCCGTGGCGTGAACCCGACTGCAGCGCGTGGGGAATCCTGGTCAGCGAAGTCATGCTCCAACAGACCCCCGTGGTCCGCGTCCTTCCGGTGTGGTTCGACTGGATGGAACGCTGGCCCACACCGGCCCACCTCGCCAACGAGCCGTCCGGAGAAGCCGTGCGCCATTGGGGCCGCCTCGGTTTTCCGCGCCGGGCACTGCGGCTGCACGCGGCCGCCGTCGCCATCCGGGATCAGCACAGCGGTTCGGTGCCCGACAACTACGACGAGCTCCTGGGGCTTCCCGGCGTCGGCAGTTACACGGCCGCCGCCGTCGCAGCCTTTGCCTTTGGCCGCCGGGAGACCGTAGTGGACACCAACATCCGCCGCGTCCACGCACGGCTCTTCGCCGGGAGCGCCCTTCCGGCACCAACGCTGACCGCCGCGGAGATGCGACTGGCCGAGTCGCTGCTCCCCCTCGATCCGGAACTGTCCGTGCGCTGGAACGCTTCCGTCATGGAGCTCGGCGCCATGGTCTGCACCGCACGCAGCCCCAAGTGCGCCGACTGTCCCGTCCGCGCAAGCTGTGCCTGGCTCGCCGCCGGTGAGCCGCCGCCGTCGTACACGCCCAAGGGCCAATCCTGGCACGGCACCGACCGTCAGGTCCGCGGAGCCGTGATGGCGGTGCTCCGTGAGGCTGCCACACCTGTCCCGCGCGAGATGTTCGAACAGGCGCCCGCCGACCTCGGCTTCGCGCCCTCGGGCATCGGCATTCCACTCGCAGCGTTGCACCGCCTCAACTCGGCGCCCGAACAGTTGGAGCGCGCCTTGGACGGCCTGCTGACCGATGGTCTTGCGGAAATGCACGACGGCGGCTTGCGGCTACCGGCGTAGGGCATCGGGCCCTACCCTGAAGCATGGGCAGAATTGGGTTGGCCTTGACGCTTGCGTGTACTGCGGGATTGCTGGCCGCGTGTTATCCGGAGCCTGTGGCGTGCCCGGCCATTGCGCGGGCTACCGGGGTGTCCGTGACCGTGGCCGCCTCCTATGCGGGCGACGTCGGTTCACTTCGGCTCAAGGCCTGCCAGGACGGTAGCTGCACGGAGAAGGTGCTGGTTCTGCAGCCGGGCTCAGCTGCCGTCGACCAGGGCTGCTCGCCGGAGGGTGTCTGCTCAGCGACGTCCTCCCATGACAGGACCCTGCAGGGCTTCATGGAGTTGCCGGCATTATCCGAAGCGCCCCTGGATGCGACGGTGAGCGGCACATCCATTTCCGGTGACGCCTTGCCAGTGCATACCCTGACGTTCACTCCGAGGGGCGACTTCCCGTTCGGCGAACAGTGCGGGCGGATTATTTCGGCGGCGGTGGTCCTTGATGCGGCGGGGCTACGGCAGGGGTAAAAGTATCGAACGGCGCCGTTCCTCTAGCGATTTGATTTAGCCAGCGGTATTCTCGTGTCATTCCGCCCGAGTCGCCGCCGGGCCTGCCCCTGCCGGCACCTGCGTCACAGTGTCCTTCGCGGCCTGGAAGGATGCCGGGTACCGCACACCTCTCTCGCTGGCAGAATGTGATGCCTGGATGGAGGCACTGCTGGACAGCTCCTGGATATCCCAGGCATACCGTTGCAGGTGCGCGACGGGAGCAGCCGGGGAGGGAGTGGTGTCCTACAGGGTCTTCCTCGACGCAGCGCATAAGCCGGTCCCGAAGCCTGCGGAGGTTGCGGCGGAGGGCTACCGACCCTTATCCCCGGTCAATTTCGCATCGTGAAAACTTGATTCCGATATTAAACACAGAGCGCCTCTGGAATTAGCAATCCGGAAACAAGGCACTCATAGCGTCTTGTGTGATCCCGGCCGTGACCCTGCACGGCCCCATGCACAGATAGGCGCACTCCTTGAAGATCCATGCACCTGAAACAGCCTCAACTCCAGCTGCGAAGAAGCCCTTATACAAATCCTTGTTCTTCCAAATCCTGATGGCGGTGGTAGCGGGAATCGTCATCGGGTACCTGTGGCCCAACATCGGGTCCGCGCTTCGCCCGCTGGGCGATGGCTTCATCCAACTCATCAAGATGATCATCGCGCCGCTGATTTTCCTGGTCATCGTCACTGGGATCTCAGCCGTGGGAGACGTAAGAGCCGTCGGCCGGGTGGGCGTGAAGGCCCTGGTCTACTTCACCGCCGCTACACTCTTCGCGCTTGCTTTTGGGCTGGTAGTGGCCAACGTCGTGCAGCCGGGCGCCGGCCTGAACATTGACCCCGCGTCCTTGTCCGAGGATGCCGTGAACGCCAAAACCACCACGGCCCCACCCAAGGATGCCGGACAGTTCCTGCTGGGCATCATCCCCACAAGCGTGGTGGGGGCGTTTGCCTCAAACTCACTCTTGCAGGTGCTGTGCTTCGCCGTCTTCTTTGGAGCAGCAATCGTGGTGGTGGGGCGGGAGAAATGCAAGCCGGTCATTGACATCATGGAAACCACGTTGGAAATCTTCTTCAGGATCATGGCCTGGGTCATGCGGGTGGCTCCAGTGGGTGCGTTTGGCGCCATGGCCTTCATCATCGGCCAATACGGGCTTAGCTCCCTGAGCACCTACGCCCTCCTGGTGGCAGCATGCTACGGCTCTGCCCTGATCTTCATCGGCTTGTTGTTTGTAGTGGCTTGGGCCTACCCTCGTGTTCCCCTGTGGCAGTTCATCAAATACTCGCGCGAAGAGTTCATGCTGGCGTTGGGCACGGCCTCCACCGAATCCGTCCTCCCTCGCATCATGACCAAGCTGACCAACGCCGGCTGTTCCCGGGCAACCACGGGACTGGTGGTTCCCACCGGATACTCTTTCAACCTCGACGGCGCGGCACTCTACCTGTCGATCTCCCTCCTCTTCCTCGCACAGGCCTTCGGGCACAACCTGGATCTGGGTCAGCAACTGGCCGCACTGGGCATTCTCATGCTGACCTCCAAGGGCATGGCCGGAGTCCCGGGATCAGCCTTCCTGGCCCTCTCGGCCACGGCTGGAGCCCTGGGAATCTTCCCGGTTGCAGGCGTGGCACTCCTGCTGGGGGCCGACCGGCTCATGGACTCCATGCGGGTTGTGGTCAACCTGCTTGGGAACTGCGTCGCCACTTTTGTGGTCTCCAAATGGGAGGGTCAATTCGATCGCGAGGCAATGCTGGCAGCTTTCCGCGGGGAGACCACGACCCCAGAGGAAGGGGACGCAGTCGCCGAACCGACTGTGCCAACGCTCAGCAGTCCGCAGCCCCGGCTGACCGCCGGTACGAACTCGGCGTGAAGCCCAGGAACTTCCGGAAGTCGTTGGTCAGGTGCGCATGGTCCGCATAGCCAAGTTCGACGGCGATCACGGCAAGGTCCGCTGTTGGATCGGACCGGGTGCGTTCGGCCGCGTCCTGCAGCCTTCGGCGACGGATGAGGGCGGAGGGACTCAACCCGATGTATTTTTTCGCGATCCGTTGCAACGTTCGCGGGGACACCGCAAGGAGCGATGCCGCATCTTCGATCCTGACAACCTCGGGGTCGGTCGCGATGATGTCCATCATCCGGTTCGCTAGCAGCGCCTCGTCGGACAACGCCACATCCAGGGAAACCAGCCACGCAACAAAGGCTTCCACTGCCCGCCCACGGCGGGTGCCGCCGTCGTGCGTTTCCATGGCCGCTGAAACGGCGGTGTGGAGGTTATGCAGGTCCAGTGCGAGACCTGTGTCGCGGAGGGTCTCCGGAGCATCGCTGAACAGCGGAACTGCGGCCGGTCGGAGCAGGGCTCCCACTGCCCATCCCTTGCCGCTCAGGTCACGGTACGCGGCGCGGGTGGTGGGGCCGGAGAATTCAACCACATCACCTTGCACCACCAGATTGGAGGTGGGGTAGGCGATCAGGTGTTGCCGGGACGATCGGCCAGGTTCGATGTCCCACTCGGGGATCCAGAACCACTGGACAAGGTGCGCCACCGGCTCCGGCGCAGGAAGCCGGTGGAAGGTGGGCAGCCGGGCGGGATAGAGGATGCCTTTGAACGAATCCGTCATTGGAGCCTTCCCGGAACCCAACCCCTCGCGAACCCGTCGCGAATCTCCAAGCGCTGGCCCCTACCAGGCACATAGCGTCATATCCATGACAGATACTACAAGCACAGAAGCCGCCACCGCCGCCAACGGCGAGCACACCACGCACGGCGTCCCGAAAGGGTTGACCAGCCTCACGCCGTTCCTTGCGGTGTCCAACGCCAAGGAAGCGATCGCGTTCTACCGGGACGTGTTCGGCGCCAGGGTGGTGGGCGAAACCGAGATGGGCGGGGTGGTGGTCCACGCGGAGCTCGACTTCGGAAACGGCCACCTGCAACTCGGCGAACCCAACCCCGAATACCACTTGGTCCCGTCGCCCGAGGGCGAGGACGACTGCTACTCCTTGGGCCTCTACTGCTCCGACGCGGACGCCCTGGTCCGCAAAGCGGAGCAAGCCGGTGCAACCATCAGGGAGCCGTTGAGCACTTTCGTTTCCGGCGACCGCTACGCAAGCCTCCGGGACCCCTTCGGCGTCCGGTGGTCCATCATGACCCGCGTCGAGGACCTCTCAGAGGAGGAAAGCAACCGTCGCGTCGAAGAGTGGGCGGCGCAGCAGGGCTAGGCCCAAGAAGGGCCGGCCCTAGCTCAGGCAGAGGCAGAAGGGGTGTCCGGCAGGATCAAGGAACACCCTGAACGTCTCGCCTGGCTGGTGGTCGGCCTTGCTGGCGCCGATGGCAAGGACTTCTTCTTCAGCCTTGTCCAGGTTGTCCACCACGACGTCAAAGTGCATCTGCTGCGGGATTGTCTGGCCCGGCCAGACGGGCGCCTGGTACACATCAACCTGCTGGAAGGAGATGCAGTTGCTGCCGTCCTCCGGGCGCACGTCGTACCAGTCGCCGTTCTCGTTGGAAACGTGCCATCCGAGCAATTCCGCGTAGAAGGCTGCGAGCGCTGCCGCGTCGGGGCAGTCGATGACAACGCTGGGGTGCTTGGCAATAGCCATGTTCTAGACCTCGTCTGCTGTTTTCTTCATGCGGGCCAGGGCGCTCTTGGTGCCCCGTTGGGTAAGTACGTGAACAACTGCGCCAACACCGGCGGAGACCACGGCGAAGACCAGGACGCCCGGCAGGGAGTCGTTCAGGTCCGTTCCGTCCTTCGGGGCGGGCTTGCCGGTCTTCTTCTCCCAGAGGCCTTCCAAAGTCTTGTTCGCGATGGCACCTGCGCCGAGGCTGACAGCAATGCCGAACAGTTTTACCAGAATGTTCACGAAGATCCTCCATTAAATAGCGCCTCGAAGCGAGGCCTCCCACAGCAAGACAGGGCCGCTGCAACCGCAGCGGCCCTGTCCACATTCCTAGTCCTTCTTGAAGGCGTCCTTCACCTTCTCGCCTGCGCCCTTGAGGTCGGCTTTGACCTGGTCGCCCTTGCCCTCAGCTTCGAGGCCTTTGTCGTCCGTCAGCTTGCCGGCAGCTTCCTTGGCCTTGCCGCCGAGCTTCTCGCCGGCATTCTCCATCTTGTCGTCAGCACCCATGTCGCACCTCTTTCTTCGTAGGAACCTTGTACCTCTACAACATCACTAATCAGCATACTTAGCAATATCTTGGTCGAAAAACTGCCTGGTTAGAGCTCGCCAAAACCCTCTTCAACCAGTTTCCGCACGTAGTCCACAGCCCTCTCGGCATCCTTCCCACGGGCTTCCACATGCAGCTCGGATCCCTGCCCCGCTGCGAGCGCCATCAACGCCATAATGGACATGCCGTCCACTCCGTTGACGGTCACGTCCGCGTCCATTCCGGACAGGCCGCCGGCGATCTTCGCCGCCGGACGCGCATGCATTCCCAAGGGGTTGATCAGGGTAAAAGTCCCGCTGGCGTCAGGTTCAGCAGTGCCTGTGTCGGCAGCTTGGGTTGCAGCCACTGAACTTCCACTGAAAGTTACGGCTTCGGCCGCTTTGAGCACATCCTCGACGCCGGCACCTCCCTGGGCAGCGACGGCGGCGGCAACCAGTCCCTCGACCAACGGCGCGTCGGCCAGCCGCACAGCGTCGGGAGCGCTGGCGAATTCCACCGCAGATTCGGCCGTCATCACGGCCGAGCCCAGGTCCGTGAGCACCACCACCCCGTCACCACCGGAATCAACCAGTGACTGCTCGACGGCGGCCAGCACCTTCTCCAGGCTGGTACCGATCCGGTCGTCGTCGGTTCCCCCGGCGGCGACGAGTTCGACGTCGGGCGCCATCTGGGCGGCGAGTTCCACTGCACCTTCAGCGATTTTGCTGCTGTGCGAAACCACCACGATTCCCACCGTCATGCGTCGCCGGTTCCTGTGCCGTTGCTGGCAGCTGTTGCGGCTGCCCGCAGGAGCAGCGCTGTTGATGCGGCACCGGGGTCGCGGTGCCCGGCGCTGCGCTCCCCCAGGTAACTGGCCCGACCCTTCCGGGCCACCAGTTCGTCCGTGGATTCGGCTCCGGCCTGGGCGGCTTCAGCGGCGGCGTCCAGGACCTCCCTTGGGTCTTTGCCTGCGGCCGCTGCCTTCTGTGCGGCTTCGACAGCTGGAGTCCAGGCGTCGATCATGGTTTTGTCGCCGGGTTCCGCCTTGCCGCGGGCCACTACGCCGTCCCGTGCTGCGGCGAGCGCCGCGGCCAGGGCTTCGGCGTCCACGTCCGCCAGATCGCCCAGCGAGGTAGCGGCGCGCAGGTACGCCGTTCCATAGAGCGGTCCGGCCGCACCACCCACCTTTGACATGAGGGTCATCGCCGCCACTTTGAGTGCCGCACCCGGCGTCTCAGGTGGGGCTTCCTCCAGTTTGGCAACAACCGCCTGGAAACCCCGGTCCATGTTTTCGCCGTGATCAGAGTCGCCGATTGCTCGATCCAGTTCGATCAGCTCCGTGCGGTGCCGGGCCATGGAGTCGGCGGATAGTTTCAGCCATTCCACGGCCCAGTCGACGCCCAATCCCATGCTCAGGCACCCCACCGCAGGGCTGCCGTGTGGACGGGCGCGTCCCAGAGCCTGGTCATCTCGTCGTCCAGGCGCAGCACGGATACTGAACAGCCCTGCATCTCAAGCGAAGTCACGTAGTTTCCCACCAGCGAGCGCTCCACCGTGGCGCCCCGTTCGGCGAGGACCTGCGCGGCCCGGCGGTACACGATATACAACTCACTCTGCGGGGTTCCGCCCATGCCGTTGACGAACAACAGGACCTGGTCACCTGAAGCGATCCCCAGATCCTCCAGAACGGGCTCCAGCAGCCGGTCCGTAATGGCGTCGGCGCTTTCCATGGGGATCCTGTGCCTGCCCGGTTCGCCGTGGATGCCGATTCCGATTTCAATTTCGTCATCGGCCAACTCAAAGCTCGGCGTCCCCGCGTGCGGCACAGTGCAGCCGGACAGGGCCACGCCCATGGTCCGCACGTTGGCCACAACACGTTCGGCCATCGCTGTGACAGCGTCAAGGTCATCCCCGCGCTGGGCGGACGCGCCGGCGATCTTTTCCACCAGGACGGTTCCACCCACTCCGCGGCGTCCTGCCGTGTACAGCGAGTCTTCCACGGCGACGTCGTCGTTCACCAGCACCGAACGGACGCGAACGCCTTCAGCCTGGGCCATTTCCGCAGCGGTTTCGAAGTTCAGCACGTCACCGGTGTAGTTCTTCACGATGTGGACGACGCCGGCACCCGAGTCCACCGCGACAGTCGCCGGAATGATCTGGTCGGGTGTGGGAGAGGTAAAGACCGCGCCGGGCACAGCGGCGTCGAGCATTCCGAGTCCCACAAAGCCTGCGTGAAGGGGTTCGTGCCCGCTGCCTCCGCCGGACACCAGGGCAACTTTGCCCGCTACCGGCGCTGCCTTCCGGACAACGAATTTGGGGTCGGGATGGACGTCCACGATGTCGGCATGGGCCATGCCAAAACCTTCGACGGACTCGTCCACCACGGCGCGTGGATCATTGATGAGCTTTTTCATTGGATGCTCCTGGGCGTGCTGTGGCTGGTGCTCTGACCCTACTACCGGCGGGCGGGCCCACGGTAGGTCCCGAGGCGAAGGGACGGCAGTTAAATGGTGGAAGGGGCAGCCCTTCGACCGCCCCTCCACCTGCTCTTTTGTTCACGGGTCAGTCATCGGCACCCGGCGCCGCAATCAACCCGGACTCACTCCGGGGACGGACCTCGGGCCAGAAGGCCGAGTAGAGGTCCGGATCCGGATGGCGTTCCCCGGCCCAGGACTCCCCGCTTGGCAACAATCCATACGGGATGTCGATCTGGAATGCGGAGAAGTCAGGAAAAATCACCCGATGGTCCATTGCCGTCCCAGCTCCCTAGTTGTTCAGCACGGCGTCGCCGCCGGCAGTCACAACATCTTCAAGCAGCACTGTCTGGTCGATCACCGGAAGCCCCACAACGTGTCCAAAACTGAACATGTTCTTCGGGTCAAGCTGGGCCTTCGCCTTCCGGAGCCGTTCGCGGACAGTGGGACCCCAGGGCCGCTCCCTGTCCTCGGCGTCGACGAAGTGGCCGTGCAGGTTAACAAAAGTCCCGCCGCTGGAGGCGTCGCGCAGGTCCTCGCGTACGGCGTCGAACACTACGGGAAGCAGCTCCACCAGAGGAGGGACAGCCATGCCAGCCATGAAGAAGCTGAACGCGGCGTCGCGCGCCCCAACGGTATCCTCGCCGTCGGCGCTCTTGGCCAAGGCGCCGCCGAGCAACCGCACCTCCGCCATCAGCACCGGGCTCTCCACTCCTGGTCCGAAGTGGCGCAGGATCGCGCTCTTCGCTCCGCCGTCCAAACGGTCCAGCAGGAAGCCACGCTCGCGCACGGGCACAGGCTGGTCCGGGTCCTGGTGGATACTGTCCAGCTGGGTGGAGTCCAGGGGGCCGGTCCCATCCATCATGAAAGGCGCACTCCGTCGCATCGGCTCCAGCAATTGCGTTGCCACGGCCGCGTCGCCCTGGTATGCGTAACGCAGATGCACGACGAACTTGCCCCGCAAAGGTTCGGGAATCATCTCCATGTCCGGGAGGCGCAGGAAAGCCAACGACGCCGACGCCTCCTGGGGCAGCGACGGAACCCATTCGCTGAACTGCTGGAGGACCGCCGGGGCATGCTCACCGTCGAAGTACAGCCCACCGGCGAAGAGGTCAGTGCCCGGGAACAAGTGGAATTCCATGGCCGTGACAATGCCAAGGTTTCCCTTGCCTCCGCGCAGGAGATAGAAAAGCTCCGAATTCTCGTCCTTGGTTACCCGTCGGTGCGTGCCGTCAGCAGTGACGATCTCGAAGGCGATCACATGGTCCGATGCGAACCCGTACTTTCGACCCATGATCGGCAAGCCGCCGCCCAACGTGTAACCCACCACGCCGACGTCGGTGGTGGAACCGCAGAGCCCCATGAGCCCGAATGTGGATGCCAGTTCCACGACGGCCTTCCAGCGGACGCCGGCGCCAACGCGGGCCGTCCGTTCGACGGGATCGATACTGAGCTCCAGCATTCGACGGGTGCTGATGAGCAGGCCGCCCTCAATGGCGTTGGTGGCTCCGTGGCCGGTGGATTGGACGGAGACGGGCATTCCGCGTTCTCCGGCCCAGCGGATCGCTGCCGAAACGTCCTCTGCGTCGAGGGCGCCGAAGGCAACATCCGGCTGGTGCTGAGTGGACAAATTGAAGGCCGCTACTTCGGCGGCGAAGCCTGGATCGGCTGGCGTGAACACGGGACCGCGCACGCTGAGTTGGAGTTGTGAAACATCTGGAGTGGAGGCGTGGGACTGCATGATCTTCTCTCAAATTGACCGATGTGGCGGAAGCTTCCCCAGCAAGCCGTTATCAGTTTATCCATCAACTTTAGATAAGAGAAGAGGTTTAAATCACCCATAATCGGGCAGGGCCCAGCCATGCGTCGGAGCTGGGGTCTAAAAGGGGTTTGGGCGCAGGTTAAAGCTGCTTGATCATGCGCGTATTGCCCAGGGTGTTGGGCTTCACGCGGGCAAGGTCCAGGAACTCGGCCACGCCTTCGTCATGCGAGCGCAGGAGTTCCGAATACACCTGCGGATCAACGGCCGACTGGTCCGCCATGACTTCAAAGCCGTGGCGCTTGAAGAAGTCCACCTCGAACGTCAGGCAGAACACCCGGCTCACACCCAGCGCCTTTGCCTCTTCCAGCAGGTTCTCCACCAGGACATGGCCCACGCCGCGGCCCCGCCAGGAGTCGGCCGCGGCCAGCGTACGGATCTCGGCCAGGTCCTCCCACATCACGTGCAAGGCGCCGCAGCCAATGACCTCGCCTGTGTTGGATTCGGCAATCCGGAATTCCTGCAGGCTCTCGTAGTACGCCACTGTCTCCTTGGCCATGAGGATCCGCTCCTCAGCCAAAGGAGCCACGAGCCTTTTGATCGCCGCTACGTCACTGGTGCGGGCAGGGCGAAGGCTGAAGGTCGAATCCACTCCCCCATACTAGCGAGGCAAACAGATGCGGGCCGCCGGCGCCGCGTATGACGGAGTGCGGGCACGACGGCGACGACCGGGACATTTGTATAGCGTGCGTCTAAGCGAGGAACGAGCGAGCACGCGGCAAGTGTCCCGGTTGTCGCACGGAAGGAATCGCCTAGACCCCCAGTTCCTCAGGCAACTCCACGTCCTCGCCCAGAAGCTGCTTGGCCAGGAAATGCTCCACAACCCCGTACCAAACCTTGGCGTGCTGCGGCTGGAGCACCCAGTGGTTCTCGTCCGGGAAGTAGAGGAAACGGTGCGGGCTCTGGCCGTTGTCGTCAGCAGGCAGCTGCGAAGAGGACAGGAGCTCGTACCAGAGCCGAAGGCCTTCCCCGATCGGCACCCGGTAGTCCTTGTCGCCGTGGATCAGCAGCATGGGCGTCTTGATGTTGCCGACATTCAGGTGCGGCGAGTTCTGTATCGCCATCTCAGCCGTCATTTCCTTCAACCAGTACTGGGCCGCGTCCGTGGTGGGGCCGAACTGGTCCAGCGCCCACAGGCTGGCGTGGGTGACGATCGCCTTGAACCGGTCCGTCTGGCCAGCCACCCAGTTGGCCATGTAACCACCGAAGGATCCGCCCATCGCTGCTGTCCGCGACTCGTCGATGTCCGGCCGCTCCACCACAGCATCGGTGATGGCCATGAGATCCGTGAACGGCTTCTTGCCCCACTCGCCCCAGCCGCGCTGGATGAACTCCTGCCCGTAGCCGGTGGAAAGCGCGGGATCCGGGAGCAGGACGGCATAGCCCTTGGCGACCAGCAGCCACGGGTTCCAACGCCAGGTCCAGGCGTTCCAGGAGCCGAGGGGTCCGCCGTGGATCCAGAGCAGGAGCGGGGCAGGAGCATCCGCGGAGGCGCCTTCGGGCAGTGCAAGATAGGCGGGCACGCGGGCACCGTCTTCCGAGGTGGTCTCGACCCGCTCCAAGCGGCCCCTGTAGACCGGTCGCTCCGCCGGCGCAGGCAGGCGTACCACCTCACCGGTGGCCAGGTCGATCCGCACTGCTTCGGTCGGGAACTCGTAGGAACTCCGCAGCGCGTACGCGGTAGCCCCGTCAGGTGAGACCACGACGTCGGAATAGGCTGCGGAGTCCATCGTCACGCGTGCGACGCCACCATCAGCGACGCCAATACGGAAAACCGGCGACGCGCCGTCGTCGTCCGCTTTCGCGAGTATGGCGCTGGCGTCGGGGAGCCAGGCGAGCGCGGTGGCCCAGCGGTCCCAGTGGTGCGCCAGCGGCTCCAATTCCGTGGTCTCGCCATTGGCTACGTTGAGCAGGTGCAGCTTCACTTGTGGAGCCTGAGTGGGCGTTGTGTCGCTTTCGCTTTCAACCACCAGCGTGCGGCCGTCTGGGCTGACGGGTCCCGGGAAGTAGCTCATGCCCTCGTGGTCCAGGAGGACTTTGACGTTGCCGGTAGCGACGTCGACGGCGGCGAGCACCTCGCGGCTGCCGGCTTTCGCGAGCGCCTTGGTGAGGCTGGTGTAGATGGTCTTGCCGTCTGGGCTCACTACTGACTTGGCCTCGCGCAGCGAACCGCCGACGCCGGGCGTCAGGTTGCGGAGTTTGAGCGACGGCGCGGCGTCAACGGTGGAGGGCTTGCCAGGCTCTTTGTCCTCGCCCTGTTCCACCGCGAAGAGCCGCGGCTCGGCCGGGCCCAGGTCGGCGTCCCAGTAGCGGACGGGGTAGCCGCTGTGCAGGATCGCCGACACCTTGTTGTCCTTGCGGGCCTTACGGCGCGCCTCGTCATTTTCCTCATCGGAGGATCCGGCCAGGACCTCCGCGGTGATGAATGTGGCGTCCACGTCTTTAGCGGCCATCACGGAATTGATACCGCCGGAGCGGGAGTGCACCACGCGGGCCTCACCGCCGTCGGCGGGCAACAGCCACAGCGCACTGACGGGGTCAGCGTCCGGGTTGTCCGGGTCCGGGCGCGCCGACGTGAAGTAGAGGTCGCCGGTGGAGGCGAATACTGCCCCGGTTTCGCCCTTGGAACTGCGGGTGATCCGGCGTGCCGGCCGCTGGCCCGTCGGGTCGATCTCCCAAAGGGCGGAAGCGAACTCGGTTCCCTTGCCGTTGAGCGTTGTCACTGTGGTGACCAGTCGCGTTCCGTCCGGACTAAGGGAGAGGCCACCGACCCGCGGGATGGAGAGGTAGTGGTCAAGATCGTGGAAAGGAGTTTCGGGCTGGTGGCCCGGGGCGTGAATGTCAGCTGAGTCCATGATCTGATTCAACATGGAATGTGGTCCCAATCACAGAGTGGTTCACTCACAGTGAAACAGTACTTTCAGATATTCCGTAATGCCTCGACCACGGCGGCGGTGCCGTCTTCCGTCGCCAGTGCGGTGGCTACGCTCTTGGCGCGGCGGGCGTACGACGGCGTGTTGCTGGCTTCGCGTATCGCCTCGCCCAGGCGCTCCGGAGTCAGCTTCTTATAGGGCACCGGCTCCGGACCGGCTCCAAGCGATGCAACTTTGGACGCCCACAACGGTTGGTCCGTGTACACGGGAACAGCCACCGTCGGAACGCCAGCCCGCAGACCGGCAGCGGTGGTTCCAGCGCCCGCATGGTGAACCACAACCGACATACGGGGAAAAAGCCACTCATGCGGAACACTCCCGACGCCGATTGCGTCATCCCCCAGGTAACCCTCAACGCCTTGGACGACGGCCCTTGCGCCGGCACGACGGGTAGCGTCCAGGATAAAGCCAGGATCGATGTCGGCGCTGCTGCCGAATCCCACGAAGACCGGAGGCGGGCCATCTGCAAGGAAGTCCACGAGATATGCGGCTGGTTGCCAGCCAGGGTTTTCAGCCGGCCACCAGTACCCTGCCATCACCAAGCCCGGGTGCCAATCGTCCGGCCTGGGCAGTACCGATGGGCTGATGCCGTAAAGCACTGTTGCGTGAGCTTTCCTTCGGCGACGCTCCCCGGCCGCGCGGCTTTCCTTGCGCAGGCCCAGTTCCCTGCGCAAGCGGGCGCTGGGACCGTCATATGGAGCTGGCCCAGCAGAAGCACGCTCCCCTATGATCCTGTTTCCCACGGGGCCGAGGCTCCGGGCCGAGTTCATCAGGACAGGAGGGTAGGCCGCGCTTGGCTCAGTGGGCTGCAGATGGGCGCCGATAGCCGGAATGCCGAAAGCCTCAGCAACATCGTAGGCGTACGGCGCCACCGAGTTGGCGAGGATCACGTCCGCGCCAGCCTCCGCTGCCGCCAACGTCCCTGTCGCCGCATTGTCCATGTACTCGCCGAGCTTCTTCCAGAAGGAGACCACATTTCCGGCTGATGCCTTGGCACCAGGCGCGGGATGTTTGATCAGCTCAGCAAGGTTTCCCGGCAGTGGCCTGAACTCGCACCCTGATTCCACCACCAAAGGCGCGTAGGCCGGGTTGGCGGCTATGGCGACCTCGTAGCCTACGCCCTGCAGGCGATGCCCGAGGCCGGCCATCGGAACCACGTCTCCTCGCGTGCCTGGCGCCACCATGAGTACGCGCATGTTTGTCCCCCTGGAGTCTTTTCCATCGAATGAGCCTGAAACCCACCTTAGGGCGGACAACAGAACCCCGCCCACTCCTTTCGGAATGGACGGGGTCCTTTGCGTCGTTGCCTCTGCCTTACGCGGTCGGAGCGATCTCCGGAATGCGCGGCTTGGCGTTGCCTTCAAACGTGAACTTCGCGTCGTCGCCTTCGCCCTCGACGTCAACCACAACGATGTCGCCGGGGTGGATGTCGCCGAACAGGATCTTCTCGGACAGCTGGTCCTCGATTTCGCGCTGGATGGTGCGGCGCAGCGGCCGGGCACCCATCGCGGGATCGTAACCACGCGTGGCCAGGAGAACCTTGGCGGCGGGCGTGAGCTCGATGCCCATGTCCTTGTCCTTGAGGCGGCGCTCCAGGCGGGTCACGAACAGGTCCACGATCTCGATGATCTCGTCCTGCGTCAGCTGCGGGAACACCACGACGTCGTCAACACGGTTGAGGAACTCGGGGCGGAAGTGCTGCTTCAGCTCTTCCGTAACCCGGGCGCGCATCCGGTTGTAGCCGGTCTGGGTGTCCGTGCCGGACTGGAAGCCCGTGGCCACGCTCTTGGAGATGTCGCGGGTACCAAGGTTGGTGGTCATGATGATCACGGTGTTCTTGAAGTCCACCACGCGGCCCTGGGAGTCGGTCAAACGGCCGTCTTCCAGAATCTGCAGGAGCGAGTTGAACAGGTCCGCGTGGGCCTTCTCAACTTCATCGAACAGGACGACGGAGAACGGACGCCTGCGGACCTTTTCGGTCAGCTGACCACCCTCTTCGTAGCCGACGTAGCCCGGAGGAGCACCGAAGAGACGCGAAACCGTGTGCTTCTCGGAGTACTCGGACATGTCCAGCGTGATGAGCGCGTCCTCTTCACCGAACAGGAACTCGGCAAGTGCCTTGGCGAGCTCGGTCTTTCCGACGCCCGTGGGGCCGGCGAAGATGAACGAGCCACCTGGGCGCTTGGGGTCCTTGAGGCCTGCACGGGTACGGCGGATAGCCTGCGACAGGGCCTTGATGGCCTCGTCCTGGCCCACAACGCGCTTGTGAAGCTCGTCTTCCATCTTGAGCAGGCGCGAGGACTCTTCCTCGGTGAGCTTGAAGACCGGGATGCCGGTGGAGTTCGCAAGAACTTCAGCGATCAGGTCCTCGTCAACTTCGGAAATGTCGTCCATGCCGCCGGACTTCCAGTTGCGCTCCTTCTCCGCGCGTTCGGCAATGAGCTTCTGCTCCTTGTCACGCAGCGAGGCAGCACCCTCGAAGTCCTGGGCGTCGATGGCGGATTCCTTCTCCATCTTCACGTCTGCAATGCGCTCGTCCATGGCCTTGAGCTCCGGCGGAGCGGTCATGCGGCGGATGCGCAGGCGGGCGCCGGCTTCATCGATAAGGTCAATCGCCTTGTCCGGCAGGAAGCGGTCCGAGATGTAGCGTTCGGCCAGCTGAGCGGCCGATGCCAGGGCACCATCGGTGATCGTTACGCGGTGGTGTGCCTCGTACCGGTCGCGAAGGCCCTTGAGGATCTCGATCGCGTGCGCAACGGAAGGTTCCTTGACCTGGATCGGCTGGAAACGACGCTCGAGGGCGGCGTCCTTCTCGATGTGCTTGCGGTACTCGTCCAGCGTGGTGGCACCGATGGTCTGGAGTTCACCACGGGCAAGCATGGGCTTGAGGATGGACGCAGCATCAATGGCGCCTTCAGCAGCACCCGCTCCGACGAGGGTGTGGATCTCGTCAATGAAGAGGATGATGTCGCCGCGGGTGCGGATTTCCTTGAGGACCTTCTTCAGGCGCTCTTCGAAGTCACCGCGGTAGCGGGAACCGGCAACCAGCGAACCGAGGTCAAGCGTGTACAGCTGCTTGTCCTTGATGGTTTCGGGGACATCGCCTCGGACGATCGCCTGGGCGAGGCCTTCGACGACGGCGGTCTTACCAACGCCGGGCTCACCGATCAGGACCGGGTTGTTCTTGGTACGGCGGGAGAGGACCTGCATGACGCGTTCCATCTCCTGCTCGCGGCCGATCACGGGATCGAGCTTGTTCTCGCGGGCAGCCTGGGTCAGGTTGCGTCCGAACTGGTCAAGCACCACCGAACCGGCGGGGGTACCTTCCGGCTGGCCCTGGCCGGAACCGCTGCCGGCGGTTTCCTTGCCCTGGTAGCCGGAGAGCAGCTGGATGACCTGCTGGCGGACCCTGTTGAGGTCTGCGCCGAGCTTCACCAGCACCTGTGCGGCCACGCCTTCGCCTTCGCGAATGAGGCCGAGCAGGATGTGCTCAGTACCGATGTAGTTGTGGCCGAGCTGCAGTGCTTCGCGGAGCGAGAGCTCAAGCACCTTCTTGGCACGCGGCGTGAAGGGGATGTGACCGGATGGGGCCTGCTGGCCCTGACCGATGATCTCCTGCACCTGCTCGCGAACACCATCGAGCGAAATGCTCAGGGACTCGAGCGCTTTGGCTGCGACGCCTTCACCCTCGTGGATCAGACCCAAGAGGATGTGCTCGGTACCGATGTAATTGTGGTTGAGCATCCTTGCCTCTTCTTGGGCAAGGACGACCACGCGACGGGCACGGTCCGTAAATCTCTCAAACATTTCGCCACACTCCTAGCTACGACGTACTTTGATGCTACGTGCCGGAGCAACACTTTTGGGGCGTGTTCGCCACAGGGGAAACATGACGGGGTTGCGGAATAAAACAGGCCCTTCCCCCTTGACCCGGGGCGTCCTGCGGTGGGATGCTGCCAAACCGCTTCCAGATCCTGCCTACCACCAGGGCCGCAAGGTATTCATTAGCAGTATCAGGCATCGCGTTGCCAGCCGATTAGCCGCTCAAATCCCCGGTCACTCGGCCGGCTGGTGATTCACAGAATATTCCATGGTTCGGAGTGCCCGGCACTTGCACATACTGCCTCTTAAAACATCAATGCCCCGGCAGTAGCTGCCGGGGCGTTGAAGCGATGAATCAGGAATTGGCCTTTTGGTACGCTTCCTGAATTTCAGCCTGAATACGTCCGCGACTGTTCACCGTGTAACCGTTATCACGGGCCCACTGCCTGATCTGTGCGGAATCCTGGCTGCGTGCCGCTGTTGCACGCCCGCGGGTGGCGCGGCCGGACGACGTCTTCCTGGCCTTGGCCACGTACGGTTCCAGGGCCTTCCGAAGCGAAGCAGCGTTTGCGGTGGACAAGTCCATCTCGTAACTGACGCCATCAAGGCCGAAGCGGACAGTTTCATCCGCGGCCCCTTCATCCAGGTCATCGACGAGGATGATTTTTACTTTCTGTGCCATGAGTTGCCTCTCTTTTGGAGGGTTGGATAATCAGAAATTCCCCGGATTCCTTTGTTGATTATCGTTCACTGCAAGCACGCACGTCAAAGCACAAATGGATTCATCCATGAAGGGAACCCATTTAGGGGGCTATTTAGTGGCAGGGCCTTCGGATGCCGGGCCAATATTCTTCGAATTCGCTTCCGCCTGCGCGCGGGCTTCCGCCTGACGCTCCGATTTGTCCGCATTGAAGATTGACTTCATGGCAAACCAAAAGATCAACCCAACAACAACCGACGGCGCCAGGACTGCGATGTACTCCATGATCAGTGTCCTTCGGGCTTCAACAGGGGGAACAGGATGGTCTCGCGGATGCCGGCACCGGTGAACAGCATCACCAGGCGGTCAATACCGAGTCCGATGCCACCCATGGGCGGGGCACCGTATTCGAGGGCGCGGAGGAAGTCCTCGTCCAGTTGCATGGCTTCGTCATCGCCTGCCGCCGAACGCCGTGACTGCTCAGTCAGCCGCTCACGCTGGATGACAGGGTCAATGAGTTCCGAGAATGCCGTTCCGCGTTCCATGCCGCCAATGATCAGGTCCCAGGCCTCGATGAGCCGGCCGTCTTCGCGGTGCGGGCGGGCCAGCGGCTGCGCGGAGGGCGGGTAGTCGTACACGAACGTGGGGTTCAGCAAGGTGGGTTCGACGATCTCGCCGAACAACTCAACCACGATCTTCTCGGCGTCCCATTTGGGGTCCACCTTGACCTCGTGCTTTGCTGCGATGGCAAGCAGCTCATCCACAGTGGTGTCCGGCGTAATTTCAACGCCCACTGCTTCGGAGAGACCCGGGTACACCGAAATCCAAGCCCATTCGCCGTCGAGGTTGATCTCACCGGCGTCGGTCTGGATGGTGCGCGTGCCGACGACGTCGGCGACGTTGAGGATGATTTCCTTCATGCGCTCGGC
Source organism: Arthrobacter sp. LFS091 (assembly GCF_047977885.1). Taxonomy (NCBI): domain Bacteria; kingdom Bacillati; phylum Actinomycetota; class Actinomycetes; order Micrococcales; family Micrococcaceae; genus Arthrobacter; species Arthrobacter sp. LFS091. The sequence continues at coordinate 90,303 of NZ_JBFPFP010000011.1, forward strand.
CATGACGAACTGGTCTGCCCAGGCCTCGTAGCATTCAAGCGTGGTGAATTCGGGGCTGTGGGTGGAGTCCACGCCTTCGTTGCGGAAGACGCGCCCCATGTCGTAGACGCGGTCAATGCCGCCAACGACGGCCCGCTTCAGGAACAGCTCGGTGGCAATGCGCAGGGTCATCTTCTGGTCGAAGGCGTTCATGTGCGTTTCGAACGGACGGGCTGTGGCGCCGCCATGGACCAGCTGCAGGATGGGGGTCTCCACCTCCACATAGCCGTGACGGTCCAGCGTGTCCCGGACCGAGCGGGTGATGGCGGCCCTCTTGTAGACCATTTCGCGGGCTTCATCGCGCACCATGAGGTCCACGTAGCGTTGGCGAACGCGGGTTTCCTCGTTGAGTTCCGCGTGCAGGACCGGGAGCGGTCGCAGCGCCTTTGAGGCCATCGACCAAGAATCTGCCATCACGGAAAGTTCGCCGCGGCGTGAGGAAATAACCTCACCCTTGATGAAGACGTGGTCGCCCAGGTCAACCAGGGCCTTCCAGTCCGCAAGCGCTTCCTCGCCGACGTTGGCCAGGCTGAGCATCGCCTGCAGCCGGACGCCCTTGCCGTCCACGCCGCCTTCCTGGATCGTGGCGAAGCACAACTTGCCGGTGTTGCGGATGAACACGACACGACCGGTGACGCCCACGGTGTCGCCCGTGGTCTCGTCGGCCTGGAGGTGCGCATATTTTTCGCGGATTTCGCTGAGGGAGTGGGTTCGCTCAACCCCCACCGGATAGGCCTCCGTGCCGCGCTCGATCAGCTTGGTGCGCTTCTCCATGCGGATGCGCATTTGCTCGCTGGCATCGATGGGTTCTGCGGAGGTGTTCGGGGCTGGGGTGTTTGCGGAAGTCACAGTCCTTAAGTTTACCGTTGATTACGGCTCTTCACTTCCGGGTCCTGGGATCCGCCCAACGAATAGACTCAGGCTGTGGAGACATGGACGGTTGAAACGAACGACGGCGGTGGCCAGCTTGAGGTGCACACCTTCCGGCCAGCGTCGGCTGCGGCGATTCCGGGGTCGAAGGCACCTGCTGAACCAGCCGGCGTCGTACTTGTCCATGGCACTTTGGTGACCGATTCCCTTTACTGGCCGTTCGCGCGGACTCTTAGCGTGATGCTCGGGCGCCCTGTCCACGTCTACAACCGTCGCGGCCGCGGCCATTCCGCTCCACAACCACCGGACTATTCGGTGGAGACGGAGATAGCGGACCTCCAGGCGGTCATGGAGAAGAGCGGTTCCGACGATGTAGTAGCGCACAGCTATGGCGGATTCGTGGCGCTGCAAGCCGCCCGGCGCTTCAGCATCCATCGCCTGGTGACCTACGACGCCGCAGTGTCCCTGTCCGGCAACCTCAGCAGCAGGTGGCGGCCAGAGCTCGAGGAAGCAGTAACGGCCGGGCAGCTGGATCATGCCTGGGCGCACCTGGTGCAGGGCCTTGGAACGGCCGGGCCCATCTCGTACCTGCCCATGGGGGCGCTGCGGACGCTCAGCGTATTGTCCGCGCGAACCCGGTTGGGGCTGGAAATGCGTACCCTGCTGCCCACTGCTGTTACCGAGATGCGCGCGGTACTGGACGCCGATGCCCACCTTGACGACTTCCTGAAGTTCTCTACCCCGACGCTCATGCTCAGCGGCGGCTGGAGCCCCGCGTACTTCGCCGAGACCGGGCGCATGCTCAGTGGCGCCGTGCCGGCGATCGAGTTCGCCATAGTCCCGCTGCAATTCCACGAAGGTCCCCTGCGTCCGGGCCGTCGGCTCGCCGCCCGCGTCGCCCGGTTCCTGGCGGCAACCCATAATGTCGGTCAGCGCACCGTCGCGCCCTAGGATGTTTCGGTGAGGGAACAGAGCATCAGGACGCACGACGGCGGCGAACTCGCCTTGTACACGTACGGCGCGGAAGACGCGCCCGGTGAACGCCGCGTGATTGTTATCGGCGGAGCGTTCCTCACAGCCCTGATCTACCGGCCCTTTTCGATCGCCCTGGCCAAAGGACTCGGTCCTGGCTGGGCCGTGGACGTCTACGACCGACGCGGCCGGGGCAAGTCGACAGAGCAACCGCACGGCTACTCCATGGCCACCGAAATTGCCGATGTCCGCACCATCATGGACGCTACAGGCGCGCGCAATATCCTTGGCCACAGCCTGGGCGGATCCGTTGCCCTCAACGCTGCACAGGCCTTCGCCGGCACCCGTCACGAACCGGACAAACTGGCGGTCTATGACGCCGCCGTGAATATCGACGGGAGCATGGACACGGACTGGCTGGAAGGATTCGCTGATGCCGTCAACAAAGGCGAAGTAGGCCGGGCGCTGGCCCGGATGAAGCGTGGAATGAACCAGGGAACCGCCCTTGCGAAGGTTCCTGAGCCAGTCCTGGCGGGGTTGATGGCCATCGTCTCGCACACCAAAGTCAACCAGCTGTTCCGTGACCTCATGCCAACAGGCGTCGGCGAACTGAAGGCAGCGTTCGAAGCCGCCGACACACCCCGGGACTTCTCCGTGTTGCCATCCACGACTCACTTCATGGTGGGAAAGAAGAGTCCGAAGTTCTACAAGGTCGCTGCGTCACGCTTGAACAGGGCGGTGCCGGGCAGCACTTTGGAAGTCTCCCCGAAAGGATTCCACGGGTCCGTTCCGGCAGCCGTCAAGGAACTTGTGTCCGATATCTCCGAGTACTTCACGCGCTGACGGTTTCCCACACACGAACAGGCATAGTGCCTGCTTTCAGGTGGCTCGGTTAGGCTCAATTCATGACGCGCGACATCATCATGACCCCAGACGGCGGACACCTCGAAGTACTCACCACCGGTGGTGAGCTGACTTCGGCAGGATCCGGCGTGGTAGTTGTTCCGGCCTCCATGGTTACCGCTTCCGATTACACCCGGTTTGCCCAGAAATTGAGCGAAGCCCTGGGCAGGCCCGTGCACACGTTCAACCGTCGCGGACGCGGTGACTCGTCACCGCAAGCCGAAGACTACACATTGGAAGCCGACATCCGGGACCTGGAGGCGGTCATGAAACACACCTCCAGCACGGACGTCTTTGGACACAGCTTCGGTGGAGCCGTAGCACTCCACGCAGCGCGGACGCTTCCGGTGGAGAGGTTGGCTGTCTATGACCCGGCCGTTTCCGTCAACCACAGCGTCAAGGCCGAATGGGCACCGGAATATGAACGCGCAGCTGCGGCCGGGGACTACGATCGAGCCCTCGCCGTACTGATCAAGGGAGTGGAAACGGAAGGCGCCCTCGGGCGCATGCCCCTGTCCATGCTGACCCTGGCCAACAAGCTGACAGCAGGCACGCCCATGGGCAAACAGATGCGCGAGCTCATGACCAGCGGCGTGCGGGAAATCAAAGCCGTCATCGCTGCGGACATGCCAGCTGAGCCGTTCCTGGAACTCCCCTTGGAAACGCTGATCGTAGTGGGCGAAAAGAGCCCTGCCTACTTCGGTGTTGCCTGCGGCCAAATCCACGACGTCCTGTCAGGGTCGAGTTACACCATACTCGCCGGCTTCGGGCACGATGGCCCCAACAAAGCGCCGGACAAGCTGATCTCGGAGTTGTCGGAGTTCTTCTCCGGCTAACCCTCACCCCCTGGTGCCGGCTCGGACAACCTTCGCGGCTGGCGCTGGGGTGTTTGGTGGTTAAATGTGGGAGACCCCCCGACCCGTGTGGGTTGGGGGGTCTCGACCTTAATGGTTGTCCGGCGGTGTCCTACTCTCCCACACCCTCCCGGGTGCAGTACCATCGGCGCTGTGGGTCTTAGCTTCCGGGTTCGGAATGGGACCGGGCGTTTCCCCCAC
>NZ_JBFPFP010000012.1:0-76903 GCF_047977885.1 Arthrobacter sp. LFS091
TGGCTGGTGGCCGCGGCGAAGTGCTTGTTCTCGCGGAACCTTGCGGTGGCGCCGGCACCTGAAGCGGCGGCGGTGGCCTGGGTTTCTACTGTCATGATGACTCCTTTGTCTCTGAACGTTTCAGCCATGCTTGCCCGGCCGCCGGTAAAAGCAGGCTCTTACGGGAAGGGTTACATCGCTGCTTATTGATCAAGGTAGAATTTGAGTTTTGTTTCACGGAAAGAATTATTGGACTCATATTGAAAGTTTTTCAATATGATTCTGTTAAACTTCGACCGTACGTTGCTCGAAAGCGGACGGATTCATGGCGAGCTTGTTGATGTAATGTCCGGCCTACTGCCGGCATCCGTATGGCATTAGGGCGGCTTCAGCTCTGTTGAGGGCTTGATCGAGTAAATCCCCGGTTAAACGACAACCTAAAAGCGTCGGGATCCGAGAGCACAATCAAATTTGTTCATTGCTGTCGTTCTGGTGAATGCGTCTTGGTCTTCCGGTGACTTTACGTTTGCCAATTCGAACGGCTTTTAGGTAGTAGCTGTCTTTTGCCGCTTTCGACGCCCGACGGACATTATTTCGTCGCGGAGGTTACTTTGCCAGGGTTGTACTTGGTCAACTAAACCAGGACATCAAACAGCATGAACGCTCGGTAAGGATGAAAAGGCTGCCTCGATAGACCGGTGTCTCGCCTGGACCATAGGAAGGGTTTCGGGATGGGTAACGATGTACAGCGAGCCACTGCGAATGGCGTCCACCACCATGTCACCGACGTCCTCGGGTTCAAGCCGCCGGAGGGGAGGAAGGCGCTTTTCATTGTTGCTTTCCGCCTCCGGGTCTTTGTTGCCGGGACGATTTACTGCGTTCTTGTTGATATCAGTATTGACTTGGGCGGGAACCAGTACAGATGCTCCAACGGCTGACCCCTCTTCGGCCAGCTCGCCCGCCAGCACTTCAGTGAGTGCCAAGACGGCGAATTTGGAGGGCGCATAGGCACCCATCCAAGGGCCCGTAATGATCCCCGCCATAGACGACACGTTGACTAGGTGACCGCCATCCAAGTTTGCCTTCAGTAAAGGAAGGAAAATTTTGGTTCCTAAAATTACGCCGAAGAGGTTAACCTCCAACACCCACCGGAAGTCTTCAATAGTCAACTCATCGATAGGAGCCATTGGCCCGACCCCCGCATTGTTAATCAGGATGTCCACCCGCCCACAGGTGTCTATGACATAATCCGCAAGAGCGCGAATGGAAGCTTCGTCAGTCACATCGGCACGGAACCAGAATGCTCCGATTTCTTCTGCCGATTCAACTAGCGGCCCTTCATCGGGGCCAGCGATCACCACCTGGCAACCAGCAGCGACAAGTCGTCGGGCCACGCCCTTGCCGATCCCCGAAGCACCGCCCGTTACTACTGCGACCCGACCAGTCAGGTTCTCCAACCCGCTCATGTTTCTCTCCTTATCAATACGAACTAGTTATGGTCCTACTTTGTGTAATTGTCTTTAGAAGGCCGAGACCTCTTGTTTTCGAGTGGGTTGGATACCCAATTGCGTCCCAATGACATCGGCGATTACGGCACGCCAGTCGGCTGAAAACGTCTAATGGGCGACGACGTTGGCGGTTATGAGACCGCGCTCCAGAAGCTGGTCAGATAGGAACTTCGCAACGATGTCCTGCATCTCGGTTGCCTGCGGGATGACCGCCGTAAGTGGGAAAACTGCGTGCATCTGCCCTGGAATACGGTGCGTCACAACCGGTACGCCGGAAGCTTCCATAGCGCGCCCGTAGTCTTCCGCCTCGTCGCGCGTGGGGTCACATTCGACGGTGATAATGATCGCCGGAGCAAGTCCTGCGAATGATTCTGCGCGCCCTGGGGCCGCATAGGCCGTTATTTCGGCCCCCGAAAGATAGGCCGCCCATATGGCATCACCCGCAGCAACTGTGAGGAACGGCCCATCGAAGAACTCATTCTTGGAAGCGGTCTGTGCCTCGGGGTCAATGGCAGGGTTGACGAGCACCTGGCCAAGCAGGTCGATGCCAGCGTCCCGTGCACGGAGTGCGGCAACGGCGGCGAGGGTAGCGCCGGCGCTTTCGCCCATGACCATGATCCGTTCCGGATTGCCCCGGAACGCACCGATATTTTCGACAGTCCATTGCAGTGCCGCGAACGTGTCGTCAGTAGCGGCAGGGAACGGGTGCTCGGGAGCTAGACGGTACGCAGCAGAGACGACGATGGCCCCAAGCTTGTCGGCCAGCTGTCGACAAGGAGCGTCCGCGACTTCAACAGACCCAGCCACCCACCCCCCACCGTGGTAAAACACCACCACAGGGAACGGACCATCGCCATCAGGAATATAGATCCGCGCATTCGGATCCTCTACTTCAATGACTTGGAGGTCAGGGCCGGGAACCTGCATTTTCGTCATAGCACCGACCAATGCACGCATCTCTTCCGGCGTGCAATTTTCGAGCGGTTTTACCCCCTGGTTCAACATGCCAGCCAGAACCGCCACAGCCGACGGGTGCAGGCGAACGAGCGGAGGGATCCTCAACGGTGCGCCACCGTCTAATGCGAAACCGGCGAATGTCCGGTCCTGGACCTGATTGAGGATCGCCCGATACATCGGTGTCCCGCCCGCAAAGTAGTAGGCCGCCCGTGCCTTACCTGGAATATTGTCGCCGTTGAACCACGAGTTGGTCGCCTTAGGCACAAGTGTCATGTTGAGCATCCCTGTAACCAGCGCATCCCAGGTCTGCTCTGCTTCCGCGGATGCCTCGATGGTCTTCGCCCCGGATTTTAGAGTGTGGGATATAGCCTTGGTAGCAAAATCGACATGATCCTCGATCGCCAGAGGGCTGTTGTACTGCGCTGCGGCGCTTTGGGGTCCGTTAATCATGAAGAGGTTTGGGAAGCCAGCTGTGCTAATACCGAGATAGGTGGCGGGACTTCCCCCCCACTTATCCTCAAGGCGAATCCCTTCCCGCCCGATCAATCCGAGGTTCAGCTGGGGGCGCGTAAATACGTCAAATCCGGTGGCGAGGATGATCAGATCAAACTCGTAGTGGGCAGCAGTGGTAGCGATCCCTTTGGGCGTGATTTCCTCAATGGGCGCCGAACGCAAATCGACAAGATCCACGTGCGGGAGATTAAAGGCTTCGTAATAGCCCGTTTCAAAAGGGGGCCGTTTCGTAGCGTACGGGTGGTCATCCGGGCACAGCAGTTCCGCCGTGGCCGGGTCGTTGACCCTCTCCCGTATGCGACCCCGGATGTAGTCGGCAATGGTGTCGTTGGCACGTTCATCGAAATACAGATCGGTGAATGTTGAGGCAAGCATGCGGAATCCGCCTTCAGCCCAGTTCTTGTCATAGACGGCTTTGCGTTCTTCCTCGGATACCTCGAGGGCCGATTGACGGGCCGGTTCGTAAGGAACGCCCAGAAGGCTCTGCCGCGAACCTGCGCGGAGCTCTGCGTGATTTTTTGCGTTCCATTCCTGCCGCTCCGGTTCAAGTTTTTCGTTGCCAAGGGGGGCAGCGAAATTGGCCGTCCTCTGGAAGACTGTCAGGTGCGCGGCCTGGCGTGCGACTTCCTGAATGACTTGGATGCCAGTCGAGCCTGTACCCACAACCGCAACGCGCTTGCCTGCCAAGTTGACCTCATGATGAGGCCAGCTGCTCGTGAAGTACAGTTCACCCTCGAAGCTGTCCGCGCCTGCAAACTCGGGCTCTTTGGGCACTGAAAGCCCACCGACGCCCGAAATGACGAACCGTGCGGTGCATGTGGAGCCGTCTTCGGCCGCGACTTGCCAACGCGAATTATCCTCGTCCCAGATTGTTGATGTGATCCGGGTTCCAAAGCGGAAGCTACGGCGGACGTCTAGCTTGTCCGCTACCCATTCTAGGTACGCGAGGATTTCGGGCTGGGACGCGAACTTCTCCGTCCACTTCCACTCACGCTGCAGCTCTTCAGAGAACGAATAAGAATAATGCACGGACTCGAAATCACAGCGTGCTCCCGGGTACCGGTTCCACCACCAGGTGCCTCCGACGCCGCCGGCAGCTTCGAACCCCTGAACGTCCAGCCCCAACTCATCGCGCAATTTGTGGACACTGTATAGTCCTGAAAATCCGGCTCCGATCACCACAACGTCGTGATGTTTGGTCATTTGCTAAATCCTCTCTGTCGTCGGCTGGGAGGTGCTCACACGAATACCTGGTGAGACGAGGGGCAAGACCCTCGAATGTGATCCCCGCCATGGACTACATTGACTGAGGGAACGCACGACGTCTTCGGACGTTTGACTGACAAGAACAGAAACAATTGACCATTTGGCGAATCGGAACGTGTCATTTCCATCAATGCCCAGAATCTGGCCGTGTTAAAAGGGGACGGCACCGTGGTGGTGCTCGTGGCGACGGGATAGCAACGCAACAGGGGAGGCTTTAGTAAGTACATGGCCGCAGGCGTATACCCGAGCTCTGCCGCCTCGGCGCCGTTGAACTCGCGAAAGCGACAGGAAGCATCAGATGGCCCCACTGAGTCATGCCCTGACACTGGTTCCCGTCGGGTTCCCCAATTAATTAACTGGCTCATCACATTTGAGGGTGTAGTTGTCGTATGAATCCGACGGTCTCGAGTAGCGATAAGCGATGTAGTTGGCAAGGCTTCGTAGGCCGACGACGGAGCCCCGGAGGTTTTGGAGCAAGCCATTGAGCGCTTCGGTGGGCCAATTACTGGTGCATAGATTCAGCGGCCGTAGCCGGGGCGACCCCGAAGCAATTAAGGTTCGATGCCAAAGCTTTTTGGGCCCACTACCCGATCCTCCACGTATCCATCTTGGACGTTCCCAGCAATAACTGGAACAGGAAAACCATCAGATAGGTTAGGTACGGACTTGCTGAGCACGTAAGGTGACGTGCCGCATGGCGGAACGCCGACTCCCAGCCCCGCGCGGATTGGCCTAGCTTGATAATGACGCCCATGCAGGGTTCTGCCCCCACCATTCCCGAACGCCGGGACGACCATTTTTGGAGCCTCAATTATGACCACACAGCTGCAAGTTCCGAGCTACACTACTGACGCATTTTTCGGACTGGAGGACAAATGGCTCGAGACCGCTGACGGCGAGCTTACCCACTATCACGAACTCGGCGAGGGTACTCCCATCCTTTTTCTTCACGGGTCCGGCACCGGAGTCACGGCAGCTGCTAACTGGTGGCTCAACCTTCCGCAGCTCGCGGAACAAGGGCGGTGCATCGCAATTGACTCCATCGGCTACGGCCAGTCCGTGGTTGCTGAAGGAACGCAGTATGGCATCCGGGAATGGGTGCGCCATGCCGTCCGCGTCCTTGATGCACTCGGCATCGAAAAGGCGTGGATCGTGGGCAACTCGCTGGGTGGGTGGCTGGCCCTTCAATTCGCCATCGATTTCCCCGAGCGCCTGTTGGGCGTCGTCTCGATGGGTACCGGCGGCGCCAAGCTGACGGGCGCTCTGGCTGGCCACTCCAAGCCAGACCTTTCGGAAACCGGCATCCGCAAGACCTTGGAATTGTTCGTTGTGGACACGTCTCTGGTCACCGATGAACTCGTCTCATTGCGCTACCAAGCGGCCATGAACGACACGGCCTCAGACCGCTTGGCGGAGGTGGTTGCCGCACGCGACCGCGATCGAGAGGAGCTGCCGCTCGACTTCGATGTGCTCTCCAGGCTGGAGATTCCTGTCCTGCTCATTCATGGTGTTCAGGACGTTGTCATTCCTGTTTCGCGTACCTGGGAGCTGCTGAATGTCATCCCCACCGCCGACGCGCACATCTTCAGCCGGTGCGGGCACTGGTCACAGGTCGAACGTGCCGAAGAATTCAACACGATCATCAAGCAGTATTTGGCCGCCCGCGGTGTAACCCCCTAAGCAGAAAACCTCTGATGAGCTGTGGCCGTCTCCCGGAGGAGGCGGCCACACGTCATTAGGTGGCATATGCGCCGACACGGGAAGGGCCGGGCTGCTAAACACTCATAGCCCTACTGGGCGGTTGTAAATTGTGGCACCTCGGGGGCAGTCGTTGTTAGGTGAAAGACAGCTCGACCACCCAGGCTCCGGAATCCGTGGTCCACGTCCCCAGGGAACCGGCCGAAGTCGCCCGTGCTAAGTACCAGCATCTCGTTCTCCGGCCCTGTCTCCAACCGCCCTTCGATGACATACACCTGGAACAGCGTTCCCGGGCTTCGGGCCGGAACAAGCTTTGCGCGATGGCTTCGTTCAACTGTGACGACCTGCGTGTGGACGTAGCCGGTTCCGTAGATCCTGTCGAGGCTTCTCTCTTCGCCCAACGCGGTCCGCACCCAGGCGGCGTCACTGGCGCGGGAGACAGTTGTCTTGGTTCCCCACTCGGTCACCAATTTACGGAAGCTAAGACCCAACGCTTCGCCAATGGCCTCCAGTGTCCCTACTGTGGGGTTTCCTTCGCCCTGTTCGATCTTGGATAACGTCTGCTTCGAAAGGGAAGCCTTCCGGGCCAGATCCCCAAGGGTGAGGTTCCGCTCTGCACGGAAGCGACGGATGTTGCGGGAAACAAGATCATTGATAGCCACATCACTATTGTCACTTATAAATGACGAAAAGTCATGTTTGACATACCCTGGGGGGAGTTGCACACTGGAATTGCCGGCTATAGAGGGACGGGCCCAATTCAAGGGGTTCTGCTCCCGGGACGGGCCGCCCCAGCGTTGGAGGAAACTATGGCATCCAGTGTTGCTGCCACAGCTCGTGATGATCGTGCCGCCGTAGATAAGGCCATGGCCCTATTGAGCGTGTTTGGGAATGATGCACTAACCGGCGTCGGTGTCAGTGAGCTTGCACGCCGGTCGGACATGTCCAAGTCGACAGCATTCCGGGTGCTGGCCATGCTGCAGCGCAGCGGTGCCGTCGAGAGGGCCGGAAACGCCTACCGGCTCGGCAAACTCATCCATGCTCTCGGAGCCAGCAATGAGACCGCTGCCCACGGCCGGATCCGGGATGCACTGACACCCTACTTGGCAGATCTTTACGAGATGAGTCGCCAAACTGTCCACCTCGCGGTGCTTGTAGGCACGGACGTGGTCTATCTGAACAAGCTCTATGGTCACCTTCAGGTCCGGAGTCCCTCACGCATCGGCGGCCGGGCTCCCGCGTATTGCACAGCAGTGGGGAAGGTTCTGCTGTCTCATAACCCGGACGCTACAGAACAGGTCCTGGGGTCGGAAATGGCAGCGTGGACTCCTGCGACGATCACTGATCCGGATGCCTTCCGGGCCGAACTCGCCACAATCAGGAAGGCTAATCTGGCGTTCGACCGCGAGGAAATTCTCACAGGGCTCAACTGTATTGCAGCACCCATCATGGGGTCCGATGGCCGGCCCGTGGCCGCGATGTCGGTTTCGGGACCGGCCGGAAAGTTTGCCCCGGAATCACAGGCTAGTGCACTGCGGAAGGTCTGCTACGCCGCGGGCCGTGCTGTCGCCGCAGCAAATGCACAGCGTCAGCACCAGCTCCGCTTGGTCCGGGGCGCCTAGGTGTACTGTCCCGGTACGTTGGTGACACGGGGTGGGAATTGACATAGTGAAGAGAGGACCTCCGGGTGTTGTGTGGAGCCTCGAGAGAAACACAGATACCAGGAGGCCCTCGTGTCCCACTTCAACGCGATCCTTGCCCCTGCCGGGCGGTTGAAGCTCGCTCAATGTTTGGCCCGGTGGTTCAAGCGTAACGTCGAGCTCGGAGCTGCTGAGATGCATTACCTGCCCAGCCGGCAGTTGAGATGCTCACACTGCAGTGCCCTACGGACAGAACAACCGGTCGATGGGCTGCGAACCCCCAGGCGCTTGGGGCCGGCAAAAATTGCATACCACCTGCACTTGAACATCTCCACAGTCCATCGCATCCTCCACTGCTACCACTGCCCGCGGCTGCGCTTCACGATCCTGCAACCGTGGCAAGGGTCCGGCAGGAACGAGTCCGCCGCTATGGATCGGCCTGGCCCGGTGAAGTGATCCACGTTGAGGTGAAGAAACGGGGCAGGACCCCGTACGGTGGAGGCCACCGCAGCCTGGGAAGAGTAGCCGGGGATGCGAACAAACGAGCGCGGAATCTGGTTGAAGGCGCCCGCAGGAACCGGGGGCTGCTTCGGGGTTTCACGTCTATTCACCATGCTGTCGATGACCACTCCCGCTACGTCTACTCAGAGATCCTGCCTGACGAGACCAAAGAAACCGCCGCCGCCTTCATGCGCAACGCGATCGCCGCGTTCTCTGCCAACGGGGTTGAAGATCCAGCGTTCTACCAGGACTTCATCGAGCACTAAAATCAGGCCGGGCCTCACGCTGCACTCAAAGGAGCCTCACCCGCCAGCCGCGCCACAAGCAACCGGGGTAGTACCCCTAAGGGCCACTGACCAGGGACGTGTCTACGAGGTGGGAATATCGTCCAGATGCCGGGAACTTTCCAAGACCGCGTCCGGCTCGGCAGCGAGCAACGATACGGAACCGTCCGGAAGATCAACGTCCAGAACGTACCGGAAGCCGGCCCTTTCACCGCGGGCAATTCCGGGAACATCCCCCGCCCTAACCGCCAGGACCAGGCGCCGGCAGGCGGGATCACTCGCCATGACTTGCTCGGAAACCAGCTGAAGGGCTGCGGCGCTTGTCTCTGCGTCAGGTATGAGGAGCCGGTCCCGCGCTCCTGCAGGGTATGCTGCCCCGATTGGATGTGCGACAGTAAAGACCACGCGCACCTCGCCCGCCAGCTTATTGTACTTTGTCACCTGGTAGGTGGATTCACGGCCCTCGGGCGCGTCGGTCCGGACGCACTGCCAGGACGACGGCAGTGGCTCGGGCCACTTCAGCATGTCGACTTCGTCTGTGGACATTTCCGTTTACCCTTCGTCCTTGACGAGCTGCCTGATGCTGTGTCTGTCCAGCTTGCCCGAGCCGTTGCGGGGGACGGACCCGGTGAGGACCAGCCGCTTCGGGAGCTTGTAGCGGGCGAGGTAGTTGCTGGTGAACTCCCGCACTTCTTCTACGGTGGGCACAAGGCCATCCTTGCAACTCATCACTGCAACTACACACTCGCCCCATTGGGAATCGTCGACTCCGACGACTGCCACGTCCAGGACGCCGGGGTATTCCATCAAGGCACGCTCCACCTCGGCGGGATAGACGTTCTCGCCGCCGGTGATGATCATGTCCTTAAGCCGGTCGACGATGAAGAAGTACCCTTCCTCGTCGACGTATCCAATGTCACCCGTGCGGAACCAGCCCTGGTGAAAGGCTGACGCTGTAGCTTCAGGGTTGTTCCAGTACCCGGGCGTAACGTTGGGGCCCCGAACCCACAATTCTCCCGTCTCACCCGGGTCACTGACGTCCTGAAGGGAAAAGGGATCAACGATACGAACATCGGAGTATGGCATGGGGATACCGCATGAACCGGCCTTGCGGTATGTCAATTCGGCAGGCAGATAAGTGGCGAAGGGGGATGTTTCCGTCAGGCCCCAAGCCTGCTGCACAGCTACGCCCTTTGACTCGTACTGTTTCAGTAGAACAGGCGGAACAGGGGCGCCCGCGCATATCAGTGCACGCAGGCTGGAGATGTCGTGCAGCTCGAATTCGTCCGTCTGGTGCATCGCCGAGAGTTGGGCAGGCACCAAGAAGGCCTGTGAGATGCCGTACGCCTCGATGTCTTTGAGTGTCCGTCTCGGGTCGAAGGTCCGGCGGACCACCGTTAGTCCGCCGCGGACCATCAGCCGAATGGTCAGAGCATTCAGAGCGCCGATGTGGAACAGCGGCGCAACCACCAGATTGGCATCCCCCCTCCGAGTGTCGACGAGTGAGTCTACGTTCACCGAGTTCCACCAGATGTTTCCGAAGGTCAGTTGGACGCCTTTAGGTTCACCAGTGGTGCCTGAAGTGAACATAAGGATGGCAAGGTCATCTTCATGCGCCGGGGCTGGGGTGACTGGTTCCACTGCCGCTCCAGAAGCCAACAAGGCACTCAGCGGAGTCCAATTGTTCGGGACCTCCCCGTGCAATGGGGCAGCGGCGTCGTTATCCACAAGAACAAGTTCGAGGGCGCTGCGGTCGATTCCGTCTGCTCGGTCGATGACTTCTTGGTGTGCGGGCTCAACGATGAGAAGTCGCGGGGTCGATTTGGCTATAAGACGTTCGACTTCGCGCGGTGCCAAACGGAAGTTGAAGGGCTCAAAAATGGCGCCCACCCACCAGGCCGCCATCATGGTTACCAAGAAGGTACTACTGTTCAGCCCGAGGTATGCGACGCGGTCACCGCGCCTGACGCCGCGGCCGACCAAGGCTCGGGCCTGTTCTTCGATCGAGGCGGCCAAAGCCGCATAATCGAAGCTCTCATCTTCGTATATCAGGGCAGTCTGACCAGGGAAATAGCGGGCCTGCCGGAGGACGCCGGTGACTGGATTGATGTCTACTTCGTTCGTCACAGGGTGTCTCCTCCTGCAGCCGTGGCTCCGAAGCCCCTGACGGCGATGCCACCGTCGGCCGGGATGATGGCGCCGGTGATGTTACTGGAATTAAGGCGTGACCCCAGCAGGACGTAGGATCCGGTGAAGTCACGGGGATCGACCGATGCGTCGTGCAACGGAATCAGGGGGTTGTTGCCGGTGACTTCTGAGCGGGCGAAAGAATCGGCGATGGAGCGCTCATTCAGGCCGATCGCCTCCGGCCCGCGGAGGTCAGTGTTCATTCCCCCTACAGCTACGCCGTTGACCCTGACTTTTGGCGCCAGCTCGTATGCGAGTTGTGTCACCAAGCCACGGCAGGCGAACTTGGACGCGGTGTAGATGGGACCGCCACCAGCTGAGTGGAAGGACGCGTTAGACAAGGTCATCACAATCGATCCGCGGGACTTGACCAGTTCGCGCCAGGCCGCTTCGACGGTCAGAAGATAGCCTTTGACGTTGATGGCGAACAGTTCATCGAATGCCTCGGACACTTCTGTGCCGCTGAGCCTCGTAATGGATCTGTTGTAGTCCCAGATGCCTGCGTTAGGAACCAGGACGTCAAGCTTGCCAAAATTATCGACGGTTTCCTGCACCGCCAAATGAAGTGAATCGGGATCTCGGACGTCGCCGGCTACTGGGAGAACCCTGTCTCCGGCGCCTGATTCTTCAGCTACGACTTTCAGCTTGTCATAATCCCGGCCGAACAGGGCAACAGACGCGCCTTCGGCCAGAAAACGTTCGGCCACGGCCCGGCCGATGCCGGATCCGCCGCCTGTAATAAGGGCGACGTCACCGTTGAGCCATCCCGCGGAGGCATTTCCGCTCATGTTTACCTCACTGTCATGTGGGGCAGCCAGCTAAGGGCTGCCCAGAATGGGTTGGTTAGAAGAATGTGGTGAGATTTTTCGCTTGGAGGACGTTGGCGTCAAAGAGTAATTCGCGTTGGGCCACGCGAAGGCTGCCGTCTGCTTTGACCCTGATGACGTCCGTGCGGCCGCCGGCGTAGATGTCCGTTTCCGTCTGGAGCCGGTTGCGGTATACCAGGAACGCTGAACGGACGGTGAGCTGGTCCGGTCCGCTGTGACGGACGGTCACGTTGGACACGAGGTGTCGTGTCCGGGAGGGCGGGTCCTCGGCCCAGGCCATGCCGGAGTCGTATCGCCGGATGCGCCAGGCCAAGGAGTCCTTGGTTTCATCAAAATATGCGGCTTCCCCGCGGGCTCCAATGGACAGGGCAGCCTGACGGCGAAGCCGGTTTGTCCGCAATGGCGCCCAATATGTAAGGTCCTCATCGAAGATTTCCAGCCAGTCCGCAAACCGGCCGTCGTCGAGAAGTTCAGCCTCGTAGAAGTAAAACTGTTGAACGCGGTAGGCAATCTCGGCATCGGCCAGCCTGCCCTGGATTTCGTCTACGGCCGTGGCGGCAGCCGCGGCTACAACATGTTCTGTCATGGTTCCTGTCTCGCTTCCTGCATTGGAGCGGGTGCTGCTACTTCGTGAGCTTTTTTAGGTCGACGGCAGGGTCAGCTAATTTCTGGGGGTCCACGAGAATCCTGCGGTCGATGAGGCGCCGTGCGGCCCGAACGGACATGCCTCCGTCGATGGCTGCGCAGCCGGCCAAATAGCCGTCGGGATCGAGCCGGAAGAACACGGAGGGCTTTCCATCCTTTTCCCTCACTACTGTGGTGCCCTCGCCTGTCATATTGCCGACGCCCTCGATGTGCACGCCGTGACGGTCGGACCAAAACCAGCTCGCGCCGTGCTTGGGCAGGTCCTGCCCCAGCAGCGCGGCAGCGGCCGTGGCGCCCGTGTTGAGGGCGTGCTCCCAATGCTCCGCACGGCGAAGCAACGTGCCATCCGAGCGGCGGATACGCGAACTGTCACCGACTGCGTAAACGTTCGGATGGGCGGTGCGCTGGGACTCGTCAACAATGACGCCATTGTCCGTCTCGAGCCCGGCTTCTTCGGCCAGCCCTGTTTCGGGAATGATGCCGATGCCGACCAGCACCGCGTCGGCATCGATCCTTTCGCCTGACTCCATGGCCACGTGGTGCCCGGCGCTGTCCCGCGTAATTGCGGTAGGGACCCCTGTTACGACACTTACACCGCGCTCCGGGTGCATGTCGTGCAGCAGTCGTGCCAATTCATGGCCGACCGCCGGGACGAGTGGCGGGTCCACGGGATCGATAAGGACAACTTCAACACCGAACGGCAGTGCGGAGGACGCAACTTCGGCGCCTATCAGGCCAGCCCCTATGATCGCCAGTCGGGCCCCGGGCTTCAGTACTGAGCGCAGGCGGTCGGCATCCTCGCGCGTCCTTAGTTCCAGCAGAGTCTCCAAGTCCCCGCCCGGTATGCCCAAGCGCCTGGCAGCGCCTCCGGTGGCAAGAACAACCCGGCTGCTGGTGATCTCGCTCCCGTCCTCCAGAACCACGGTCGCCTCATCCGGCCTCAGGGCCGCAGCGTGGCCTGTAACCACGTCCACCTGGTGCTCTGCAAACCAGTCCGCGTGCGCCAGCTGTATGTCCTGAGCGTCTCGGGAACCCAGCAAGTAGTCCTTGCTCAACGGTGGGCGGTCGTAAGGAAGCCCGGCGGGGTCGATAATGGTCAGATTGCCGGCAAACCCTCGCCCGCGAAGCTCCTTCGCCGCTGTGAAGCCTGACATGCCGCCTCCAACAATGGTCACGGATTCCACAGGGGCGCCCACGATATCTTGTGCCATCAGGCGTCCGCGCTGACGTTCGGGTAGAGCAGAACATTTCCGCCGTGGACCTCGATTCGGTGGGTCCGAGCGGCGATTGTTGCGGGCATGCACAGCGCAGCCCCGGTTTTGAGGCAAAACTTAGCGGAATGGACAGGGCATTCCACCTCAGTCCCCTCAATCCACCCGTCCGCAAGAGAAGCGGTTTCATGGGTGCAGTTATCGTTCAGGGCGTAGAAGTTGCCATCCTCGGCGTGGAAGACCGCGATGTCCTCCTCCGTGCCGTTTTGGGCTGCGGGAATTACCTTGGCTTCGCCCTCATCTATGTCATCGACGGCCCCGATGCTGATGGAATCGCTCACTGGGTATCTCCTGAAATGTTGTTCCGCGTTGTGTTTTCGTGCCATGCCGGTTCGTTCATCAAAGCGACCCAGTGGCGGTAGAACGCCCGGCCGGCCGCGTCCGAGTATAGTTCGCTGGTCTGGCCGGGGTAGGTTCCGTCTTCGCACTCGCTTCCAATGCCCATTTGGAAGTTCAGGGGGACCTTGTTGGTCACGAAGCCGCCGGCGATGGCCTGGATCTCGGACCAGTTTTCGCCATCATCGGCTTCGAAAATCCCGGACGGTCCGAAGGTTCGCAGGTTGTAGAGCCGTTGGGCGTCCTTGACATCGTCGGGCATGGACTTATCCACAAGGATCCAGGCCCATACCTCTATTTTGTTAGGGCCCTTGGGGTGCCAGACGCGGATGGAACCATTGACCGGAAGGTAAGAAAACGACGGGAAAACGGTGGCATGGCCGGTGGTCATTGGTCCTTCAACGGACGCGTCTCCCAGCCGCTCACGCAGGGCGGGATAGTCGTAGTACTCGTGAACTGCCTTGGCATCGAAGCGTGATTTGGGATGCGTGGGGAAGCCTGCACCATGACCGTTTGGGGAGAGGTACTGGCGCCCGGGCGTCTCCGCGATGTCCGGCTTGGGACCACGGCCGGTCGGGGACATGACCATAAGAGCGGATGCGTGGGACATGTTGACGTGGTACCAGTCGGTGGCGAACTGCTCCGCTGCGAGCTTCCAGTTGCCTTCCAATTCCCACTTCATGACGCCGCCGATGACTTCCGTGCCCTCGGGATCACGGTCCAGCATCGCGTCCATGTAGTAGCGCATGTCTCCGAGGGTCTCCTCCAGCGGTTCTGCGTTGGGGTCCCAGTTGCCGAAAACCAATCCTTTGTAGAAGGCCAGATTGGGAACCTCGATGAGGCCCCAGTCCTTCCGTTCAAAGTCTTCGGGGTAGGCCTTTTCATTCGGCACGGACTGCAGGGCGCCGGCCAGGTCAAAGGACCAGCCGTGGTACGAACAGGTAAACATCTTCGTTGCCCCCGCGTCGGCGCGGCAAAGACGCACGCCACGGTGCCGGCAGGCGTTCAAGTATGCCCGGATATTCCGGCTCTTATCCATGGTGACGATGACAGGGTCTTCCCCCATAAACGTCGTGAAAAAGTCCCCGGGCTTGCTGAACTGACTCGTGTGCGCCAGGAAAAGCCAGGTCCGGGCAAAAACCCGACGCAGTTCCTGCTGGTAAATGCCCGGGTGCGAGTAAATGGATCGGTCAATCAAGCCGCCCTCTCCATCGATCAGTGTGGAGACGTCCATGTTGGTCGTCATGGTCCCCGGACGAGCCATTTTGCCGATGGCGGGATTGGCGTTCGAGGGACAGGACTCCGTGGTGGTCATGCGGGGACCCTTCGTTCAATTAGGGGCGGCGAGGTTCTTGGATCAATAGGACACCGTTGCCGCAGGGCATATCTACCCGGCGTGCCGAACATCGGAACGGGCCGGACTGTCAATCATCGGAACTTTCTCGACATTTTCACCGGGACGAGTTGTTCCGCACCTCTGGTGCTCATCCCTGTTCACCCCCGTAACATCCAGGTGCTTGCCGTTGGCCGCGAGCGGGCCAGGGGCAACCCTTATTGCTGCAGAACACGTCAAGGAAAAACGGGGCTCCGTGGGTTCCATCGCAGCCAGGCGGTCCAGCCGGATCGATCGCCACCTTGGCCCTATGCCTCCTCGCCGGACCCGACACCGCTTTTCTTTGGTGAGGCGGGCACATCCGATGTTTGCTGTCCGCGGCCCTAGTGGTCATCGGGCTACAGACGCGCTACCGGGTTAGAATGCGGCCCCACCACGACACCACCGACCAGGCCCGGGCATCTAAGGGCATTTGTGTTCCGTCTACCGGCACCCGCCCTCACAGGACGGCCGCTGGCGTCGCTAGCCTGATTTCAAACCCTTCCCCAACTTTTAGGAGCGACCAGATGGCTCACCCCGCCTCCCTTGAGGAATTCACCGCGTTCGTCGACAAGTTCACTGCAAAGCGCGGATTCGATGACATTGCCACTACGTTGGGCATCGAGCCGCACGCTGTGACAGATTCCACCATCAGCATGTCCATGCCACTCCAAGACTCACTTGCCCAGGTCTCAGGCATGTTTTCCGCAGCAGCGCTCTTTGGCGCCGCGGACATCACCGGTACCTTGCTTGCCATGCAGAACTACGCCGGCAGCGGCCAGTTCCCGCTTGCCGTGCAGTCGAACATGAATTTCATGTCTAATTCCAAGGCATCCCCCGCGATCGCCACAGCCCGCATCCTGCGCGGCGGCAACACCGTAGCCGTAGCTGAAGTGTCGGTCAGTGACGCTGATGGCAAGCAGCTTCTGCACTCCACATTCACCTACGCCATCAAAGACCGCACGCTGGGCAACAAATAGCTACTCGTGATCTTCCGTCCCGCCCTGCGGAACGCTTGCCAGACGAACCACTAAGCGCAGGAGTGCAATGGGACTTAATCAATTCGGACGACTACACGCATCCAAAGGAGTTTCGTCATGACCCATGCCCTGGTGTGCATGTCACATACCCCTCTGCTCGAATACGCCAACCCGCCAGCGGACGTCAAAGCAGAAGTCGAATCAGCCTTCAACCAAGCGCGCGCTTTCGTAAAGGATTTCGACCCTGACCTCGTTGTTAACTTCGGCCCCGACCACTACAATGGATTTTTCTACGACCTAATGCCCCCGTTCTGCATCGGCTACGAAGCCCACGGAACGGGCGACTACGATTCCTTTTCAGGCAAACTGGTCGTCCCCACAGAGGTCGCTGAAGACCTCGCCCAATACGTTATCGACCAGGACGTCGATACGGCCATCTCCCGCCAGATGGAAGTCGACCACGGCGCAGTCCAACCCATGGAGATCCTGTACGACGGCGATGCTGCCGCTAAACCCCTGATTCCGATCTTTATCAACTCTGTCGCGCCGCCTTTCTCCAAGGTCCGCCGCGTGCGCCAGTTCGGCACCGCGGTCGGCGAGTACTTCAAAAACTCCGATAAGAAAATCCTGTTCATTGGTTCGGGTGGGCTTTCCCATGACCCGCCTGTTCCCCAGATCGCCACCGCCACCGCGGAACAGCGCCACCTCCTCACCAACGGCCGTCACCCCACTCCGGAAGCCCGCGCGGCGCGTCAGGAACGCACGATTGCCACAGCGAAAGCCTTCGCCCGTGGTGAAGCCGACATCATGGATCTGAACCCCGAATGGGACCGTGCGTTCCTTGACGTTTGCCGTTCCGGCGAAGTCTCCGGCTTCGACGCCTATGACCCGCATGAGATGAACCGCGTGGCAGGGCATTCCTCCCACGAAGTCCGCACCTGGGTAGCGGCCTACTCAGCCCTGCGGGCCTGCGGCGAATACGAGGTCACCTACGAGTTCTACAAACCCGTTAAGGAATACATCGCGGGCTTCGGCGTTACGACAGCGGTGCTGCGCTAATGACAAACCAATCCGCCCCCCTCAGCGATACGAACGCTCCTGCCACCGATCCGGTCCGGACCAGAAGGGAGCAGCTGGCCCACTTTGGGCAGGACCTGCTGGAAGCGACCGAATCCCTCACCCCGATAGCCCCCCTGCGAAACCGGCTGGAAGGAATGACACTGGCGGATGCCTATCACGTGCAAACCGTCCAGTTGGACCATCACACTGCAGGCGGACGCGTGCTGGCCGGCCGAAAGGTTGGGCTGACCTCCCTGGCCATGCAGAAACAGTTGGGTGTCGATTCGCCCGACTTTGGATTCTTCTTCGAGGACATGGTCTATGGCGATGGCGCGAACATTCCTGCATCCGCTTTTATTCAGCCCAAGGTGGAACCGGAATTCGGTTTCGTCCTCAAAGAAAAGCTACAGGGCCCCGGCGTTACCGTTGAGCAGGCTGCCGCTGCCATCGATGCCATCTACCCGGCCATCGAGATTATCGATTCACGCATCACCGATTGGGATATCAAGCTGGTGGACACCGTGGCAGACAACGCCTCCTGCGGCGCGATCGCTGTCGGTGCAAAACCGCTCGACCTTGATCCCTCGGCGCTGCTTGACACTCTGTGCTCGCTCGTGATCGACGGCGTTGTGACCGGCTCCGGAAACGGGGCGGACGTCATGGGTAACCCGGTTGCTCCGCTTGCCTGGCTGGCCAACGTCCTTGCCGACGAGGGCGTTGCCCTTGAAGCCGGTCAATTGATCCTCCCGGGCTCATTCACCAAGGCTGAGCCCGTCACTGCGGGCAGTACGGCCGTAGCGGACTTCGGACCACTCGGCTCACTGACCATTCACTTCACAGACTAAGGACCCCTATGGCAAAGAAAACAGCCGCCATTGTCGGCTCGGGAAACATTGGCACCGACCTGATGTTCAAAATTATGCGCCGCAGCAAGAACCTCGAGGTCAAGTACATGATCGGCGTCGACCCGGCCTCAGACGGGCTGGCCCGGGCCGATCGGCTGGGCATCACCACATCCGCAGAGGGTGTGGACTGGCTGCTGGCCCGGGACGAACTTCCTGACTTCGTCTTCGAGTGCACCTCAGCCAAAGCCCACGAAGCCAATGCCCCCAAATACAAAGCCGCGGGAATTCACGCGATCGATCTCACCCCTGCCGCCGTGGGACCGTACCTGTGCCCGATGGTGAACCTGGACTCGCTCGAAGATGTCCTGAACGTCAACATGATCACGTGCGCGGGCCAGGCGACCACACCGATCGTTGCCGCCGTGTCCTCCGTGGTCCCCGTCGAGTACGCAGAAATCGTTGCCTCCATTGCCTCCAAGTCGGCCGGTCCCGGAACTCGGGCAAACGTAGACGAGTTCACCGAAACCACCGCCAAGGCACTTCAGGAAGTTGGTGGCGCCAAGAAAGGCAAGGCCATCATCATCATCAACCCGGTCGAACCGCCCATGATCATGCGCAACACCATCTACGCCGCGATCCCGGCTGAAGCCGCCGAACCTGGGGAGCTGCAGGACAAGATCCGTGCAGCCATTGACAGTGCAGTCGCTGAAATCCAAGACTACGTTCCCGGCTACGCGCTTCGTGTTGAGCCGCAGTTCGACTCGGCGCGCGATGACTGGAACGGGAACGGCAGGGTGGGTGTCTGGGTTCAGGTCAAGGGTGCCGCTGACTACCTGCCCGAATACGCCGGCAACCTGGACATCATTACTGCTGCGGCCACCCGCACAGCTGACCTGCTGGCTGAGCGCATGGACGCAACCATTTCTTCAACACCTGTAGGAGCATAACCATGACCGTGACCCAGAACCTGAGCGTCCGGCTGACGGACACCACCCTTCGGGACGGCTCGCACGCGATGAGCCACAGATTCACCGAGCAGCACGTCCGTTCAGTGGTCCGTGCCCTTGATGACGCCAAAGTCGAAATCATCGAGGTTACGCACGGCGACGGCCTGGGCGGTTCTTCCTTCAACTACGGTTTCTCCCTCACACCGGAGCTGGACCTGGTGCGCACCGCCGTTGATGAAGCCCGGAATGCTAAAATCGCGGTGCTCATGCTCCCGGGCCTGGGCACCATCCACGACCTTAACCTCGCTCATGATGCCGGCGCTTCCGTTGCTCGCATCGCAACCCACAGCACCGAGGCTGACGTCTCTATACAGCACTTCCAGCACGCCCGCAAGCTGGGCATGGAAACCGTGGGCTTCTTGATGCTCTCCCACCGCACTACCCCGGAGAACCTGGCGAAGCAGGCCCGGATCATGGCTGATGCAGGCTGCCAGTGCGTCTACGTCGTGGACTCGGCCGGAGCCCTGATCCTTGAAGATGTCTCTGCCCGCGTCTCGGCACTTGTCGCCGAACTCGGAAACGACGCCCAGGTAGGCTTCCACGGCCACCAGAACCTCAGCTTCGGCGTTGCAAACTCCGTCTACGCCGCCCGCGCGGGAGCTAAACAGATCGACGGCACTTTGCTCGCCCTCGGTGCCGGCGCAGGAAACTCACCCACGGAAGTCCTCGCCGCAGCCTTCGAACGGCTCGATATCCACACCGGGGTAGACGTCCACGGCGTGATGTCTGCAGCCGAAGATGTGGTCAAGCCCATCATCATCCGCATGCCCATCATGGACCGCGCGTCCATCATGCAGGGCTATGCCGGCGTCTACTCATCCTTCCTCATCCACGCCGAACGCGCCGCGGAACGATACGGCGTCCCCGCCTGGCAAATCCTTGAAGAAATTGGCAAAGCCGGCTACGTCGGCGGCCAGGAAGACATGATCGTCGACGTCGCCGTACAGCTTGCATCCGGCGCCAGGGTCGCCTAGTCCCGTAAACGAGTGGCTGGCTCGATAGCAATTTTTTACGGGATGGTGTTGCCTCGGCCGCGGGCCCAAGCAGAGCGCTACCTCAGCGAACTGCGAACCGTCGTCGCTGAATTCGGCCTAGCGTTACTCGACTGACTGCATTTCAGCGACGAAGCGTCCAAGATGCTGACCAAAGATAATCCCAGACAGCGACCCACCCGCATCTTCGATCGCAATGCTGAGCTACAAAACGCTTGGACTCTGATCACGAGGCGGCGGTTCCCGGGGCTACTTCCACTCCCGTGGTTTGAACGCCGATAACCGTGATTCCGTAAAGCTACGGCCGAGGCCGGTAGGGGAGCGGGTCACTCCTGCTTGGCGTGGCGCAGGTTCTGGTAGACGGTTTCCCTGCTGATTCCATAGTTACGCGCAAGTAGGGCTTTCGGTACACCGCTGACGGCGCGCTGGAACAGTTCGGCGGCCCGTTCTGGTGTGAGGGTCTTTTTACGTCCTTTGTAGGCGCCGCGCTACTTGGCCAGGCGATACCTTCCCGCTGGCGTTCCCTGATGAGTGAGCGTTCGAATTCAGCGAAACACCAAGATTCTGGCGGACTCCGGCTGTTCGATGTCCCGTGCCTTGACTCGTTGCTGGATTTGATCGACGGTTCCTGCACCCCCGAGACTGACTTGCCCCAGGGCTTTGCCGGTGCCGATCACGTGTGCGTGACCGTCGACGAAACCGGGCACTACGAGCCGGTTCTCAAGGTCAATGATTTCGGCATTTGGGCGCAGCCGCTGTGCAGTGAAAGCGTCCCCCACGTAAAGGATCCGTTCGCCCTGGACAAGCAGGGCCTCCGCCCACCGCCGGGTGTCGGAGCTGAAGATGCGGGCGTTGATGTATAGCTGCGTGCTCACGCGGTGTGTTCCTTGCTGTTCGTTTGCTCGTTCCCCGCCTCGTCTAGGGCGTACCCCACGTCCAGCAGCAGTTTGTTGTCCCGCTCATGGCGTTGGTCGTTGTCAGGCTCTGGCCAGCTGGACAACTTCACAGTGACAGAGTCGGCACTCGGATCAACCCAGAGGTACTGCCCATGGATTCCGATACCGGTCACGATGCCGCGCTCGTGCCCTGTGCACCACCACTGTCTGGTATACGAACCGTGCGGATGGGTAGCAATAAAAGAGGCTCCGACCATCGCGTTCCGGTCTCCGCCTGCAAAGATCGCCTCGATCCAGTGCTTCGAAACGACCTTGCCGCCTGGCCCTTCGCCGTCCTCCAGCAACAACTGGCCCACACGGGCCAGGTCGCGTGCCGTACATGAAATCCCGCCGTTTGCGAAGCCGAAGCCCGAGGAATCGACGGTGATAGTGGCATCATGATCGGCATCGATCTTGGACCAGAGGTACTTCGATAGCGCTTCGGAGTAACGAAGCCCCGATACCCGTTCGATGATCCAGGCAAGGACGTCAGTGTTCGCTGAACAGTACTGGAACTTGCCCAGCTCACCGCCGCCCGTAAGCGTGGTCAAAAACGCGTATGTGTCATCCGGATCCTCTGCACGCGAACCGCGCCACCCGGAGGAGCGGTCGTGCGCCTGAACTTCGGAGGCTGGATCTTCGTAGTCTTCGTTGTAGATGATGCTGATGGACATGTCCAGCACATCCTGGACAGTTGGGCCGTCGAAGACGGAAGTGGAAAGTTCGGGAACATAGTCCACAACCTTGGCTGAAGGTTTTATGCTGCCCGCATCAATAAGCGCTCCAACAAGCAGGCCACACAAGGATTTGGACACGCTCATCAGCAAATGCCGGTCGTCAGGACCGAAGCCAGGACGGTAGTACTCGGCGATTACCTTCCCGCGTTGCAGGACAAGGAGAGCATCGGTGTAGGACTCTTCAAGGCGCTGCTGCAGATCGGGCATCACGGACGCCAGGTGGTTGAGTCGGACGGTTGGAGATTCGGGCGATGCCGGATGGCTGCGGGCGATCGTCGCCGTAGGGAGGATTTCGCCCAGATGGGAGAACGCCCACCTGTTGTTGGGAGCCTCCTGCCAGGTGTCCAGTGTTGGTTGGCCTGCCTGCGCCCCCGGGTAGCGGGCCGGGTGCGGTCCAGTGGCTGCGACGGCAACGGCATTGGTCACGCGGCCACCCCTTTCTGGACGGCACCTTCTGTGCACCGGCTAGCGAACGCCGAGCGCGTGCCCAGGACATATGTCACCGAGGTGACAACCAAGGAAACCGGCACCGAAAGGTCAACGTTGCCCATGGCCGTCGCCAAAGGACCGGTGTAGAGGCTGCTAGTCACAAACAATGAAGCTGCGGTGCCTCCGAGAACGACGGCAAATATGCCAGGAAGATTCCAGCCGCCCGTGTACCAGAACGGCGCCCCTGCTCGTTGGTCAAACAGTTCATGTCCGGCGTAGCGGTTACGGCGGAGGATGACATCAGTGGCAAAGATGGCCATGGTAGGCCCGGAAATCAGGACCAATAACTGCAGCATCAGGTTAACGGCTTCCAGCAGGCTCGTTGACATCACCAGGTAAATGGTTAGAGCGGTGCCAATTACACCCACGACCACCGCTGCCGGGATGCGTCGGATGGGGATTCCAATCGACTGAAATGCCATGCTCGCTGTGTAGGTGGTCATGCCATTGAGCGCGATGGTGTTAATAATGACGCCCACCACGAAAATCGGTCCGAGCCAGGACGGCAGCAGGGCCAGGAGCGCCGACTCGATACCCAGATCCATCGCTGCCGCGTCCACGCCAGTGGCCAGCAGGGCACCGACCGCTGTAAAGAACGTGGCCGGGAGAATTCCGCCCAGCGCGGTTGCCGCGATGATGTGGGATGGCTTGGTCGAGCGCGGCAAATAGCGTGCCATGTCAGGGCTGTTGGAAAACGAAAGGGGAGTGGAAGCAAGGATAGTGAAGCCAATGCTTATCGCTGCCCACAGCGGGATGCCCTGCAGTGGCTCGGATGGGGTGTAGCTCCAGTCGGCGTGAGGCAGAATGAAAGCAGTTGCCAGGAGGAAAATCACAAGCAGAATTACGGAGACCACGGCGTAGCTGCGGATGATCAGGCCATGGCCGAAAACCGCCACCAGGACGGTAACTGCAGCCACGATGATAGTGACGAGCACCGGTCCCAGGACTGGATCCGTGAAGCCAAGCTGTGTCAGGAGTTCTGCGCCCATGAATGACGATGCAAGCCAATTGAGCGCCAGGAAGACGGAAGAGAGAAACCAGCCGCAAAACGCGACAACAACCCTGTTTCCACGGATCCCATAGATCGCTCGGGTGATAACCGAACCGGAAGTCCCTGCTGCTGGGCCGCTGATGGCCACCAGGCCCGTGAGGATCCATGGAATGCCGCTGGCAACAATGACCAGGAAGGCCTGCCAAAGCTCCATTCCAAGCAGGATCATGGTCGCACCCATGGTGAAGCTCAGGAGACTGACGTTCGGCGCTGCCCAGACCGAGAAGAGGTCTCGGGCCCGTCCGCGGCGTTCAGCTGAGCCAATAAGTTCAATGCCCCGAGTCTCCGGCCGGTTCAATGCATCGTGGTGACTGACTAAATCAGTCCTAATGGGCTGGGACATGCTGTTCCTCTCAAGAAGTTGTGACACGACGATGCGGCCGCAATCATCAGCGCTGTTGGTCGTTTGACCAATGCGATATTGGTCACTTATCCAATAGACTGAATCCCATGATGTCAAGCTCCTCGGCCCAGCGCACTCGAAAGCTTCCAGAAGTACGCCGCGCGGAGATCGTCCACGAGGCCGCCTCCATTGCCTTATACGAGGGCCTCGAAGGGATCACTTTGCGTGCAGTAGCCGCCCGGCTGGGCGTACGACCCGGCCTGATCAGCCATTACTACCCCGTCGCAGAAGACTTGGTAATCGCCGCCTTCGTCGAAGCCGTGTCAGTAGAGCGGGAGGAACTTTTTCCCGAGCGGGGAGACCCGCTCTCCCGCATGGCGCACTTAATATCGCGTATCGAAAGCAATCAAGCCTTCGAGCTCTCACGCCTGTGGCTGAACGCTCGCCACCTCTGCCGATTCAGCCCCGCTTTGGCCGAGGCCCTGCAGGCTCAGGAATACCTGGACCGAATGCGGCTTACAACGCTCATCGAAGAGGGGGCCGCCGTTGGGAATTTCATAGTGGATGATCCCTTCGGTGCGAGCATCCGCATCCTTGTCGCTATCGACGGAGTTGGTGCTTATGCCAACAACCTAGGCGCCTTCGACTACGAAGCCTTTACCCGCTTTGTCACTGACGTCGCGGAGTGGTCACTGGGAGTCCCCGGAGGCGAGCTCCGCTCTACGGTGAATCGACAGCTGGAACGTCCGCAGTAGAGCACCGCGCACCGGGAGCGTGCCCGCGGACAGCCCATTTTGCAAATGCTTCGGAAGCGGGGTAGTGCTCGGCTTAGGTTCTCTCCAGGTATTGTTCCGCGATAGACCTTAGTGAATCCGGGCTCATCTCCGGTCCATGCCCTGGAAATACCGTTTCGACTTCCAGTTGTAACAGCCGCTCCATCGTTGCCCTGTAATCCGAGCGACTGGCGCCTCTGATGGTATCTAGCAGTGCTCCTTCGTAAACGGTATCGCCGGTAAAGAGCCATTTGCGGGTTGGGTCATAGAGGCAGATGCTGCCGGGCGAGTGGCCTGGGGTGGCCATAATTTCCAAGGGGAACTGCAAAGTGTTCAGGATGTCGCCATCTTGCAACAATTTGGTCGGTAAGGCTGGTTCGACTGAGTAGCTGTCGATGTCGTAGATAGGGTTGGGGAGTTTCCGTAGCATCGAGGCATCTTCCTCGGGACGGACTTCGATCCCGAGAATGTCGAGAGGACGCGTGTCCTCAGGGAAGTTGGGCCTGGCGCCGTTAGCGTTGTCGCTTCCGCGACATGGACGGCGATGTCCTCAAATTCGTGTGCCCCGCCGATGTGGTCCAAATGCGTGTGTGTAACGATGAGTTGTGGGTTTTGGTCAAACATTTCGGGTAATTGTGGCCGCAGGGGCGTTATACCGAGACCTGCGTCGATAACAACGTCGTGTTCATCCCCCTTAATCCACCAAATGTTTGATTGGAGCATGGGGTGAACGTGTGGCTCGGTGATCCGGCATCTACACCGAACTGCTCGTCGACATCATGCGTCCCGCTGAAATCGCCAATCTGGTTATTGACAAGCTCGACTTGGCCCTCATCGATCTTCTCCGCCAAGACGCCAGGGCTACCTACACGACCATGGCGGCAACGACGGGGGTGTCCACGGGAACCGCAAGGACAGGGGTCATGCGTATCCTCGCCAGGGGAATTGTCAGGATAGGGCTCAGTTTGCGCCCGGCATCCCAGGAGCGCGTGGTCAGGTTGGGTCTGGGCCTCAGGATTACCGGTCCGGCCACACGTCTCACGGAATCGTCGGAAAGGATTCCGGGATGCACCTTCCTGGCCTCAAGCATCGGCCAGCACGACGTCATTGCCACCGTTCACGGTGCTGACGGGAACTCGGTGCGCCGTGCGGCCGACCAGATCCGGGCCTTGCCTGAGGTTCGGAACGTGGAATCCTGGATCCATTTGAGAGTCCTCAAGGAGGAACATTGACTCTGCAGGCGGCAGCAAAGATGGACCGCGGCAGTGCCAATAGAGTGGACCCATGAGCCAGGCAGCACCCGCCCCAATAGCCCGTCGCAAGGACCCGGAGGACCGCAGGAGGGAGATCGTCAAGGCCGCGGCCGCCTTGGGACTGAAAGAGGGGCTGGGACGTGTGACAGCCCGGCGGGTCGCCGAACGCATTGGAGTGAGGTCCGGGCTCGTCATGCACTACTTCAGCACTGTCGACGCACTGATCACTGCGGCGTTCACGCAACTCGCAGAGGCGGAGCGCATTACATTGAACCGCGCAATGGAACAGCAACCAACCTGCACGGCGCAGGTTCTGACGGTCCTCCGCGCCTACACCGATTCGACCAGGGACGAGATGGGACTCCTCTGGTTGGACGCATGGAGGCAGGCGGCCGACCGGCCGATGCTGCGCCAGGCAGTGATCAACCAGATGGAGCGCGACGTCGAGACGCTCGAAGCGGCAATAACCGTAGGCGTTGACGCGGGAGAATTCAAAGTCGACGCCCCAGCGCGGGCAGCTATTCGCATCCTGGCATTGTTGGACGGCCAAGTGGCGGCCTCCGCCATCCGGACAGCTCTCTCAGAGTCCTCCCTTGACTACCCCGCGGTACAGGAAATGCTCTTCGCGACAGCCGAGCGCGAGCTGGGTGTCCGTCCGGGCACTTTTACTTCCTAAAGCAAGCAAAAGTGGACATCAGAGCCATCCGCTGCACACATCCTTCCGGTATCTAACTATGGTTCTTCACGGTCAGAGCCGGCACCTGCAATTGGGTACTTCATAGTACTTTCGTGAATACTATCGCTATTGACCTATGGGTCAATAGCTGGCTACTGTTCCTTTGACTCTTACAAGACTTGCAAGGGAGCAAGGGATGTCCGCACAAATTCAAGCAGTAGCGGCCGGCAACCGTGCAGGCCAGATCGAAACCCACGGAACGGACTACGTGCCAGAGGGCGAACGCCGCGGGTCACCGCGCTCACTCTTTGCTGTCTGGGCCGGATCAAACATCACGTACCTCTACTTTGTCCTTGGAGGCCTCATGGTCCTTCTGGGGCTTAATGTTTGGCAGGCGATACTGGTGATTCTCGCCGGGAACATCGCCTGGCTAGGGGTGGGCTATCTGTCCATCAGCGGACCGGCGTCCGGAAGTCCCAGCGAAGTCATCGCCCGGGCATTTTTCGGTGTTAATGGCAATAGGGTTGTCCAGTTTGTGGTGGGGTGGCTTGTCGGAGTGCTCTATGAGGCGATCAACCTATCGGTCGGCGCGATGGCCGGGTTCGCGCTGGTTGAGCAGTTCATGGGAGACGCACCAGTGCTGATCAAGATATTGATTGTTGTGGTGCTGGCGGCTATCACCTTCACTATCGGCGTCTTCGGCCACGCCACCATCCTCAAGCTTGGCCCCTGGTTCAGTTGGACCCTGCTCGCCGCTTTGGCGCTTTTGGCTTTCTTCGTCGTGAGCCGCGCCAACTTCAACTACGTCCCTGAAGCCGGTGTACTTTCGGGCGTGCCGCTGTGGGTCGTGGCTGCGGGGGGTTTTGCCATTATCGCCTCGGGACCGTTGTCCTGGCAGGTCGGCGCTGATTACTCGCGTTACTTGCCGGCAGCGACAAGTTCACGTGCCACGGCGCTGTGGACGGCCTTGGGGGGATTTATTCCGTCCTCGGGAATCGCGATCCTGGGTGTCCTGGCAGGCACCGTCATCGATATGAGCACCCCGGAAGTAGCGATGGCCCAAATTCTGCCTCCCTGGTTCTACTCGGTGTTCCTCCTCGTCATCGTCATAGGCTCCGTCGCCAACAACGCCCTCACCGCGTACAGCACAGGCTTGGCGCTGCTCGCCACCGGCGTCCCGTGGAAGCGATCGGTAACAGTCATTTTCGATGCAGTTGTTGCCGTCGGAACCACCCTTTACGCGGTGCTCGTAGTGAACTTCCTCGACGCGGTTTCCGGGATGCTCGAAGCAACGCTGGCCCTCTTGGCCCCGGCCATGGCAATCTACGCAGTGGATACATTCCTGCGCCGGAACCGATATGACGGACCAGCCCTGCAGGACACAAGCTCACGCAGCAAATACTGGTTCCATGGCGGTTTCAACCTTGGCGGGTGTGGCGCGCTGCTTATTGGCAGTTTCGGTACCTTTCTTTGCCTCAGCACTACCTTCTACACCGGACCGATCACCAACGCGCTGGGCGGAATGAACATCTCCATCTTTGTCGGAGCTATTCTTGGCGGTGGCATTTACGCAGCTGTTGAAGGCCCTCAGGCCCGCCGGGTATTGCACGAACGACAGAACCTCGTGACCGATCCCAATGGCGAACAGGTGGTCCTGTGAGCTGGAACCTGGAAGTCGCCCAAGCCTGGTATCGCACCGAGCACGTATCGGAGACGATCACCCGTATCGATGAACCCCACGTCCATGAACTCCTTCAAGCCAACATCTGGCACGTCCGGGGCCGGGATCGCGACCTTGTCATAGACGCAGGCCTCGGGGTTGCATCTCTGCAGCAAGCCCTTCCTGAACTCTTCGCCAACAACCCCATCCTCGTAGTAAGCCACGCCCACCTTGACCATGCCGGGGCCGCCCACGAATTCAAGGACCGCCGCGCTCACCCAGCAGAATCTATGGGCCAGGGAATCGTCGGTTCACTTCGCGGCCCGGTACTTGCCAAACAATTGGGACTGGACTGGCCAGACGCCGACGAATACCTGCTCGCCGCGCTGCCATTCGACGGGTACGATCCCGACAGCTACGCCATCAAGCCCGCCCCGATCACTCACCCTCTCACGGAGGGTGACCTCATCGACCTCGGGGATCGGCAGTTTCGGGTCCTTCATCTGCCCGGCCACACCCCAGGCAGCATTTGCCTCTTCGATGAAGCCAGCGGAGTTCTCTTCAGCGGTGATGTCCTGTACGACGACATCTTGCTCGATGAACTCCACGAATCGAATATCGAGGATTACATTAGCAGCATGATCCGCCTCAACTCCCTGCCCGTGCACGTTGTGCATCCCGGACATGGGGCAAGCTTCGGCGCCGTTAGAATGCGGGAACTCATTCATATCTATCTTCAAGACAGGGCACCACACCTGAGCATCCATCACCCTTAATAGCGGGGGTATGTTTCTTTCTCCATCGGATAGGGCAGTTCTCTATATGAACGTCAGTCAAGTATCTGGCGATACTCCCCAGCGTCTTGACGGCCGGACCAGATCCCATCCGGAAATTCCCCCACTTCAGATCGGTAGAAAGCCATTGATTGCGACCCATCGATTAACCCGGGAAGGGCAGCTGAGCCTAGCTTGTAGTCCAAGGACAAATCCAACCCCGGTTGAGTGCCACTTTCTCGTGTGAGAAGGATGTTAGTACCTATGACAGTTCTTGCCCCACTTCATACGTCATTAGACAGAGTTGAGGTAGAAGTTCAGAACTCATCCCAGCTGGACGATGCTCTCAATGGAGCAGTGGAGAACATCAAAGACGCGGCCATTGCTCAGCCCGTTGGAATCCTCGTGACGCGCACCCGCCCTGGTATATACACCGTGCAAATCCACCAAGCAGTCCCGTTCGGGCTCATTCGCCAACAGCACCAACCGCCGGGAGAGGGTCCTGATGCATAGATCGGCAAAGCGACAACTTGAACCGCTCACCTATGAAGACTGGGTTGACCTAGAGAACGGTGATCGTGTCGCTCTCAGGCGACCGGGCCGCCCTACTGAGCTGGCGACAGTAAACGGAATAGCGGACGACGCCCGCTTCTTCTGGATGCGGCCCGATGGACAGGAGCGACGGCTAATATTTGAAGGAGACGAAATAGAAGTATTTAGGCTCAACGCCTAAGCCTTGATCAAATTGTTGATCGGGAGCATTGGCGGCGGTCTAAACAGAGAATGCTCTTCCCCTTAGGGAAAGTGGAGCTTTTCTAGATCCTGCTGTCCGTTTTCAATATAGATATCGGCGTCGACGTGGGAACTGACAAGTTGGATGAGAGGAATCTGTCGGATTTTTCTCATTCAAATCGCCATTTCCGCAAATTGGCGAAGTGATTGCAGCATGCCTGGCTTCAGACCTTCTCCAGTCACCGAAAGGGCAAGATCGGGATGACAGGTTGGGTGAGAAACGTGTCCGGTGTCAGTGGATTTCGCAGTGCTGACATCGGAAAATGCCAGTCGCCTTGCGACGATCGGGCACTTTGATTGTCCCTGGATCTGTCATTTCCCTATACACGTAGAGTACGTCCTGGGTGGTTGAATTTGCTCCGAGGCTAAGCGCGTCCAGCAAAGTCCGCTGCCATATTCGTTGACACAAGAACCTCAAATCCGTAGAAACCGAAAGCAAATAACCAGAGATCAGAAAGCAAATTCTTTTGCCGCATCAAAGGCCAGGCCAATCTCCTCAAACCACTCATACGCCTTGCACCGGAACGGCGACGATCCGGTTTCGCCAAATTGCACCATCGCCAGAGCTCGCGGCGGCGAGTTCACACTGTCCGGAACCCCAGAAAACGGCACCACTGACACGATCAGCTTCCCAGCTGGCTCACCCAACACCCCGACGACTAAAACCCGAATCTGACGCCGCGGGCTGCCAAGCCGGCGGCCCGCGGCTGTCGGCGCCAGAACCCCGCAGCGACGCCTCACATCCGAGGAGGCGTCCCGATGTCGCATACCGTTCTGAAGGCGGACCTGTGGCGTGTGGGCGGAACCGGTAATAGCGGGGGTGGTTAGCGTTGCCGGTCCAGAGCCAGGACGGATCCAGATTGGGTTCCTGCCGCCGTCGGAGGTTGTTGAATAGGGCGATGAAGGGCAGCAGCAACAGTCGCAGTACATCGCCGGCGATGAGCAGGACGACGAGCAACACGATGACAGGCAAGAACAGGATGAACGCCGCTCCCGTAGCCGCAATGTATTCAGTCGCGTAGCTGAGGATGGTTCCTGTTTCGATGACGGGTTCCTCCCCCAGTCCATTTCGGGGCGCGCACCGATAACCGATGTTATGTCGTGTTGACGGAAATGTCCGCACAAAAGAGCCCGCGATTTTGGTGCGGCAAAGGCCAATTCCCCCGTCATCAACCAGACCGCGCCGCCTCGTCAGGGGCAGCCCGTCGGCACGAGCAGGACGGCCAGGACATGACCGGATAAACTCTCGGCGGATTGCCGCTTCAAACCCTCAAGCCAACGCGTTGTTAGTTCCGTTCAGGGGCGGTAGGTGCGCTAGCATGTGGGTATTCACCAAATTCACCCCTTTGCCTGAATTCACCAAATTCACCTAGATTCACCTGATCCTGGAGAGAGCTAAGTGCCCACGCCCGAGAACCCCTTCAGGCCCACCGCCGGGGCCACCCCTCCGGAAGTCATCGGCCGTTCCGGGCTTCTTGACGAGTTCGAATATGGCCTGGAGCTAGGTTCGGGTGCGCCGGGTTTGCTGTCCATCTTCACTGGCGCCCGGGGTATCGGGAAGACGGTCATGCTGGGGGCGGCCCACGACGTCGCACGCGAACACGGGTGGGCTGTCATTGCTGAGACTGCCACCGGCACGTTCATGGGTCGCATCGGGGAAAAGATGCGCCGGCTGACCCAGGAACTGGCCGACAACCCTGAATCCCGCCGTCGGATCACCGGGGTGTCAATCGCAGGTTTCAGCGTCACCTCCCAGCTGACGCCCGAACGCCAGGTCGACTGGCGAGAACTGGGAGAAGCCCTTCTCACCCTCCTTGATGAACGCGGAACGGGTCTGCTGATCACGGTTGATGAGATCCACGCCGCAGACCGCGCCGAGCTCGCCCAACTGGCCGCCAACGTACAACACTTCATCCAGGACCGGCTGCCCATCGCGTTGATCTTCGCGGGACTGCCCTCAGCAGTATCGGACCTACTCAACGAAGGTGTTGCGACATTCCTTCGCAGGGCCGACAAAATCGACCTGCACGCCGCGGCCATCCTCGACGTCGAGAAGTCCTACACCGACACGTTCGCCGCTGCAGACATCAACATCGCACCTGGACTGGTCCGTGCGGCAGCAGCAGCCACAGGCGGATACCCCTTCCTGATCCAACTCATCGGCTACTTCCTCTGGCGAGAAGCCGAGAAGAACAATGGACAGCTCTCAGCCGATGCGGTCGACAGAGCCATAACTGCCGGCATCCGACGCAACGAACGCGTCGTCATTGAAGCAGCCTTGGCGGCCGCCTCGGCCAAGGACCGGGAGTTCCTCCATGCCATGTCCATCGATGACGGCCCTTCAACGGCGGCCAACATCATAGAGCGCACAGGATCCCGACCAACCCTCGTTGCGAAATACAGGAACCGCCTCCTCGACGCAGGGCTCATTGA
Organism: Arthrobacter sp. LFS091; assembly: GCF_047977885.1. Taxonomy (NCBI): domain Bacteria; kingdom Bacillati; phylum Actinomycetota; class Actinomycetes; order Micrococcales; family Micrococcaceae; genus Arthrobacter; species Arthrobacter sp. LFS091. The sequence continues at coordinate 31,783 of NZ_JBFPFP010000012.1, forward strand.
ATCAACCGGACACGGCAGAGTTGACTACGCCATTCCCGGCCTCCGAGAGTACCTTCGCAAGAACCCCGACACCTAACGCCACAGTAAACCTCTTTCGGCGATGCGGGACTGCCCACACCCGACTCCCCCGGGACGTGACGCTGAGCCGCATAACGGACGTTCCGTCAGCCTACGAGTTTTACTGCTTTGTCCGGGCATCGGAACTCCGGCCAAGAGCGGTAGGCCGGAGTTCCTTATCCAAACGCTACATCCCGTTTTTGAAGTTCGCTAGGAGTGACCTCGCTAACTGACGCAAGGGCCAGCGAGGCAGAAGGAGTTCGGGGTCAGCTGCCGCTGCCGAGGCAGATGGTAATTCCCGTCCCGTGCCCGGTCGCAGAACCGATCTCCGGCCGGCCACCGGCGGCGGCCACCACCCGTGCACAGGTCGCCAAGCCTAGCCCGGTTCCTGGCGGGTCGCCTTTCCGGTGCAGGCGGACCAGGGGATCCAGAACGCGCTTCCGATCCGGCTCACGGATTCCTTTCCCGTTGTCAATCACTCGCAGGACTACACCCTCGTCAGACCGTTCACCTGTGACGCGGATGGCCGGGGGGACGCCGGGCCGGGCATACGCTACCGCGTTATGTATCAGGTTCTGGAGCAGCACTCTCATTTGGACGGGATCGGCGTTGAAGCTTAGTTCGTCGCAGTCCACCGAAGCTCTGCTTGCCTCAAGGCTCGCGTCAAGGTCTTTGACGACGTCGTCAACCAGGGCGCAGAGGGAGAGCCGGCCGGGCCGGACATCTCCGCCGATGGTGGCGTAGGCGAGGACGTCTTCGACCATGTCTAGCATCCTCTGCCCGGAACCGGTCACTACATCCAGGTACCGGGTTATCGCCACATCAGGAGTTTCCAGGGCTGCCGTCTGGCTGAGTTCAACGTAACCGAGGATGGAGGTTAGGGGGTTGCGCAGGTCGTGGCTGATACGGCCGGCGAACTCGGCAAGCAGGGTGTTGCTCCGCTGCGCCTCGGTCAGCGCTGGCAAGTTCTTTCGCCCGGTGCTCCAACGCGAGGGCCTCAACAACTTCTGCTGCAAGGATCTCCAGACCCTGGCGTTACCGGTCGCTGAGCGTGCCGGTTTCTCTTGCTCCTGCGCAGAGGGTACCGAGGACAAACCCATCGTGGCTGACCAGCGGCACGGGCGCGTAGAACCTGAACGCACCGCGGCGTCCATCGACAAACGGATTAGTGCTATACCGGGGATCGAGCGACGCATCCTCCACCACAGTGGAGGTCCCGTCCAAGAAACCAACGGCGCACATCGAATCCTCGCGGCTATACAGATAAGGTTCCAACCCGGCGCTGGCCACCTGGTACTGCAGGTCTTCCGTGATGATGTTAATCGCGGTCACCGGCTGACCGCACACTGTACGGGCTAACTCCACCAGATTCTGCAGCCGCTCCGAGGGCACCGGAACAGTTACCTCACGTCCCGGTACGGCAACCGGCAAACCCCTCTGGGCCAGCACCCGATCCCTAGCAAGCTCACCCGCTGTCACGACCGCCTCATCCGCAGCGAGGAATTGTTATCCGTCATGCACACAGCGCTAACTACTGGTATCTGGGCTTCCTTCATCCAGCCATCCTGTCAGAAGAAGGACACACCTCCTCGTCACAAAGCCGTCGCGTCCTGCAGCCCCTTCCACACGCCTCCAATTGCCGACTACAAGCATGCCGCGGCGGAGCAGATAGGCGTCCGCTAGACCGTGCTTTGGGCTTGGGTGGCGGGCTGGCTACTGAATGCTTGTTTTGCGCAGGTACTCGCGCAAGCCGGGGATGGCGAAGTCGACTTTGCCGTAAGCGGGGGCTTCGATGAGTCCCGCTGCGATGAGACGGGCGCGGTAGTTGGCGACGACGTTGCTCTTGGCGTTGAGTCGTTTTCCTATGTCGCCGGCGATGACGGGGCCCTCGTCTTCAGCCATGGCGCGGAGGAAGTCTTTGTCTTTGTCTGATGCGGTGGAGAGCGCTGCTTCGATGACTGTCGCCTCGTGGCGGCGGGTAGCGGCGTCGATGGCTTGGCTGACGTTCGTCTTTTCAAGTGCCCTGTTGTTGATTTCGGCTTGTCGCCAGAGTTGGTAGCCGATGAGCTGGATCAGGAAAGGGTACCCTCCGGTCGCCTTCGCCGCGTACCGGACCAGGTCATCGGGGACCCTGATGCCGGCGTCATGGAAGGTGCTGGCATAAGAGCGTTCAACTTCGGTGATCGTGGCGGCGTGCAGGTCGATGCGCTCAGCCCGGCGCAAGAAAGTTGCCACTCCCTCGTTGAGCAAGTCCGAGACCGCGGCCGGCAGCCCGGCGAAGATCAGTCCTATCGGAAGCCCCTCGCGGATGAAATGCTGGACGTCGGCAGCGAGCTGGGACAGCTCTGTGCGATCGGCGGAATGAATCTCGTCAACGGTGAACAGCAGCCCGGTCTTTTTCTCCGCGAGAAGGTTGAGCAGTTGGTTTCCCAGCCGCCTCCAATCAACCTGACGCTCCGGCGGCAACTGGGTGGTGAGGGTAAAACCTGCCACGCCAAGGGCCGTGATCTTTCGCCCCGACGGGCCGGATCCGAGTTCGTCCAAGTGCAGCCGCATGGTCTCGCCGATCCGGCCAACGAACCCGGAGGTCGCGGTTTCAGCAACCACAACCCACCCTTGTTGTGTTGCCTTGTCTTGGGCCACGCTGAGCAAGGCAGTCTTGCCGATGCCCCGCGCCCCGGTGATGATGGTCAACAGCCCGGGTGCCCCGGATCCAATCTGCAATCCATATTCAAATTCATCGAGCGTTCCTTGACGTCCGATGAGTTCAGGGGGAGTGGCGCCGGCTGTTGGGCGGAACGGGTTCATCATCGCCATCTGTGAGTCCTTGTGAGTCTTGTGAGTCCTTGTGAGTCTAACTCCTCCAAAGCCGTTGTCGGCAGCCTCGCTCGGCATCAGATGGTTCATGCTCAGGGACCTTCGTCGTTTCCGCACCTTGAGGAGACAACTTCGCGGAGCCTGGACCTACCGCCGACAGCTGTCCTCAAGGGCTGCCCTCATGACCCTGCCTTCACCGATGTACGTGGCGAGCCAAGTGCCGCGGAGGTTGCCGAGGGTGACGCCAGTACGGCCGCGACCGCAAAGGACTGGTCTGTCTCGGTAGCGGAGACCCAGGCACGTCGGTGACTTCCGACAAAACGCTCGCACCACCTCATTAGCCAGTTTCCCCGAGCCACTGTCGCGGAACGGAATTTGCCTCTGGTGACGTTATGGACGGAGCCGTGTGGGTAGGTCTAGTTTGACATCAGTGGTGGTAGCCCGCGGCAACCACTCACCCGGGGTTGGCTCACTCCTTGCAGCCGGAACGCTGTGGCTTGGGCCCTTGTGCGATGGAGGATGGTCATGGTTGATCGTATAGCCCAGATTTGGGGAACCCGAACGCCGTTCGGCCGGGGTGAGCGGTGGCCGGTGCGGGTAGACCAGGTTCTGGCCCAGGGAGTCGCGGAATCGGATGTGCAGGTATGGGTCCAGTCCGCGTGTGTGCTGTGTAGCAACGGGTGCGGCATCGACATCGGCGTCAGGGACGGGGTGATGGTCGGGGTCCGCGGCCGCGCCGCGGACATCGTCAATCACGGCCGGCTAGGACCCAAAGGGCTTTTCGCGAGCTGGCAGGGAGTGCAGAACAAGGACCGGCTGACCCGTCCTCTGGTGCGGGAGAACGGCGAACTGGTCGAGACCGACTGGGACACGGCCATGGAACGCATCGTCTCACGAAGCCGGAGCCTTCTGGACACGAAGGGCCCGTTGTCGCACGGGTTTTACACCAGTGGACAGTTGTTCCTTGAGGAGTATTACGCCCAGGCGATCGTGGGAAAGGCCGGTATCGGCACTCCGCACATGGACGGGAACACGCGTCTGTGTACGGCGACGGCGGCAGCGGCGATGAAGGAGTCGTTTGGCTCCGATGGCCAGCCCGGCAGCTACGTGGATATTGACGAGTGCGATGCGATGTTCTTGTTCGGGCACAACATGGCCGAAACCCAAACGGTTCTTTGGTCGCGGGTGCTGGACCGGATCGCCGGTCCGGACCGGCCCAGGATCGTGTGCGTTGACCCGCGGGAGACCGAGGTTGCCCGGCACGCAGAAGTACATTTGCCGGTCCGGCCCGGGACCAATCTGGCCCTGATGCACGGCCTGGTCCGCGAGTTGTTCGTCAATGGCTGGATTGATCAGGACTACATTGACCGCCACACGATGAATGTTGATGAGCTGAGGTCCACGGTCGAGCCGTGGACCCCGGAAGCGGTGGCGGACACCTGCGGCGTGGAAGCTGAGGATGTGCGTCGCGCCGCGGAAATCTTCGGAACCTCGGAGCGGGTTCTCTCAACGGTGTTGCAAGGGTTTTATCAGTCGTCCCAGGCGACGGCGGCATCATGCGCAGTCAACAACCTGCACCTGCTCCGCGGCATGATCGGCAAACCAGGATGCGGCATCCTGCAGATGAACGGGCAACCGACAGCCCAGAACAACCGAGAATGCGGTGCCGACGGCGATTTGTCCGGCTTCCGGAACTGGGAAAACCCTGACCACGTCCAGGAACTCGCGGAGCTGTGGAACGTGGACCCGGCGATCATCCCGCATTGGGCCCCGCCCACCCATGCGATGCAGATCTTCCGATACGTCGAACAGGGATCCATCGAATTCCTCTGGATCTCTGCCACGAACCCCGCCGTGTCGATGCCACAACTACCCCGAATCCGCGACATTCTGGCCAGTGACTCCCTGTTCCTGGTAGTGCAGGACCTGTACCTGACAGAGACGGCCCAGTTCGCCGACGTCGTCCTGCCCGCCGCGGCGTGGGGAGAGAAAACCGGCACGTTCACCAACGTGAACCGCACCGTCCACCTGTCTGAAAAGGCCGTTGAACCGCCCGGGGAAGCCCGCAGCGACCTTCGCACCTTCCTGGACTACTCCGCGCGGATGGGCTTCCAACAACTCGACGGATCACCCCTGCTGGACTGGAACCAACCCGAGGACGCATTCAACGCGTGGAAGGAATGCACCCGCGGGCGACCCTGTGATTACACGGGCCTCACCTACGACAAGCTCCGCGGCGGCAGCGGCGTGCCCTGGCCATGCAACGAGAACCACCCCGACGGTACGGTGCGCCTCTACCATGACGGCGTGTTCCCCACAGACCCCGAGTATTGCGAAACCTACGGCCACGACCTGCTCACCGGGGCAACGGTAGGCCCCGAAGCCTACAAAGCAATGAACCCGGCAGGACGGGCCATTTTCAAAACCGCCCCCTACCATCCCGCCCATGAAACACCGGATGAGGAATTCCCCCTCTTATACACGACCGGGCGCACCGTCTATCACTTCCACACCCGCACCAAGACCGGCAGGTCCCCCCAACTCAACCACGCAGCACGAGATGCATGGGTCGAAATGTCAGTGAAGGACGCCGAAAGCTACGGGGTGACCGAAGGCAACATCGTGCGCGTGGAATCCCGGCGAGGACACATCACCGCACCGGTACGGGTCAGCGATATCCGCGACGGCACCATTTTCGCCCCCTTCCACTACGGGTACTGGGACCAAGACGGTGCACAAGGCACCAGTCCCCGGGCAGCGAACGAACTCACCCTCACCGAATGGGACCCGGTCTCCAAACAACCCGTTCTGAAGAACGCAGCAGTCCGGGTCACGAAAATCGCCGAAGGTACCGGCCCGTCACCGGCACCCACCACGACAGCCTCCCGCCCCGCCACACGCGGAAAGGCACGCAGACACCTGCTCCCCACAGCCGGCGGACCGGCAGCACAATCCACCGAAAGGATCGCCCCTGCCGCGGCGCCCGCAGTAGCCACTAAGGAGGAACAGCCATGAAACTCCCGGTCTATCTCGGCCTGCTGTACAAAGCCGAAGGCACCCTCGCCCAATCATTCCGTCAGGTCTCTGAAGGGCACGGGCATGAACCCGACGTTCAATTCCTCTGCCAGGCCCTCGCGGACCAATGCGATCAACACCAACAAGCGCTTCAACCCATCATCGAACGGTACGGGGAAGTCGACGATGAGGACGAGCCCGAAAGGCTCCACGCTGACGGTCTACAGAACTCCCGGTCAGGCCCGGTAGGTCTCCTACGGGACCTGCAGGACCTCTACCTCCTCGCAAGTCTGGTCGATATCACCTGGACAATGATCAAGCAAGCAGCCCAAGGGCTAAGGGACAAAGAACTTCTCGGTATCGTCAACGACTGCGACGGCCAAACCAGTACCCAGCTCAAATGGCTGCAAACACGGATGAAACAAGCAGCCCCGCAAGCCCTCATCGCAGCAAAATAAAGTCCTTGATCGCCGTGGACCCTCGTGCAGGTCATCAATCGCTAGCGGCCATGGAGGCTTACATCCCCGGAACTATACCGGACACGGTCGGTTCCTTGCCTGCACCCAACAGGACTCTGACGATCGGCAGGAGACCTTATGTCGAAGCAATCGATCCACGCCCGGCTGACAGAATCGGGCGGGCGTCCAGGTCCAGCCCTGTACGCAGCGATACTGTCACTGGTTGTTCTCTCAGCCAGCGGCGCCGTCGGGCTGGCTTTGCATAGCCCGTGGCTGTTCCCCAGCCTGGGTCCAACGGTAATGTTGTTCTTCGAATCCCCGCAGGAGGATTCCTCCCGGCCATCCAACGCACTCATAGGGCACGGAGTCGGGCTTCTGGCCGGCACCGCGTGCCTCTACGGCTTCGGGTTGCAGGACGACCCATCGGTTCCCGCCGCTGGCCTGACCCCACCACACCTCCTGGCCGGGGCCCTCTCGGTGGCCTTGACCACCCTGGTATTGACGTGGGTCCGCAAGCCCCATCCACCGGCTGGCGCAACAACCCTTATCGTCAGCCTCGGCATACTGACGAACCCCGCACAGCTGGTCTCCATGGCCGCAGCAATCATCTTCATCACCATCCTCGGCTGGGGCCTGAACACACTCCTGGGAACGAAACCGGCGCCCATCCCAGGGCAGGAATAGCCCGGACACCTTCGATGCCGCATCTACAAGGCTGCGTTCCAGTCCCCTTGGCACTCTTTTGTGTGCCACCCTCAAGGGTTCGCTCTTAGGGCAAGCTCACGACAATGAGAATTCAACTCGGCCGGCAGGTGGGTGCCCTTGCTCCACGTGCGCCTGCCGATAACGAACCTTATGTAAAGTAAAGTAGTGATTGTTGCATCTGATGCACGATCACGCCTCCTCCACCCACCGCCGGCTCCTCTTGAAGCAAAGGGGTGACCGGGCCTGGGAAGCGTGGCGCCGGGTTTCCGCCGTCTCGCGCTTGACGCGATAATCCCAACGGCATTCCCAGGAGGTACCGTTTTGGTACCATTGGGCCATGGCAATGAATCTGCGCGTCCCTGAAGAGCTTGACCGCAAGCTGGAAAGGTTGGCCGCCGAGGAACACACCTCCAAGTCCGCGCTCCTGCTCCAAGGCGCAGAGCTGGTCCTGCAGCGCCATACCCGCCGACGTGAAATCAGCGAAGGCCTTGATTTCGTCATGAGCCACGACGCTGAACTGCTGACCCGGCTTGAGGATGCGTGACAGCATACCTGGACATAGAAGACGCCCTTCAAGTCGTTGACAGGTACGGCTTCCACATCCGCGACGTCGGCCTGCTGGCCTCGGCGCTGGCCAGGCCGGCCACAACCGTCATGGGCGCGGAAGCTTATCCAGATCTTGCCTTGAAGGCCGCTGCGCTGCTTGAATCCGTCGCCAGGTTCCATCCACTTATCGACGGAAACAAACGGACTGCGTGGACGCTCATGGTGCTGCTGCTGTGGGTCAACGGCTACAGGCACGACTTCACCACAGACAAGGGCTTCGAACTTGTCGTTGGTGTCGCCGCAGGCACCATCGAACTGCGGGAGTCTGCCGCCGAGATTTCCCGGCATCTGGTGCCACGCTGATCTTGCCTCGATTCGCCACGCGGGATCGGCCAGCGCCACACCAAGTGGTGTGAAGACGTTCCTTCGGTTGCGGAAGCCTTGGAAGCCTGAACAGCCGGGCGTAGCCTGTCCTCGTGGTCAGCATCAGCACACGCATCCGCTGGGATTGGTCGATCGCATACTCGGTGCGTTGGCGTGAACTCGGGACGCGGCGCCAACGCCGCCTGACCGTGCGGACCGAGATTGAGGCCAACCGTCTGACTGAGCATCTCCAAAAGTACGGCCGGCCTCCGGACCCAGAGTTACTTAAGGCCCGGCCCGGAACCCCTACTGTTGCAGAGGTTGTCCAGGAACACATCGATCTCCTGGTTCGACCCTCCCCCGGGACGGTTGCAACTTACCAGCGGATACTCGATCTGCACATCCGCAACGCCATAGGCCCCATAGCAATCCACGATTTTGGCTACCGCGACATTATGCAGTGGATCAAGAGCCTCACAGCAGAGGGCGTCGCCCCAAAGAGTGTCCACAACATGCACGGGCTGTTATCAGCGGCCATGAAAACCGCCGAACTACTCCAGTACATACCCCGCAACCCATGCCGCGGCATACAGCTGCCCACCCTTGAACGCGCAGAAGACGAGGCAAATTTCCTCACCCCAGCAGAATTCCGATTGCTCCTCGACGGCATGGACGAGCGCTACAAAACTTTTGTGCAGTTCCTCGTCATGACAGGCACCAGATTTGGCGAAGCAACCGCCATCCAAGTCGCCGATATCGATCTGGCCTCCCGTGTGCAGACAGCGAGAATCAACAAGGCATGGAGACGCGATGCCCAGTCAAGCTATTACATAGGCCCCACCAAGACCGGGGCGGGCAAACGCACGATTGGGATCAACAAGACCCTCGCAAACCTACTTCACCCCCTGATGCTCGGCAGGGCTGACAATGATCTACTTTTCACCGCCACCCAAAGCACACGCATCGCCCACAAACCGTTCTGGCAACATCACTGGGTCCCAGCCGTCCAAACCGCCCAGAGCAACGGACTAACCAAGTCACCACGAATCCACGACCTGCGACACACCCACGCCTCCTGGCTCATCCAAGACGGAGCAATGCCCCTGTTCTCAATCTCGCGCCGGCTTGGCCATGCCTCCGTGCGAACAACCGAACAGGTCTACGGGCACCTCATGCCACAAGCCCTTCAGGACGGCGCAGACGCCACCGAGCGCTCAATTCAAGGAATCATCTTTCGCAATGACAGTTGAAGGTCCGGGTGAAATGGCTAGGCAAAAACGTCCCTGCGAAGTCCCTCGTACAGATGGACACTCCCTCACGTGAACAGTCCTCCCAACGAACCTTGGGCCTCGCTCCCCCGTCGGCAGCGCAACCTCCGCATAACAAACGGTCCCGCTCGTTTGCTGGTGGCGGTAACTAAGCGAAGCATACTGCGCGGGTCCGACATTGAAATTAGGTCGTTTTCCACGCTTTCCGTCAGTCGAGCGAAGCTTTCCATTTGGGTTTGGGCTCCTCCACGAAGTCCAGGAAGTCCACAAAGTCCACAACGTTCTCATGAGCGCGGACTGCATTGAGCCGTTCTGCTTCTCCCTTTGACGACTTCCGTGTCGGCGTACCAACACATCAAGTCGATCCGTTCGGACAGTAACTTGTCTGGGAAATCCAAACATCGCCGAAATCGGTCCCTCTACAGATCATCCAAGTCATCTTGGGTGATTTCACCCGTCATGACCTTGATGACTTCATTCTCAAGTTCCGCGTAGCCGTCCTCGCCCAACGCGTTCATCAACAGGACTGCTTGGCGCTCAAGATCGGGGTCTCCGAGCTGGCGTGCCTTTGCAATGACCATTGGGACAGCGTTGCGTGACAGATCCCAGACTGGGAGACCTGCTTGAGACTTCTTGGCCAGGAGCAATTTTGTTGTCTCGAAGGCTCCACGGGGATCAAGTTTCGCTGAACTCGCGATCTGTTTACTAATCATGAAGCGTTCCTTTGCCAGTTCCGGACTCAATTCCAAGGCTTCCTTCAGTCGAGGTAGCCACCACATTGCCTCGTACTGGTTGCTCCGAACGAACCAGTGAAACTCATTCAGTTCCAAGCTGTCTTCCGGATTGGCCCGGACGTGTTCCACCCGTGAATCCCAAATTGCGGCCAGGCGATCCCTGATTCTTTCGTCTAGAGAATCAACGTCTGTCATCGACCAAGCGATGCGCCCCAATGCCTGTCCTCGCAACTTGGGCGTCACGCGGGTGAAAAAGGCTTCAGCTACCGGATTTTCCAGGGTTTGGTGCCCGAGGATCACGGCAGAGATGACCCACTCCCCCACTCGCTGCAAAGGGTCCGTTCCCGACTTCCACCCAGCGGCCAGAGGTACTTGTGTTCGTATGGCTCCGATCATGGAATGCTCTAGGAGGGTGTATAGCTTTTGGTGATATCCATGGACTGATAGTGCTGTTGTTAAGGCGATTTGCTGGTTGCGTGTCAGTCCATCAGCGGTTCCGAACAAGTCTGAAGATCTCGTTTGGATCCAGTCGGGTGCTGCCAAGAGCAAACGTCCAAGCCCTTCACCTAAAATAGCCCGCGAGGCGCCGTGGACATCGTGCACCGCAAGGGTTTTCTCGAAAGCAGTCAAGGCGCCTCGAAACCACGGAACGTCTTCGCCATGCGCTATCAGATTCAGCAGACCGTGAACCCTAATCGGCCATCGGAAGTTAAGGGACAACGTTAGCGCGTCCGTCTCGCCCTCATACGATTCGTATTCAGCCCAAGCTGTCGCATCCTCCGCTTCACTCATCAGGAGTGAAGCGAACTTTTGAAGCGCAGCTTCTGGGACGGCTGGCGCCTCCTTCTTCTTAACGAGCTCCTCGAGAAGCCGCACAGCAGACTTCTTAGCGCCTCGGAAGTCACTATCGTCATCAAAATCGTTGCCTTCTTGTGGAAACTTGGACGCGTCTTCGTGAGTGAGCACCTGCTCGATCAGGTTGGCGACTGACACCCAATCGAGTTGTAGGCCTGCTTTTAGGGCTGCTTCCCATCCTCGGAGAATCGCCCGAACGTAGGTGGGCCGGAGTCTCTCGGCCAATCCACCAACACCATCTAGTAAACGTGGGGCCATCGTGAGTAGCGCCGACAGCTCACTGCCCTGGCCCTCGTGAGAGGGTGCGGGACCCGATGCATTGGACGCATGCCAAGTTGCCAAATGAGCCACCAGCTCTTCCGCATCCATAACTGACATCTCGTCTTGTGAGAGGGGACTGTTGGGCCCACTCCAAACTGTTGCGCTGTCCGCCTCCGCTAGCGGGGATTCGATAGCGCCCCATTGATCATCAAGTTCTACCAGTAGAGGCAACAGCTCTATGGGGAGAGCATCACGGCCAATTGCAGAGAGCCAACGATGCTTCCAGGTCGCGATGAGATCCTGTATGCGACCCTCAATTTGCTCGGGCGATTCGCCTGTGTAGAAACCCGCTATCCGGGCGCGTATTTCCTCAAATTTCATTTGCGGCCCCGTCTCAATGAAGGCCACAAGAGGTGCAAGTGCAGAAGGAGAATGCTTGGCCGCTTCCCGCGCTAACTCACCGAATTCGATTCGACAGGTGTCGTCCCTGAATTCGTCGGCGGCGAGGAACTCCCTCGCTGTATCCAGATGGTTTGGATCAACGCCGTTATCGGACTCAGCAGCAATTTTTAGTGCCTCCGTGACAGCGTACAGCGTTATTCTGCGGGTTAGGAGCATAGGTGACTTGGACAGCATCAATTTCGTTGCGTTTGGGTCTGTATCCATGGCCGTGACTGCAGCGTCGCGAATTTGGTCAACGAGCGCATGTTCCACGGAGGACAACCGATCCGTGCTTCTACGAATCGACGGCCGTGAGATGTGCGTCATCTCGAAGTCTTCAGTTAGCCGGCCTGCGGCATGTTCGTATTCCTCAAGCCACGGTACTGCGATTTTGAGCGCATCGTCGCCGAGAGCTTCGAAGATGGTGGGCAGGCACTCCTCGTACCAGTACTCATCAAGGGCAACCTCCGGTCTATGACTCCCCTCAGCTCTTCGGGGGCGGAATAAGAGGTTGGCTACTGCGATCCCTGCCTTGCGTTGACCGCCTTTGAGCAGGTTGGCCGCAAAGCCCACCATTTCATGGGGATTCGAACGCAAGCCAATTCCTGCGTCCTTCCACCCCATGATCAGAGGCTTAAGCCTCGCCGCTTCAGAAGCTCGGATGGAAGCCCCAATCCTAAATGCTGACGCGTACACCCAGGCGTTAGTGCTTCCACTGAGCTTTAGCAAGACATCTACAACATCAGATGGAACAGCAGGCGCCACCCGTGTCAGGTAATCAATCTCCGGCCAATAGCGGTCGCGGACGAGTCCCTCACCTGTTATTTCTTGCTCTGGTGGGTCGGTGAACATACCCTCGTTCGCCAGGGGCACAACCCAGTGAGGGTTATTGAGCCCCTCGAAGAAAGCTCGCCGCAGAGAAAACGTAGGGATTCGACGTAGAACTTCTTTTAGTTGGGCAGGGGTTGGCTGCCGGAACTCCGATAGCACACCCCGCCCGTCAATCACTTCATTAATTTCCCCGAGAAGATCTTCCAAGGCATGGAGGTTTTCAAAGAACAAGCCCGCCCGAACCTCAATAACGTCCTCCACGACTACAAGATGGCCTACCAGCTCCTGGTCCGGCGGAAGGGCCGCGCTCCGGCCGCCATTTCTGTCGAGATGAGTCCATCTAAGAAAAAACTCATGAGCCCTGGCCCACTGCTCAATGATTGGGTGGCTTGCAGACGGAGAGCCGGTCAATAGAGCCGCAGCATTCTGTCGATTTCTGCTCTGCTCCCTCGCGACGGTACTGATGACATCAGACAGTGCGTGGGCAAGCGCCTTTGGTACCGGCACCAAGTCTTGGTCTAATTCCAAATTGATTCCAGATTCCTGCGACAACAACAAGGGAAGCTTCTGCAGGAGAGCTTGCGATGAAGGATTGGGCCGGGGGATCAAATCCTCCGATAAAACTGAAGGTAGACCATTCATCAACTCGCGCATGCAGTGGCAGATGACAGAGATCCGGGCGTTCTCGCCTGCGTCCGCCGGTGGCGCGGCCAGAACGTCCACCGCCGTTCGGTACATACCCGCCAATGTCGGGCTTCGATCCTTTAGGAAGTCAAACACGCGTTGTCGGCGGTCGTCGAACATCTCTCATCTCCGGAATAGGCCTGTACCTCGAGAGCCAAATCTAATGGCAACCGCGCAGGCACTCGTAAGCCACACCATGATGATGAGGGATTAGAGTGGCCCAAAATCTGAAGTTAATAGCAAACTCACAGCCCCGGCTGGCGCGCCATGAGAACAGTTTCACCGACAGCGCGTCCCACTTCCGTGCGCAGGCGGCCACGGCGGAACTATCTCCTAAGGCTCGGCAGCTTCAGACCAGGACATCCTGCCGAGTGCTGCAGAACACGTTTGAGCGCTCTGTTTCGGGATTGGAGGTGCATCACCCGAAGTCCCGTGTGACTTTCGGTCTGCGATCAGGCGTGTCATAGTCGCGCCGCAAATAACAAACTTGTAATTCAAATACTAGGATCCCCATTGGATGCGGACACAGCATCCAGCGCGGGCAGCGATGGACGCTATCCGATATCGAAATGGGGATCCTTCTTTTGTCCAACCACATACCGCCCGGAACAGGTTCATTGCGGCTGCCCAAGTCCACCATCATCGTGGGCATCCTTGCCCTGGTCTTCGCCGTCAGTGGGGCGTTCTCATCCGGCTTCGGCGGCGGCTTGATTGTGCTGGCGCTCTTTGGCCTGGCGACAGGACTGTATGTCGTAGCCACCGGCCGCCGTTCCTGGGCGATGCTACGCGGCGGCCGCAAGGCCGGTGCCTTCCTTCTCGCAGCCGCTCTCGTTCTCATGTTCGTCGGCGCAGCCATCACGCCACCGAAACCGAAAGAACCACTCGAAGCCTCACAAACCGCTGCGGAAGCGCAGAAACTCGTCGCAACCAGCGCGAGCCCCACAGCCACGCCCACTCCAACTCCATCGGACACGGGCGCGCCACTGGACCCTGAGACCACAACCGAGCTCGCGAAGACAGCCACTTACACGGCACCCCGTTCACAGCCCGCTTACGCGACCAAAGCACTGGACCTGCTGGCAACCCTTCCCATCAAAGGCAGGGCACCGAAGACCGGCTACGACCGCGACCAGTTCGGCCAGGCATGGGCTGATGTGGACCGGAACGGATGCGATACCCGTAACGACGCCCTCAAACGCGACCTAACACAGGTCACGTTCACGAACAGCGTCCACTGCAAGGTCCAATCCGGTTCCCTCGCCGACCCGTACACCGCGAAGAGCATCAGCTTCGTTCGCGGATCAACCACCAGCACGGCCGTTCAAATCGACCACATCGTTGCCCTCAGCGATGCCTGGCAAAAAGGCGCCCAGCAGCTGACACTCGAACAGCGCACCGCCTTCGCAAACGACCCGCTGAACCTGCAGGCCACCGACGGTCCGACCAACACCCAGAAGGGTGACGGGGACGCAGCGACATGGTTGCCGCCCAACAAGAGCTTCCGCTGCGACTACGTGGCCCGGCAGATCTCCGTCAAGGCCACCTACAACCTGTGGGTCACCCAGGCCGAACACGACGCCATGGCAAACGTGCTGGGCGACTGCAAGGACCAGCCCGCACCCACAAACGAGAAAGCCCCAGCAACCCCTGCCCCCGTTGCCTCAACACCAGCAGCCGTTGAACCTGCCCCGGCCCAGGCGGCGGTCCCGACGCCGGCAGATCCCGCGCCGGCGCAAGCTGTCGTTCCCGCACCCGTCGCGCCAGCACCCGTCGTTCCTGCACCCGTGGCGCCAGCACCCGTCGCTCCCGCGCCGGCAGCACCCGCAGCACCCGCGCCGGCCCCGGGTGGAGGGGCCACGGCCCTGTGCAACGACGGGACGCTTTCCTACTCAGCGACCCACCGCGGCACCTGCTCGCACCACGGCGGCGTGGCCGTCTGGTACAAGTAGCGCCGACGCGCACCCGGGACGGCGTTCAACTGCCGTTCATCGTCCTCGGAAATCGATCTGCAGTTCACGCTGCCGTTCGACAGGGCACGTCCCAGCGAAAGTAGCGCTTGTCTGAAAACGGGACGTCAAGGTGGCGGGCGCCCAATAGGGGTGTCCGCCACCGCATCCGAAAGATGTGGGGCGACATACAGGGGCTCCATGTTCGATGGAACGCTTTGATACATTTCAGGTAGTCAGAAAGGGTCGCCTATGGGCTTCATTACCCGCCGCCTCGTCCCGCGTAAGGTTCGCAGAGCAGTTCACCCCGTTAGAACTGCCAAGCGTGCCGTCTACCGCGCCACGGTTCCGCGTAGCGTTCGCCGTACCGTGAGTACAGCGCGCAAGGTGGCTCATCCCGTCAGCGCTGCCGGTTACGCGGCCGAGAAGGCTATTTTTGGATCCCACCGACGTCCATCACGCACCGGTACCTCCGCTGTCTACGGCACCTGCGGCGTTCGACACCGCAGTCCCCGAACTGCGGCCAACTGCCGTAAATGCCGTCAGATTCCCCCGACGTTCAGCCGTTCCTCCACGCCCGCGAAGGGCTCGGGCAAGTCATCCCCACGAACCGGTGTCATGGCTGCAATGGTCGTCTTCGCGTTGATCGGTTTTTTGAGCGGTGGCGGAGGCGCCATCCTCGGGGTGTTT
Organism: Arthrobacter sp. LFS091; assembly: GCF_047977885.1. Taxonomy (NCBI): domain Bacteria; kingdom Bacillati; phylum Actinomycetota; class Actinomycetes; order Micrococcales; family Micrococcaceae; genus Arthrobacter; species Arthrobacter sp. LFS091. The sequence continues at coordinate 47,454 of NZ_JBFPFP010000012.1, forward strand.
CTCGTTATCGCGGTCCTTGTTTGGGCACTCGCTGCTATCGCTTTCAGGGACGACTAAGCCACTGACGTCACCGTCACCGCTGGACCGTATCACCCATCGGCTGCCGTGACCGATCGAATAAGGGGCGAAGCTCCGGTCAAATAGCGGTTGATCGAAGGTTCGCCCCTTATTCTGTCGGGCTCAGCTGGGGTTTCGCTGGAAAGCAGACCATCCGTTTCCGTAGGCGTGGAATCACCGAGCGCTTCCGCCGCGTGACGCTGACTGCCTGATCCTTTCGGGCGGCCATGGAAATGGCCCGTATTCTGCTGCGCCGGAATGGGTCTGTTGGGTCAGCGGCTGGGGCCGTTCTTGCTTCGTTCTGCACCTGACGCGGCGCCGCGGCCGGTCTTGCGTGCTTTCGCTGCCTTGCTAGTGGTGACGGCGGCGTTGGGGTGTGTTCCTTCGCTGCGGGCCGCTGCGAGGCGGCCCCGGATTTGGGGTTCGGTGGCGCCGGTGTTGGTGAGGAATTCGGCGAATTTCTGGTGGTGTTCGGATGAGCCGTAGCCGGCAGCCGATGCGGTCTCTGCTTTGTGGGCTTGGTCTTTCAGGCGGTTGCTGTCGCCGGTGCCGGTGACGCGGTTCTCGATGTCCCGGCCGAGTCGTTCGATGCGGTCGAAGAGTTCCTTTTCGGCGCGTTCGTAGCGCTGTTCCTGGGTGGACCATTTGTCGCCGTTGAACCCGCCCTCAGCCAGCAGTCTGGCTTCGTGCAGGTTTTTAGCGGCGTCCACGAAGGCGGGGTCCTTGAAGTGTTCATCGCCTGCACCGTTGACGTTGGCGGTGGTTTCTCTACGGAGCTGATCGATGTCGGGTCCGTTGACGCCGTCCTTGCCGATGAGGAACATCCGCTCCTTGATTTCGGAGTCGGCTACCTCACGTGCCTTGGGTGTTTTCGCGTTGTGGGCAAGCTGGAGTGCTTTGGTCAGTTCGGGGTTGGCCAGGTACTCCACCGGCACCTGGTGGCGCTCCATCTCTGGGGCGAGTTTCGCCGCTTGTGCACGGAGTTCTTCGGCACGCGCGGCCGCGATGAGTTGCGTCGCTTTCTCATGCTCAGCATCGGCTTTTTTCTCTTCGTCCTGTCCGCGCTCTTGCTCGGCCGGGGCCTGCTCGGACGCCGCCGTTTGGATGCCGGATTCGAGCTCTGCACCGGCCACGTCACTGGTATCGATGCCGTATCGGTTGAGGACTTCCTGCCGGATCTTTTCCGAAGCGGACAACGCGGTGGGATCGTAGTCTTTCCATCCCTCGGCGACGGCATGTGCCGTGGCGATGTCGGAGGGTTGGGCGTTGTCCCACCACTGGTCCTTGTCCACCTGTGACAGGACCGCGTGGGCGGTGCCGCGTTCGGCTGCAAACCGTGCGGCTGCTTCGTGCGCTGCCTGCACGTCACGGTGTTCCTGTTGCCGCTGCTCTTCCTGCCGTCGACGGGCGAGGGTCTCGGCGATGCGGGAGGCAATCATCAGAGACTGGCGCAGTCCGCCGTCCAGCAAGTCATCCATTCCGTCTGATTCACTCATTGGTGTTCCCCTTGCACTAGTGGTGTGATTCTTATCGGTCGAGTCCCGGGCCGGTGTCGCTGCGGCTGGGTTGATATGTCTTTGCCGGAGTGGCGGTGGGTGTGCTCGGCACCGCGGATCCTGGCCGGATGGGAACCATGCCTCGGCGTGCGATATCAATTGCACGCGGCGGCACCGCTGCCTCTGTCGTTTGCTGCTGTCCCGCTTCCGCTGTGGCGGCTGTGGGCATGGTTCCAGTGAACGGTGCGAGCTGGTTCTCCACAACGGAACGGATGCGCTGGGCTTCCCGGGTCCGGCCGGAGTGCTGATGCATTTCGTACACCGCGAAGACGGTGTTGATCAGTTGCACCATGAGAGCTGTCTGCGCGGCTGTTTTGTTCTTGCTCGATGCTGCCATGAACAACATCGCGGTCCCGGCGATGGATGGCAGTGCGATCGGCTTGCTGTGCTCCCTGGGTGCACGGAGCTGGGCGCTGCGGGACAGTTCCGCAGCCGTAGCTGCCAGCGGTCCGGGCGTGGGTTCGAGACGGTGTGACCATGCAGCAAAGGCACCGGAAACTTCTCGTGCTGCCTTGGCCCAGGTGGCGTGATCGTCACGCGGAATGGACCGCAATTGCTCCGCCAGGGCTGTTGCGTTGCGGGTGTACTCCACCCATACCTGTGGTGAGGGGGTAGCTTTCTCAGGGCCGGTTCTGGAGACGGTGCGCTTGTTGCGCGCAGCGGCGTTCCACTCAGCTGCAGCTTCGGTGGCAAGGTGCGGAGAATCCATCCACGCTTCACGCAAAGCCCCAAGCTTCAAGTCTGAGGCGAGCGTGCCGCCACCGAACCAGATGGGACGCTCCCCGGCCTTGGGTCGTTCGGCCACCGAGTAGCCAACAATGACGTCGGTGGTGTTCTTCGCGTAGCGAGGACGAAGCAACATGCCGGTGTCACGGGCCCGTCGAACAAACTCACCTTCCGTTGCGGATGCGCTGGCGCTGGCGCGGACTTTTCGTGCCAGCGATGAGCGGTGCATTTCCCGTTCGTCCCGCACGGCCGTGGCCTTCTCGGCACGGTCGTAACCACGGGTGGCATACACGCTGGAGAGTTGTTCCAGGCCGTACTTAACTTCCAGTTCACGGCAGGTCTGCTGAGCCTTCTTGTAATCCCCGTGAGTGGATGCCTTGGTGCCATCTTCACGAACGAGTGAGACGGCGATGTGGATGTGGTGGTTACCGTTTTCGCTGGTGCCGTGGTTTACGGCTGCCCAGCGGCATTGGGCCTTTCCGCTGGCCGCGGTGAAGCCCATCGCATCCACAAAGTCATTGGCGATGTCGCCCCACTGCTGGTCGGTCAGCGCGCCCTCTTCGGCGCGCAGACTCAGCGAGCAATGCCAGACACTGGCGTCCTTGTATCCAACGTGTACGCGTTCCTTCTTGGCCGCGTCCCAGGCGAAGTCCTTGATCTGAACCGATACCCCATAAGCCTTGCGCGGCTGATCCAGATGCTTCGCGATAGCCAGGGCATCATCGCGGTCCAGTATCCCGTCGTCGTACCACGCCATGATCGCTGCGTCACCGGCCACCAAGTGAGGGTCGGTGTGGGCATTCTTGGTTTTGTCCGAGTCGGTCGATGCCAGATAAACCATGAGCCCGCCCATGCGCGAACCACGTGTGATGTTCGGAATCATCCTTACATCAGCCCCTCAATGGCACGATCAATCCTCATGGCCACGGAACGAAGATGCTTCAACCCTTCCCGGGCCTCAACAGGAAACTCGCCCGTGGCATTCGCTTGCCGTGCAAGCTGGTTGATGTTGTTCGAAGAACGCGCCAACAGGTTGTGCAACTGCATCAGTTCGGCAATGACGGCACGGCGCTCAGTCGGTGAGTCGGTGCGCTCTGCCAGGGCCGCCGAAACCAGCAGGTTTGGAACGGTCACTTTCTCCCGTTCGGCCCTCGCAACAAGCGCGGCCTCTTCTTCAACGGTGACCCACACGTCACGGCGCTTCTTCGTTCCTGCCGGAGTGTTGGCGCGACGACGGCGGGACAAATTGGGACGGTGAATGTTTTCCTCTTCCGACATCCCAATCCCTCCCTTCAAAGGCTCAGCGCAGCGACCCCGAACCGGGGACCACACTGACAAGTGTGCCGTACTCGACCGCCAGTGTCGAGGACGACAAGCCACTTACACCCGTGTAAGTGTATAGCTTGCTCCGCGTGCTCTGGTTTCTAGGTTTTTGTCGCCTTCCGTGTCTCTTTCGCAAAACGTCCGTCCGTGTGTCGGTGCCGCGGGCTAGACTGGCCGCATGGACATCAACGACATTACCGCTAGAGCGGCCGCGAAAATTGACGCTGCCAGGGACGCTAAGGTCAACGCCGTGAAGAACGCGGCGGCCAGCAGCGTCGAGCTCCAAGAAGCTAAGCAGCTGGTAGCTGCAGCCGAGCAAAAGTACGCCAAGGACTACCAAGCCGCGCTGCGTGCTGACTGGACCGAATCCGACCTTCGCGGCTTCGGTCTGGACACACCCGGCCGCAAGGCCGGCGGACGTCCTCGCGGTAAACGTCCCGCGCGCGAGAACGCCACAGCCCATGCATCTTCAGACGAGTAGCCCCTCGTCCACATGGGCACGGCAAAAGCTACAACCTTCGGGCTTTTCCCGCACCCATGTGGACGACAGGACCCACCTGACCGCCTGCACACAACCACCATGTCACCATTGGGACATGCCGCACCAGGGCGAGCGGTGGTCGTGCACAGCCTCCTTCCCAGGTGGGCCAGTAGCGGCGACGTTTCCCATGGTTCAAGACCGCCGCACCCGGTGCACCGGTCGTTGGTGGTTGGGTTCCTTTCAGCCTTGACGACATCGGCGGATTGCGTTCGGTTCAGGCCGGCGGGAACAGGAACCTGGAACTCCCGGAGGCATCTCAAGCGGCAAGGGGTTCCACACCAGGGTGTTGGAAGATTCTTCCAAGGATCCACCGCCCTCTCACACCCGCGACTACAGCTGGAAGACAGTCAGGGCCCGTACCTTTTGGTACGGGCCCTGACTGCGTGTTCATCAATTCTCAGTGTTGCTTCCCAGGGTCCTCGGTGAGGTGGGGAAACCTACCCTCCCAGAGTTTCCGGCACCTTACCGGGAGCATCAGCTGGGGCCAGATTCTGCAGAGAAGTCCGCCGTTGAGAAGGTTCGCCTGGTCTTTCCGGGTTCCCACGCGCAGCACCGCCTGGTACGCCTTGATGACATCCTCTGGCTGACTCAGATCACACACCGTCACTGGTCCCCAGTACACGTGAAGCGGCAAAGTCAGCAGCCCATCCGCCGGCCCCTGAAGATCATTGAAACTATCAGGGATCTCGTACGGCACGACGTCCTGAATAAGGACCCGTTCCACCGGCTCAGGCACGGCAGGGTCGGGCTCGGGCCGGATCATTTACCGGTCCTCCCGCGCGGCCGTTTCGGCACGGGTCCGCCGCCCAGGACGGAGTTCGCCCGCTTCCACTCCCGGCCACTTCCGGCCCTCGTTGTACTTGCGTTGCAGCCGCCGCAGCTCCCGGCGCGCAGCTGCTTCAACGAAATCCGAAATGGACACGTACCCTTCCAACGGACCGACAGCCTGGACCGCTGCCCTGATCTGCTTCAGGTCCTCTTCAGTGAAGTAGGGACCCTTCTTCTCACCTGACTTCATGGCTCAGCCCACCCTTAACGTGCATCTCTCCGGAAGCCATTCCAGCGCTGGGCCAACCTCTTCGTGATCTTCACCCCGACCCAAACCAAACCGGCGAACACTAACGCTCCAACCCCCGACGTAATGAGCCCCGGGACAGGATGGCCTCCAGCAAAGACAACCATTCCCCCAATCACCATCATGATGGAAGGCAGCGCCAAACCCAGCGCACACAATAGCGCTGTGATTCCTACGAGGGTCCCTACCCACCATCTGGTCGTATCTTCTTGCTCGTTCATCACAGTCCAGTTCTTCATCATCGGGTTCGTCCTACCGTTTCCCGGCAGCCGAGTAGCAGCGGTTATGTCGCTTCGTGACGTCGGGGCCATCCTAACGGCCGGCTCCGACACCATAGGTTCTAGAACGGGGGTTCGGAGTCTGGTCCGTTGCCCCAGGAGCCGGCGTTGGCTTGGGTGTTCGCTGCCGCCCATGGATCATCCCGCTGGGCGGGCTGGCTGGCGTTGCCCTGGTTACCGGACCCGCCCCCGTTTCCCCCACCGTGGTTGGTGCGTTGGGTGCGGTTGACCTTCGCGTTCGCGTACCGAAGGGACGGGCCAATCTCGTCCACCTCGAGTTCGATCACGGTCCGCTTCTCGCCCTCCTTGGTCTCGTACGAACGCGACTTCAACCTGCCCGAAACGATGACACGGGTGCCTTTGGTCAGCGACTCTGCGACGTTCTCCGCGGCTTCCCTCCACACGCTGGCCCGGAGGAACAGGGTCTCCCCGTCCTTCCACTCGTTGGACTGACGATCAAAGGTCCGGGGCGTTGAGGCGATGGTGAAATTCGCGACGGCTGATCCCGAAGGGGTGAAGCGAAGCTCTGGATCAGACGTCAGGTTTCCGATCACTGTGATGGTGGTTTCCCCGGCCATAATGGTTCCTTTTCCTCGTGTGCTGCGGGTGTTCTCGGTGTCTGTGCTGGTTTCGTTCTGAGGTTCGTTCCCACCCGGTTCGTCGTGGGTGAGTTCGTTGGGTTGGGACTGGTCTGCGGTGTGTTCGTCCCATAGGCCGCGCTCCCCTATCGGGGCCCTGTTGATGGCCGCCAGGTAACGGTCATCCGCCGTTGAGGGGCGGTCGATGAAGAACGGCTCGTAGGGGTCCGGGGCGTCGACGTGGATCTCCCCGGACGGGTTGGCGATGCGTCCGAACTCGTCCAGGTCCACGTACGTCCGGGGGCTGATCGTGAGCCCGTCCACCGGGTGCGGTTCCCTCACCGGATGCTCACCTCTTCGGGCGCAGTGCCGCGGAGAAGTTCGGCGGTGCGGATGTTGGCCCGGGTGCTGAGTTGCTCGACCATGAGGTTCCGGTTTTTGACCTCGTACCGTGAGGGAAAGTCACTGTCAGTGTCGGTGTCGTAGAAGACGGTGCCGGACTCGTAGAAACGTTCCTCGGCCAGGGTGGCCGGTGCGTCCAGGAACGCGAGCCCGTAGGCCACGGCCTGCAGTTCCGGGTCGGCGTGCAGTTCGGCCGGGACGCGGAGCCCGTCCAGGATGGCGGTGATGGTGCCGGCGGTGATCGGTGCGGTGGTCATGATGCCTCCTAGGCGTTTGTCTTGTTCATGGCGGCTTGGACGAGCTTGTCCCGGCGCAGCCCGGACCAGTGGTCCTGGTCATCGGAGTTGTTCACCACGACCGGTGCCTGGGAGTAGCCCAGCTCTGCGGTGATGTATTCCAGCGCTGCCGGCACCTCGGTAATGTCCACGAGAGTGTAGGTGATGCCCTTGGAGTCGAAGTACTCCTTGGTGCGCTCACAGTTGGGGCACTGGGGCTTGGTGTAGACCGTGTAATCGGTGGGTGAAGTAGTCATTTTCAGTCCTGCGTTTCGTATCAGTTTCAGTGAGGTTCGTCTGAGTGACTTGCTACTACTATTCTAACGTTTATCCACTCGAATAAAAAGGTTTTTGCCGCTTATTCTAGGGGTTTTTTGGATCTCTTTAGTATAAAACTGTGCATGTTTGAGAGGTGGGTTTGGTGTTCCACGAAGAAGCCCGGCGGCACTCCCCCGGCTTCTTTAAAAGCTGCCCTGGGCGGTGGCGATGGTGCCTTCGTGGGTTGGTTGGATGTGCCCCATGGTGTGGTCCCGGCTGAAAAGACCTGTCCCGAATCGGCGGTGGGCCGGCGGCGGGTGTCTTCTCCCATGGGAAAGGGTCCCGGTTTTGATGGTTAAACAATGCAGGACCGGCGCGGGCCGGTCCTGCATTGTTCCCTCGGCAAAAAGGAAATCTGTTGGTCAGTCTACAAGACTGAGGGCTTCAGTGTCAGAGCGTGTTTCGGGAGTGTGTTGCACGGGACCTGCGTAGGAGGAGGTATGTGGTCAGGGCAATGACCGCTCCGATCGCTGCGCCGGTGATCAGGCCGGCCACGCTGCCCGTTGTGTTCAGCAGGATCAGGGGCAGGGAGATGGCGGTGATGAAACCGAAATGGAACGCAATGGTGCCGGCATCGATGTCCTCCATTTTCGAGTGGGCAATTCCCCATTGGATGAAGAGGTAGACCACACCGATAGTCGCGAAGATCAACGCGCCAATCATCACTTGGTCCAGGATTGGTGGCAGGCCAGGGAAGATCTCAGTGAGCGTGACGCCTGGGGTTGTCTGTGTAGTCATGGTGACTCCTGTCTGTGCTGCCATGGGATGAGCCTAGCGGTGTACTCGGACAAAATTCTTCGGTGGTCAGTCGCGGGGGTAGCCGGGGAGTCGGCGACGCGCGGCTTTTGGTGGTGTTTACCTGGTGGCGTTTGATGGCGGTCCGCCGCTGGTGATTGGCTGCTGTGGTTCGTCCTGGGCGGCGGACCGCCCGACGTTTGGGGAGGTTCCGGGCCCTGTTCGTGGTGAGTGGCCGCGGGCCTTGCCGGGCGGTGGGGGTTCCGCCCGGCAAGGAGTTCTCAGGCCGCTTCGGTGCTTTCCGCTGCGGAGTCTTCCGCGGCTGGTTTGCTGCTGTCGATGATGATCTGCTCAACCTCGGACGGGGTGTATCCCCATGTGACGAGCTGGTTCAGGTAGTCCACGTGGCTTTGGAACGGGTTCCGCCACGAGTCCTTGGCGATGGTCTTTTCATATCCGGCGCAAACCAATGCGATCAGGGAGAACTCGGGACGGGCCGTGGACTTGGCCACGTGGTCCTTCAGCGGGTTCCACGCCCATGACTTTTCTCCGTCGGTTTTGGCGCTGACCATTTCGGCGGCAACTTCTCCGTCGTAACTCCGGGCGACGTCGGTATGGTGCGTGATCGCATGGACAGTGAAGTACTGCCAGCCCTTCGGTGCCTGCTTCTTCGCCAGCAGGGATTTCACGAATTCCCGGCGCACTGTCGTGGCCGATTCCATGGCCTTGTTGTTGGCGATCAGGGTTTTCCGTTCGGCCTTCTGTTCCTCGGTCATCGGCCCCTTGTTGGCCGATGACGAGTGGTAGGTGTACCGCTCGGTGAAGCCTTGTTCCTTCCACCCAACAATCACCGGGACGGTGGAGAACTCGCCACGGTAGTCCTGAAGGATGTAGACGGCGTTCGCGTCGTCCTCGGTGGCCGGTTCCCCATCCGCCCGCTTCAGGGACGTGACAGCGGCGGTGTCGTTATCGTCGTAGCCGGGCCTTTCAACAATGGTTTTCCCGGTTGCTGCGACTTCCGCGGTGTACGCGGCGAGGGCGGCGACGCGTTCGCGTTCGTCCCTCAGTTGCTGGGCAACATGGAACAGCTGGTCGGGTTCGTCCGCAATGACTGATTCCAGCTCTGCGGTCGCTTCCTCGTCCCCTTCGAACTCGGCCATGATGAGGGCTTCCTCGATGGTGTACCCCTTGCCCAGGGCGGCGGTTCCAGCATCGGATGCCTTGGCTTTCAACGCGCCCTCAACGGCGGCCTTTTTCCGTCCGGTCTTCTTCGCAATCGCTGCCGCCGAGACGCCCAGAAGGGACAGCTGGTGGTAGGCGTCGGCTTCATCAGCATCTGTCATCGCCGCGCGCTGGACGTTCTCCACGACCTGCGAGACGATCCGCTCGGCGTCCTGCGCGGAGGCGGTGATCATCACCGGGATCAGGGGGCACTGGGCTTCGACGGCACCAAGGGTGCGGCGCTGGCCCATCCGGACAGATACGGTGCCGTCCTCGTTGCGGTGGGCGATGACCGGTTCAATGACTCCGTGTTCTTTGATGCTGGCGATGAATTCCGTGGTCAGGGCTGCGTCTTTGCGGACGTTGATGTCCACGATCAGGGTGGTGGGGTCGAGCATTTCCAGTGTGGGTGCTGCGTTCATGGTGTTGTTCCTTCTTGTCCGAGAAGTTGAGTGGGTGGGGCGACCTTTGGTGACCGGCCAGCTCCCCGTCCCTCCCGATGCTTCTATGTCTTGTCAAGCGGTAGGAGAGGGCTTCGGGAAGTGGCCAACCAGCTTGCCTCTCCCGCCGTTGTTTTGGCTGCTGGCGAAGCTTGCGAGCTGTTCCCGTGGAAGCCTGTCTACCCTTGGGCAAGGGCCGAAAAATCTTGCGCGGTCCGAGCTAGCGAGGATCCCGGCTGAAGAATTTTCGGCCCGCAGGCCCCGGAGTTCACGGAGGGGCTAGACGGGCTGGAACGGGAACGTAAAATCCCTTGGGACAGCAGCCAAAACGTCGTGGACAGAACAGGTGATGACGGACAGGAGTTCTGCGACGGACCGGCAGCACCCAACAGTCGGCCACGAAGTGGACGCCCTTCAGTGCTCGCCCTGCGAGCACCCTTTCCAGGATTCCCACGAATAGCGCCCACCCCGGCAATCCGGCGAAGTCGTGCCGCGCACACCAGTTGATCGGGCGTGTCCTGATGCGGCAACGGCGGTCCGCCGCCGGCAACCACCCACCAGAGCCGGCCACCTGCGGCTGACCGCCCACCCACCAAGGCGAATGGCCTTCTATATAGCGGAAGAGCCGGCACCCACTGGTGTCGGCTCTTCCTGTTTTCCCTCAGCAAAAGGAAATCTTTGGGTGCAGCGTCTTTGCTGCCCGGGGGTCAGAAGTCTTGTGGGGTTTTCTCCCAGGAGATGTCCACGACGGCGGTGTTTTGGTCGGTGGTGAGCAGACTTAATTCGAGGATGTCTTCGGCGTGGGTGTTGCCGGAGGGGGCGTCGTCTTCGGTGAGGACGAAGTCGTGGCTCATGGGGCTCTCCCTGGCGTCGGTGGAATCGCTTGTTCTTCCACTGTAGCCCGGGTCAGGGTTGTGCCTGGTGTGGGGCTCCGCCCTCGTCAGCGTTAATCGGCGGCCGGAGGAGCGCCAGCGGGGGAGGCCGCCGACGCACCAGTGGGGCCGGAACCGTTGCTGGTCCCGGCCCCACGCTGTTAGTGGTGTTTCTTATAGGCCGTGGCCTCGTCTGCTGCGACCGGGGCTATGGTGCCCTGATTGACGACTTCGTCGAGCAGTTCAGCAAGACGGTAGCCGGGCGTGTCTTCCATGGCTGCGGTGAAGTGCTCGGCCGCGACCGTGGATTGGCCCTTGAGGTAGGCCAGCCAGCCGATCAGGGTCAGCAGAGGGGCACGATAAGTTCTCGGGGCTCCCGTAATCAGGGCGCGTGCGGCTTCTTCGGCCCGGTCTACCCGGTCCCAGTCCGGGGCGATGCCGTGCCCCATGAGGAGGTTTCCGCACCCGTCGGCGTCTGTGCGGTCGGGGTCGATCACATTGCACATCAAGGTGTCCCGCAGGCTGGGGTATTGGAAGCAGGCCAGCAGCTGGACTGTCGTGTCCGGGCTGATGCTACCGGTTGCCCCTATCGCCTGTGACCAGAGTTCGCGGCCGTTGATCGCTTCGCTGTATTGCAGGACGTGGCCTGCGTGGTCGATGCGTTCGGCGGTGTCCTCCGGCCCGTTGAACGGCGGGTAGGTGGTGCCCGGCTGCTTCTGGTACGTGCTGCCGCGGAACACCATTTCGGCGTTCAGGTGCCCGTCGGTGATGGTCTCCAAGGGTTGAGGCTGGCAGCACAGGGTGTCATCGCAGAGCAGGTTCTTCCAGCGGTCGGAGGTGACAAGCCACGCGTCCCGCAGCGGCGTCCCTGCCCGTTCGAGCGCTGCAATGATGGCCTCTACGTGGTGGTGGAAGGGCCGGGGCGTTCCTGTCTCTGGGGCGGCGTCGCTGTAGACGGTCAGCAGGACGGAGCTGGCAAGTTCGTCGAGGGCGAGGTAATTGATCATGGACGCCGCGAACCCCGCTGGGTCTGTGTGAGCGGGGGCGTTGACCCGCAGGGTCGCACCGAGCGTGTTGCCTCGCATCGAGACGAACACGAAGGACTCGCTCGGCACGAAGCCGAGAGTGTGCGGGATGAAACCGAGAATGTCGGCGGGGCTGGAGATGCGCAGTTCGTTGTTCATGGAAATTCTGTCGTCCTTTGCTGAGGATCCGGTGGGTGGGGCGCTCGTGGTGAGTGGCCAGCTTCCCCTTCCCCGCCGTTGTTTTGGCTGCTGGCGAAGCTTGCGGAGCTGTGCCCGACGGAGGCCTGTCTACCCTTGGGCAAGGTGCGGGAATTCCCGGAGGAAATCAGCGACGCAGGAGCGCCGTAGGGACATTTCCTGCACCGCGGGCCCCGGAGCTTGAGGAGGGGCTAGACGGGCCGGAGCGGGCACGTACAATCCGAAGGACAGCAGCCAAAACGTCGTAGACAGCACAAGGTGGTGACGGGCAGGAGCTCTGCGACGGACCGGCGGCACCCAAACAGCCGGCCACGAAGTGGACGTCCTTTAGTGCTCGCCCGGCGAGCACCCTCCCCTGGTTCCCACGGGGGATCCAACGTCTGGAACAGCGCGGGGCTTGCCGCATGCGACCGGTGATCGGGGCGGTCCTGATGCGGCAATGGCGGTCCGCCGCCGGTGACCACCCACAGCCGCCGACCACCCGCGGCGGACCGCCCGCCCACCAAAGGCGAACGGCCCACTCTGGGTGTTCTAGTCGCCGATCATGTCGTGGATAGCGCGTTCGAGTGTTTCGTGCTCGCGCTCCAGTTTCTTGCGGTCAACGTCGTCCTCGGTGCTTTCAGCCTTTTCGAGCAGGACCTCCCATCGGTCCATCGCGTCCAGGAGCTCGGGGGTGATCACCTCATCGGCCACGCCGCCGTACAGGCCGAAGTGATGGAAAGCGTCGGTCATGCCGGGGTACCCGGCCCGTTCGGCGGTAACGGCCGTCTTTTCACGTTCGATTGACGCGACCTGGGCTTCGTAGTCGAAGTCGCCGTCCTCGTTCCTAAAGTTCGTCATCGCCTCTGTCCTCCATGAAAGGGGTGGCCGGGACGTTTTCGGGGTCCCGGCCACCGTTTCGGCTAGCTGGCGAGCAGGTCTGCCAGTTCGTGGGCCTCGGTCACCAGCACCGCGCCGCCGTCCCTGATAAGGCGGTGGCAACCGGCGGAATTCGCGCTGTGCACGCTGCCGGGAATGGCGGCGACGTGACGAGCGATGGTCTCGGCTTGGTGTGCGGTGTGCAGGGCGCCGGAACGCCACCGGGCCTCCACAACGCAGGTAACCCCGGCGAGGCCGGCAATGATTCTGCCCCTGGCCAGGAAACGAAGGCGTGTCGGGGCGGAGTTTGGTGGCTGTTCGGAGACGACCAGCCCGTTCGCGCGGATCGCGGCCGCGAGGTCTGCGTTCCCTGCCGGGTAGTCCCGGTCGAGGCCACCAGCGGCGACGGCGATTGTCGCCGGGCCCTCACCGGTAAAGCCCGAGAGCGCGGCCCGGTGCGCGTGGGCGTCGATCCCGTAGGCCAGACCGGAAATGATGCAGATGCCCCGCTGGGCCAGATGGTGGGCGACGTCGCCGGTCACGGCGGCGCCGTAGCTGGTGGAGTCCCGGGAACCGGTCACTGCTACGCACTGCTGCGGGGCCGGGATCCCCTTGGCGATGTTTCCCCGGTACCAAAGCCCGTACGGGGCATCGGGCAGGTCGTCGAGACCGGCAGGCCAGTGCGCGTCCCCGGGGATCAGGAAGCCGCCCCCGAGGCGCTCAATGGTGGCCAGATCCCGCTCGGGGTCGACGTCGGGCAGTCGAGGTGCCCAACGCTGCAGCGCTGTGGCCAAGTCGGTGTCGGTGATGTGCCGGAACGTGTGGGCAGGTTGGTCCCCCGTGACCATGCGCAGGGCAGCAGAGGCGCCGAGGGTGCCAACGAGGGCACGGCCGGTGGCGTCTTGCGGGTCGAACAGGCGGGTCAATGCTGCGCGTGCGATGCGGTCGTTCATGTTCTGAGTCCTTTGCTGAGGATCCGGTGGGTGGGGCGCTCGTGGTGAGTGGCCAGCTCCCCTTCCCCGCCGTTGTTTTGGCTGCTGGCGAAGCTTGCGGAGCTGTGCCCGACGGAGGCCTGTCTACCCTTGGGCAAGGTGCGGGAAATTCCCGGAGGAAATCAGCGACGCAGGAGCGCCGCAGGGACATTTCCTGCACCGCGGGCCCCGGAGCTTGCGGAGGGGCTAGACGGGCCGGAGCGGGCACGTACAATCCGAAGGACAGCAGCCAAAACAAGAAAAGGGCTTTTGCAGCCCGAGCGGAGCGAGGTCCATTACACAGCGCCCGGCGCTGTGAGCCTCCGAGGTTCGCCGGCCACTGCCTCGCAAAGTTGGGCGCATTTCGGGTCTTTGAATGTTTGCTGTTAGGTGGCCGTCCTGGTAGGCCCTAGATGTCGCTCTGCTGGCCGTTAAGTGCTCGTGATCGCCGGTAGAAGGTCGCTCGGGACATGCCAAGATCGCGGGCTACCTGCGCTGCCGGCTCGCCACTCTGGACAAGGCGGACAGCGCTTCTCATCTGGCTATCGGTAACCCGGCGAGGTCGGCCGCCGAGGGCCTTGCCCGCTTCTCTTCGTTTGATGATGGAATCCGTGATGCGTTCGCGCTTTATTTCGTGTTCCATCTGGGCCAGGGCGGCCATGATCGTGAACAACATTGAACCCATCGGTGTTGCGGTGTCGACGTTGCCTCCGCCCAGGTTCAGGACCCGGAGGCCGGCGCCCTTGCTGCGGAGCTCCTCTGCGAAGGCGAGCATGTTTTGAGTGGATCGACCGAGCCGATCCAAAGTCGTGATGACGAGGGTATCGCCCTCGAGAAGGGCATCGAGTGCCTGATCGAGCTGCGGTCGTGAGGCTCGTGCTCCGGAGACACCGTGGTCGGTGTAGAGGTCATCGCGTCGAACTCCTGCAGCCAGTAGATCCACCTGCTGCCGATCTGTGGATTGCTGCCGTGTCGAGACTCGTGCGTATCCAATGAGTCTCGACATTCATCCCTCCGAGGTGTCCCGTAACTAATGCCTAGTATGCCGATGCTCGCCGAAGGTTTCGAGACATAGTTATGAGAATTGTCGGGGCGCGGGAAAGTTGCGCAGTTGCGCGAAAATCAAGACCCACCAAGACTGCTCGCGCACTTCGGGACGAGGCGTCTCGTATCCCAAGCGTTTCGAGACATTGCGGCTATGAGGCGCTCAGGTGGGTTCCGAGAAGGAGTCGGTGCCTTGCGGCGGGATTGGCCATCGGTTCAGCTGGTCATTTGTCGGACTGGAACACGATCGAGTCGAATACGGCGCGTGCCTCTCTCATCAGCTCCGGATTGATCGATCCGTCGATATGGCCCACGGCGGCGACGGCCCGCGCGCCGTTCAGGTCGACCACCCGGTAGGTTTCGTGTTGATTCTGATTTACGTACCCGCTTGAGCAGCGTTGTGTATCTTCTGAGTGGATGCATAACTGATCGCCGTTGCAGGCTGTGATGTCCACGTTGTCCTCGATGGAGTGGTCGAACTCGAAGCCGGAGTAATTGCCTACCATGACCTTGGCGGGAGGGGTGCTTGCCGTTGACGACTGCGCCGCCATCGCGTCAACGAAGGCCTTGGCCGACGGACCGGAATCGGCAAGGGCGCCCCGCCAGGTGCATGCGTCCATCGCCACATAGTACGCGCGCGAAAGAGTCAGGTAGACGGCCCATTCAGCCGGGTGATCCGGGTCGTCCTTGCCCAGGCTGTGGCCGTCGAGAGCAAACCAGCCGTCTGGGACGGTGATCTCGAAAGGCTCCTTGTAGCCGGCGACGGGGACCAGGTAGGTGCCGGCATCGATATCGCCACTCTCGGGCAGCGGGTGGACCTTGCGATTGTCGCGACTCTCCGGCAGCGGTGGGTCCGTGCGAGCCTCCGTAATCGGAGAACTGGCAGACGGCAGGGAGGCGTCTTTAGATGCATATTCGCACCCGCCGACGCATCCAATCAGGGCGATAGTCACCAAGGGCAAGAGATGGCGCGACCGTTGAGCGGCCTTTTCGGGGGGTGTCATGGAACTCATTGATCCACCAGGCCGCTACGGGGTGCTGTGAGGCTCCGCAGCCGGGTGGCCCCGCGGGCGGCCCCAGATTGGATGCGTCGCCTCAAGTCTCCTCCGGCGCAGAATCCGTGACAATAAAGAGTTGCGGGGCCAGCAGCTTTCCCCGGGGACTCGCAGCACAGTACAGCACTTGATCAAGGCAGGTAATAGCTCGGGCCCTACGCACGTACGGTGACGGGTCGATCCCTTTTGTGCCACCCCTGCGCCCAATAGCGCTGTAAAAACGCCGCCATTCACCGCTGAAAGTCACAGCCACAACTAATAATCGGGCGGGAGCAATTGTTCGGTTTGGGATGTATTGTGGGGGACCGGCTTACGGGCATCTCGAGCTACTTCATCGAGGAGACGACGAAGGTGTTCTTCAGAATATTTTGGCGCTGGGTGTAATCATTCGCCCCTCCATGGAAACAACATGTATGAGCAGTCCGATCTGCTCAGTCACTCCATGGGGGAAGGACCCAGACCAATGAAGTATCACCGATCCGGCTACGCCAAGACCGCCACTCTCGCATCGCTTGCGCTGGCACTGACACTCACAGCCTGCACAACCCCAACGCCGCAGGCCAGTACTTCCATCACCCAAACGGCAGAAGCCAGCGCCCAGCCCCCGACAACAGTGGGCGATCCGACGCAGGTACTGCCAACGCCTGAATCTAGTTCCGCTGGGGAAACAGGTGCCCCCATCCTGCTCGCGGTACCTTCGCCCACCATTGGGGGCACGCCTGCACAGGAGAACGCGGCCACCGTACCGGCGATTGAACCCGTACCGGTCCCCGTTCCCCAGACAACTTCCACCGCGACCTTTCCGACCACACCACTCGCGCCTGAGGTTGTTCCGGTAACCCCGGTGGCTCCTTCCATCCCTCACACCTCGCTTGGTTATCCGGTGACCGGCACGTACACCTTCCCTGACGGGCACATTTCGTTTGATCTACCGACGGGCTGGAGCGCAAAGATCGAGCAGGACGACTACAACGAAAATGCTGACAACCCCGGCGGCAAGGAGAACTCGCTGGCCGCCAACATCTTTGACGAAACCGGTGGCAAGGTTGCTCATATCACCAGCGGAGGAACCGGCGGTCTGGTCGGAGGGCCGGTCAACCGCACCATCCTCGACTCCCAGGAACTCAGCGCGTTCGACAGCCGTGATGGGGCCTCACACTTCGCCTTCGTGAGGGATGATTATCCCTTCCCTGAATTTCCGGTCCGCTATTACATGGGCGTTGTGGCTGATTTTTTCATGACAGAAGGTCCCGACAGCACCTCCGTGAACAGCTTCATGATCATGCCGAACGGTGCCGCCACCGCGGTAGCCCAGATCGACGCGTCCATGACGCCTGAAACCGCTGAAGCCTGGATGAAAACTGATCAATACGTCAAGCTTCGGGCGTTGCTGACGAGTCTTCGCTACGCTGCCTGACACCAAACACAACAGATACCCGGCACGCTCATTGGGGGAGTTTGCCGGGTATCGCCGCCTTCCTGGGGGCAACCGGAACAATTGCTTAAACTCTTTCTCCGATTGTGTAAGAAACGCCGATTCCCGGGACACTAAAGGGTTGACACATCACATCGCACTAGCCCGGGGGAACAGAACAAGGATGTTGGCTACCAGAGAGCAGGAACTGATTGCTCTTCACGCTGAACACTTCAGCCGCATCTACCAGTACATCGCGTACCGTATCAATGACCGCGAACGGGCCGAGGAACTCGCCAATGACGTGTTCCGGATCGTGTGGGAAAAACAACCGCCCGAGCCGCCTGGCCTTGGATGGTTGATCGCTGCGGCCAGGAACGTGCTCGGCAATGAATACAAAGGCCGGCGCCGGCGCGACGAACTCATGCAGCGTCTGGCTGAAGAAGCCCGAGTCCAGGCCGTCACTACCGTCGATGATGAACAGCAGGCCAGCGTGGCGGAGATCCTTTCCAAGCTCAAGGACCGCGACCGGGAAATCCTGATGCTCTCCTACTGGGATGAGCTCACCACCGCCGAACTGGCTGAAAGCCTTGGCTGCACACCATCCGCTGCAGCGGTCAGGCTACACCGGGCACGTAAAGCCTTCGCGAAAGCCGCACCACAACACCTCATGACAGAACGGGAAGTCTAACCATGGACCGCATCGAACAACTCATGAAAAATGCAAAACCAAACGTCCCCGAACCCGGCACCACCCCCGGTGTCCTGCCCGGCCGGTCCCACGTCTTCTCCGAAGATCCCAACATCATTTCCCTGGCTGAGCGCAAATCCAAGCGGACCGGTTGGGCAGCAACAACGGGGGTCGTGCTTGCCGCCGCAGCAGTCGTCGGCGCAATCGTCGTCGCGGACAACCTGGTCCCCCAATCGGCACCGGCACCAGCCACCACCGATACCCCCAGCATCACGGCCACACCCACCCCAACGCCGACCGCGTCACCAACGGTATCCCCTTCAGCGACTCCCAGCACCACCCCCACTTCCACCCCGACGGAAACCCCGGTATGGAGCGCTGAACCAACCCCGACCACGGTCATCACCCCGCCTCCGCCGGCGGCCACTGCACCGGCAGCCCCGCCAGCAACAGTTCCTGACGGCCCCGCCGCAGGCGCATGCACCCCGGCGAATATCGACATCCGGCGGAACGACACGGTCCGCGCGATCAAGCCCATCCCAAGCACTGAGCAGCAGTACTACACCGTTCTCGGCTGCGCCGAAGGCTGGCTCGCGTACGCCATCTCAGACGAGGGCATCAGGGCTATCGGCCTCGACGGCGGCAACGCCTGGTACGGAGTCGCCACACTCCAAAGCAACGGACGATACCTCGATGACAACCAACAAATTTACTCCAGCATCTACAACTGGGAATTCCTCGCCTATGACGTCCAGAACGGCAAATACGCCACCGTGCAAGAGGGCATGGACAACGAATTCGCCACCAAGGGCATCCCCGTCCGCCTAAGGACCCAGCTTGTCGGCCCCGGACCCACAGCTCCTACAGGAACCAACACCCCGTGAACACCCCTACTCACAGAACGAGAAGTGACCCATGGAGTCTGCCGACGTCCACGCTGCAGTGATGCTGGCCGTACTGGCAGTACACCTCATCGGAGTACTAATCATCGCAGTTTCAGCCACTGCCCTAATGCCAGCGTTCCTCGCCGGCATTCTCGGCGTGCGCGCGCTCCGAAAGAGGGCCGTGGCTACAGGCCGCGAAGATGAAATCAAGGAATACTCCTATGCACGGTAAGGATCCCCACACGGGACAGTGAATCCCCCGGTGTCTCGTTACCCAGGCGCCTCAAATCCCTCGCGTATTGCGCCGCTCCAGCGTCCATATTTAGCTAACCTCAGCGGGCTGGACCAATACTGTGATAGACGGATCGACATCAGCGGCCCAAGCCAGCGTTGGCAATTCTGCGCCCTCAAGCCCGCCGAGTTCGAGAGCAGCTTGGGCCGAGAAATGAGACGACTGAATGGACTGCCCGTTGGCAACGGCTGCATAAAATTGAGCGGCGTATGTGATGGCGTCCCCATCATTGATCTCGTCGGCCATCCCGATCGCGATTGGAGCGACATCGTTTACGAGCTGGTCTATCTGGGCCGCGGAGTTGCAGGAGTTAAGCAGGACCAGGAGCGGCGGTGTATCCGTCGCCCTGACTGCCGACGCAAACGCTTTTGCACTAACGATGACGCCCTGGTGCTGTGCGTCCTCATCCCGTTCGAACATGATGAGGTCATCATTGCTGTGCCCAGAGAAATGGACTACGTGAGGCCGGAACTTGGTTATCCCATCGAGTAGGTCTGAAGTCG
Organism: Arthrobacter sp. LFS091; assembly: GCF_047977885.1. Taxonomy (NCBI): domain Bacteria; kingdom Bacillati; phylum Actinomycetota; class Actinomycetes; order Micrococcales; family Micrococcaceae; genus Arthrobacter; species Arthrobacter sp. LFS091. The sequence continues at coordinate 66,786 of NZ_JBFPFP010000012.1, forward strand.
TAGCTGCAGGACGCACGTCCAATTCGACGAGATCCCGGTGAAGGGCGCTTTCTACAGCCGCTCGGATGCGTTTCTGTTCTCGCCCGACGCGGAGGTCGCCTTCCGAAGCCGCTCCGAGAATGAGGATCCTTAATCGCTCCGGCTTCGGCGAAGGCAAACTCCTTACCGCGCTGCTAGCCATGGTTTCAGCTTGGACAACTCGGCGGCTTAGGGCGGCAGAGTCAGCAGCCATACGGCGGTCTCTCTGCTGTTGCTCGCGCTTTCGCTTGCGCTCGGCCGCGTCGGCTTCAGAGCGCTCCGCATTTACCAATTTGCCCTGCAGGCTAGATTCCTCCCGGGCATAGGCAGACGCCTTGTCCTGCCAGCGGTTCGCTTCCTTGCCCGCCGAGGCGGCCTCATTCTCATAGCGCTCAGACTCTCTCCGCTTGCTGGATGCGCCACTCGGACTTGTTGCTGTCTCCGCAGCTGACCGAGATTTGGCAGCGGCAGAACGTTTCACTGTTTCCCTGTTCCGGTACTCCCCAGCTTTCTTCTCCGCCTCCATGCGCTGTTTACGCTTTCGGTCCAACTGTCCGCGGTATTGACTCGCACTCATCCAAACCTCCGAGGTCGACAGATACTATCTTTGTCGGTGAGCTTACGTTGGCTCCCTGACAAACATGGGTCAATGGGTCTGTCCTGGGAGTGGGTCGCATCGGATCGGCTATCGCGTACAGAGTGTTGAGTTGGCGGTAGAGCGTTCGGGCGAGGTAACGCTTGAGGGATCTGCGGATTTCGCGGTAACTACGACCTTCTTGCGTGCGCTTGGCGACGTATTCCCTTGTTCCGGGGTCGTGGGCCATCCGGGTCATGGTGATGGTGTGCAGAGCACGGTTGAGGCGCCTGTCACCGCCCCTGTTGAGCCTGTGCCGGACAGTGTTGCCGCTTGAAGCTGGCAAGGGACTCACCCCTGCCAGTGACGCGAAAGCAGCTTCGCTGCGAACCCTTCCTGGATGCGACCAAGCTGTCAGGACAGTAGCGACCGTGACGGCCCCGGCGCCCATCATCTCCAGCAGCGGGGCGGCGGGACTTTGCTGGATTAGTTCGGTCATGCGCTTCTGGTTCGACGCGAGCTGGGTAGTCACTTCCAAGATGCGGCGCCCTAACCGGACTGCCTCTTCGCGGGCGATCGATAGCTCAATCTGCTCCTGTCGTTCCCGCCATCTGCTGATTGTCGCGATCTGGGCGGGAACCAGAGGTTTACGGGCGTCGATTCCAAGATCATGTGCCCGGAGAAGGGCGATGAGTGCATTGACATTCATGGTTCGTTCCCGCGTCAGCTGATCCCGGGCCGCACTCAGAATCCTCAGCCCGGCACGGGTTCCTTCATCCTGTCGCGGAGTCCGGAGTTGGAACTCCTCCAGGCTCAGGACAGCCGTTCCGATGGCTGCAGCGTCCAATGGGTCCGATTTACCCAGACCTCGGCGGCCTCGCGCATTCATTCGTGGTGCTTCGGCAACGTCGTACCCGGCCTCGACTACTGCCCTTGCTAAACGTGCTCCGTATGAGCCGATACCCTCAACGGCCCATAGACATCCCATGTCGCCGTCTGTCCTTCGGCCTGCCCAGGCAAGCGCGCGTGAAATCCCAGCCGAGGTGGTCGGGAACTGCTCGCATGCGATCTGTCGCTTAGTGGCGGCCTCGATGATCGCGTATGTGTGGGTGCGGGCGTGACAGTCGACGCCGATGATGTAGGGGCGGGTCTGCGCAACGAGAGTCAACGCGGCCACCCTCCTTCCTTTCGAACGGTCAAGACAGGTCGCAACGCGACCGGTGCCGGACCTGGGAAGGGTCACTCCGCGGCAAAACTGTGATGAGCCACAACCTCAGAGGATGGGCAAGCTTCTAATCAAGCCAACGACGTGGGACAGGTCAGCGCCGGCCACTCCATTCAGCGTGGACAAATCGGGGGAAACGCACCCTCAAGGGGCAATTGTTTTTTCGAGTCACACGCTAGACAGAACGACCGGCATCAACACTGCCAGCTAGTCCCAGACCAGCCACGTAAAGACTCACAGTTGTTTTTTGGTTGCTGGCAAGCTTGCTTGCTTGGCGGCCAGCGGAGCCCTGTCTACCCGGAGGGCAAGGGGCAGGAAATTCCCGGAGGAAATAAGCGACGAAGGAGCGCCGGAGGGACATTTCCTGCACCGCAGGCCCCGGAGTTCACGGAGGGGCTAGACGGGGTGGAGTGGACGCCTACAATCCGGAGGACAGCAACCAGAAAGCGTCGTAGACAAACAGGTGATGACGGGCAGGAGCTCTGCGACGGACCTGCAGCACCGAACAGCCGGCCACGGAGCGAAGCGGAGTGGACGCCCAAAAGGGTGCGAGCCCTGCGAGCATGCCTTCCCTGATCCCGACGAAACCGCCCCAGGGAAGAACCGGCCCCGGTGCGCCGCACGCACCAGGTCAGTGGTGCCGGCCCCTTCGCGGGAACGGCGGTCCGCCGCCGGCAACCACCCACAAGAGCCGGCCACTTTCGGCGGACCGCCCGCCCAGATGAGGCTAACGTCCCACCAGCTGTTGCTAGTGGAATGTGGGGCGGTGTTCTGCGGCGAACAGGACGGCTATGGCTTCGTTGTGCCAGTCCAGTGCCGCGTATTGCCGGGTGGTGTCCAGTTCGGCGGGTTTCACGTGCGCCTCGGTGGTGACGGCTTCGGCCATGCCCCGGATGTGCGCGGCGAGGTCTCCGGCGGAGTCAGTGCTGTAGGCCACGGGGGATTTCTCGACGATCGCGGCGAGGGTTTCGAGGAAGACCGCGGCTTGGGCCGGGGTCTGGGCGATGCTGCGGGTTTCGGTCATTGTCTTTGGTCCTTTGTGGGTAGAACCTTGCCCGGCGGTGGGGGTTCCGCCCGGCAAGGAGTCGAGGGTTGTTAGGCGGCGGCTGTTTGGAACACGGGCGGAATCCGGTAGCGGCTGGGAAGCTCTGCGGCGGCTTCGGGAAGGTCTGCCGGGCCGTGGGCTTGTCCGTTCTTCCAGTGGAGGAATGCCTGTTCACTGACCGCTTCCCAGTACCGGGCTTTGGTCCGGTAGAACGTGACCGAGCATTATTCGTTTGATGCATCATCGAAGCGCCCGGCCTCAGGGTCGTCGCTCTGGCCTGAGGCTGGGCGACGAGTCGTTTAGTCCGTCCAGCCTGTGTGGGGACGGCGGTCTCTACCGGGTAGTTCGGCGGCGGTCTCGGGTAGGTTGGTCGGGCCGTGTGCGCTCCCGTTCTTCCACCAGTAGTGGGCGTGCTTGGTGATGGCTTCGTGCTGCTGAGACTTGCTGCGGTAGAAGGTGCAGGTCACGTCGCCTTCGCAATACGTTGCGACGCCGAACAGGTTGCCGATGCTATCGGCGGTCCGGATCCCGGCAACCATGACGAGAGGCCACTGGCCCAGGTCCCAGCCCTCGCTCCCCCAGCTGGGAATCACTGCCCAGCCGTGTTCTTCAATGAGTTCCATCCAGTCATAGCCTCCGTTCATGTGGTAGTCCCGCAAGACGGTGACGCCGTCGATTTCCTCGCCGGTGTCAGCGGTTGTCACGGTGTGGGTAGCGATTGCCTTCATGTGGTTGTCCTTTGCCGAGAATTTAGGTTGGAGGGGCGCTCGTGGTGAGTGGCCAGCTTCCCCTCTCCCCTCGTTGTTTTGGCTGCTGGCGAAGCTTGCGGAGCTGTGACCGATGGAAGCCTGTCTACCCTCGGGCAAGGGCCGGAAAATCCTGGGAGGATCCGAGCGTGCGAGGATCCTGAGTTCAGGAATTTCCGGCACGCAGGCCCCGACTTTGGAGGGGGAACGGGCACGTACAATCCCTTGGGACAGCAGCCAAACGTCGTAGACAGCCCAGGTCTGGGCCCTGCGGAGCTCTGCGGAGCCGGGAACAGACCCAACAGCCGGCCGCGCCATCGGACGACCATTTACGGGTTCGCCCCGGAGAACCGCTCCCCGACACCCCAGCGTCAGATCACCTCCGACCACGGCCGTCCCCTCACTCCACTGAAACTGTGCATCACATTCCGTGGCCGACCAGCTCGCTAGGCTTGGTTCATGAATGCATCTGAGGAGCCTGAGGAGACGTCTTCTTCGGAGCCTCCGTCTGATCAAAGGGAGCGGCTGAAGTGGTCACTGGAAAACCTGAGGCGAGCCGCGAATCCGAGCCTGGGACCGTTCAGCAATGGCATGAAGCTGCCGCCAATAGTGGCTGACCAACAAGCAATGATGAACATTTTCAAGCCTGTGCTCGACGCTCAGGAGGCAGCTCGGGCTAGGATCTTGAAGCCCCTCTATGATGCTCAAGAACAATGGTCCAGGCAGCTTGGGATCATCAATAGGGACATCTTCAAGACGCGGGGACTCAAGCAGCCTTACTTGAATTCCATCGCCGCCCAGCTGACACGAAACGTCGATTTTGGATTGAGTGGCGCCTTCGCAGAGCAGGCTAATCGGTTCGCCGCGTCACAGTTCTCGTGGCTTCAGGAATTGGGGCCTGTCTTTGAACGGCTGAAGGCCTCTTTCTACCCTTCGAACCTTCGTGGCATCAGTGGACTGCGCCTTGAGGAAGTCGAGCAGGTTGTAATGGTGGATGGCATTGCGCTCTATTCAGTGCCACGCGCATCCATCGCAGAGGCTCTGGTTCGAGCCGAGGGGGCGAGCAAGCGCCGTGAGATCCTCGGCCGCCGGTCCCAGGCAATTTCCGCGGATTGCCGGGCAGGGCTGAGCGGCTGCAAGTCGGACACCATCGCCCCTTATGTGAGGAACGCCTTGGCAGCCCTGAACGCACTCGGTGACGGCCACGTCGAGGCGGCCCAGGCTCTGGCAGCGTCGGTCCTGGACGCTGCCGTTAACAGCTATTTCGGCACCCAGCGGCACCACTACACACCTGACAAAAGGGGTAACCGCACGAACGCTGCCTACGACGAGTTTGGCGCGCACGAATACATCGCCTTCGCCCCGATTTGGCAGGCGTGGCAAAAGTTCTTTCCAGATGAGGGGCTCCCGGTTCCCTACACGTTCAGCCGTAATGCCACGGCCCACACTGTCAGCACCAAGCAGTTCACCAAACGCAACGCCGTGCAGTGTTTGATGATCATCACTGGGATTTTGGTGTTCCTCGACGAGCACCTGACAGAGGCAAAGGAGTAATCACCGGCAGCGTGCACGAGTTTCCGCACTCCCGATTGCGTTTAATGCATCATTAAGTAGTTTTATGCTTCAATGATGCCTAAAGGTTTATGGGTGGAGGGTTCGCATGGTTGGTTCGTTAGGTATGACAGTGCTGCCGTCGAATGTGGTTCCGCTGGATCCTCTGGAGGCCGTCTTCAGAGGAATGCTGGCAGGCTGGGAGCGTCAACGACTCAGCCGCGGCCTGAATCCGACCGCCACGAAGAGCAACATTGCACTAGCTAAGAGGTTCGCCCATTTCACCGGCGATTACCCTTGGGAGTGGAAGCCAGCGGACGTGGAGGACTTCACCGTTTCGCTGATCAATCGGCCAGACCCTGCCGCACATTCGACCCTGCGCGGCTATCACGGCACGATTAGGAGCTTTTGCACGTACATCACAGACCCAAGGTACGAATGGTCCGAGGTCTGCCAAGAGCGTTTTGGGTCGCACCCGGTGCAGATCTGCCATGACTGGAACACCCGCCACCACGTTGCGAAGTTCGAGGCACGCCCGGCGAAGCGGGCCCTGACGTTCGATGAAGCCGAAGCCTTCTTCAGGCATGCAGACGAGAAGGTTGTACGGATCATCACTGCTGGAAAAAAGGGGGCGCTAAGCGCCCTGCGTGACGCGCAATTCTTCAAGACCGTTTACGCATTTGGGTTGCGCCGGACGGAGGCCTGCATGCTGGATCTGGCCGATCTTCGCTCTAACCCGAACAATCCCGAATGGGGAAGCTACGGCAGCATCCATGTCCGGTTTGCCAAGGCCAACAAGGGAGGGACACCTCGTCGCCGCACGGTGTTGGCGGTGCCGGAGTTCGCCTGGGCAGTTGATGGACTACGGCAATGGATTGAAGCTGCCCGCCCGAGATTCCAGCCCGACGATGTCACCCCTGTCTGGGTAACGGAGCGACGCACACGGATGTCGGTAAGGCACGTGGACGAGAAGTTCGCCCTTCTGCGTGATGAAATCGGGCTTGATCCACGCCTGACCCTGCACAGCCTGCGTCATTCCTACGTAACCCATCTGGTTGAATACGGATACCCGGAACGGTTCGTCTCGGAACAGGTAGGCCACTCCTACGCTTCATCCACCGCGATCTACACCGACGTCAGCGATGACTACAAGAACCGGACCCTCTCCAAGGCATTGGCCCGGATCCGCCACCCCGAACAGCAAGGCCTGTAGCGATGAACAACGCTTACGTGATCTCCTGGAACATCCGTCAACTCATGGCCGCAAAGGGGCTCTATCAGACCACCGACCTCGTGCCGTTGATGGCCGAGCACGGAGTATCACTTTCCCGCGAGCAGATCTACCGGCTCGTCACATCGACACCGTCCCGGCTCAACCTCGAAGTCCTCGCCGCGTTCTGCGACATCCTCGGCTGCACCCCCAACGACCTGATCACCTTCACTCGGGCAACGGCCGCGGCGTCGGCCGAGCGGACAGCTTCCGGCGAAACTGCAGGCCTCCAGCCCATCGGCGACCTGCGCCCCGTGCCAGCACGTATCCGCCGCCCCGGCGTCTGAGGCTCTGGTCACCTCACTGCTCGGATAGCGGTACCCAGAAGCCTGTCCGGCCTTTCGCCTGTCCTGGCTCAACGCCTTGACCGCGGGAATGCGGCACGCTTCCGGAGACCTCGGACCGAACTCTTCAGAGAACCCCGGGCCTTCTTTCTGGCCAGGTTCCATTCCGTGTCTCTACGTGCGTCTCTACGGGCGGCCCGCTGGGCTCTTCTCTGGGCTCGATCGAGGCGGAACAGCATGAAGAAAACAAAGCCAATCCATAGGATGGCGGCCCCAAGAACGATGCCCATCAGAACCATCGATTTCATACCCGAAACGTACCCCGGCCGGACTGACCTAACCGCCCGCAATGCCCCGTGGTGGACGGGTTGTGCCCACTGGGGGCAGGTGGAGCCCTGCGCACAGCTCAAAGCTGTCCCCTATTGGCGTGCAAGCCGTCCACACCGAACCTGGCGGCTTATTTTGTCGGACCACCTGAAGTACAGTTGATCCGAACATATATTCGAATAAAAGGTGTGTTGTGGGCGTGATAGTTGGCCCCCGTGTGATAGATGCGGGACTGTCTTTGGTGACGGTATTGCTGGCACCGGTAGCGGTGGCCGCCGGCTATCCCTCGCCCGCCCAGGACTACTTTGACGGTCGCATCGATCTCAACGCGCACCTGATCAAGGACGTGACCAGCACCTTCATCGTCCGCGTTACCGGCCAATCCATGGAACAAGCCGGGATCAGCGACGGGGACGAGCTGATCGTTAACCGGGCACTGGAACCGAAGGACGGTTCCGTGGTCGTCGCCGTCCTGGACGGGGAACTCACGATCAAACGGCTGCGGATCACACCCACGGGCGTGATCCTGCAGGCCGACAATCCACGCTTCCCTGATATTAAGGTTCCGGCCTTGTCGGAACTGACGATCTGGGGCGTGGCGACGAGGTGCCTGCATCATGTCTAAGCCCGCGGTGATGCGCCACATGCAGGAAATCGCGCACGTGGACGTCAACTGCTTTTACGCCTCGGCTGAGCGCGCGTTCAACCCTTCTCTGGAGGGCAAGCCGGTCATCGTTCTCTCCAACAATGACGGGTGCGCGGTTACCCGCTCCCCCGAAGCGAAGCGCCTCGGGATCGGGCTGGGTGATCCGTGGTTCAAGCTCCGGCCCCGCGCCAAGGAGTGGGGTCTGGTGGCCCTGTCGAGCAACTACGAACTGTACGGGGACATTTCGGCCCGGGTGATGGAGCTGCTGGGTCGCTACTCGGCCTGGGTGGAGGTGTACTCCATTGATGAGGCGTTCCTTGGCGTCAAGGGCGAACCGGATGAGCTGTTGGCCCTGGGCCGGGAGATGAAGGCCGCGTGTCGGCGGCACGTCGGGGTGCCGGTCTGCGTCGGGATCGCACCCACGAAGACGCTGGCCAAGTTGTGCAATAAGTGGGCGAAAAATAACCCCGCTTTTGGTGGGGTGTGCCGGTGGGAGTCAGTGCCGGCCGAGCAGCGCGAAGCGCTGATGGCCAAGCTGTCCGTGATCGAAATCTGGGGCGTGGCCACCAGGCTCACCAAACGCCTGAACGCGATGGGAATCTTCACCATCGCAGACCTGACCCGGGCGAACCCGGTCGCTATCCGGGATAAGTTCTCCATTGTCATGATGCGCACCGTTCTGGAACTGCAGGGCACCCCGTGTATTCCGATGGAAGAGGAACGGATCGGGCGGGATCAGCTGATCTTCTCCCGGGCCTTCTCCACACCGATCACCACAACCGCGGGGTTGCGGCAGGTCATGAGCGTGTACGCGCAGATGGCCTCGGCCCGCCTGGCCAAACATGATCTGCAAGCCAAGGTGCTGACGGCGTTCGCGGCGACGTCGCACTTCAACCCGAACGAAAAGTCCTTCCCCTCGGTCTGCCTGGCGTTGCCGATGCCCACCGCGGACCCGGTGCTGCTCACCCGGGCAGCCCACGCCCTGCTCCCCCAGGTGTTTGAGGGCGTGAAGTATGTCCGGGCCGGGATCATGGTCACCGACCTGCGCCCGTCCGGGAACCAGAAACCCTTGGAACTGTTCGAGAACCCGCACGAAGAACGCGGCATCGGGATCCTGCTCGAGGACGTGGCCAAACGGTACGGCCGCGGCTCCATCGGCCTGGGCCACGCAGGGATCAAGGGCGGCCCGGACTGGTCCATGAAACGCGACATGCTCTCCCCCAGGTACACCACCAACTGGGACGAACTCCCCCTCGTCAAAGCCGCCTGACCGGCGCCCACGTAAGAAAGGAGAGTCCACCCATGACTCTTGCCCCCGAAAAACCACAAACCATGCAGGACGTCGCGGTCCGGTTCAGCCCGGACGGGACCCCGTTGGCGATCCGTCATGACGGCCGGATCTGGATGGTCGATCCCGACGTCCACGCCGCGCACTGGTTCACTAGGGACGCTTGGTGGGAAACCCGGTCCCGGGCAGCGATCGGCACCGGCGATCTGGTCAGCGTCGAGTACTGGCAGGTCCAAGCCACACTGCCCTCCGCCAGTGTGGAGCTGCGGACGTTCACGCTGCGGCGGCAACCTTTGGCCAGCGAGTGGGTTTTGGAGTCCGTCAGCTAGTGCTGGCTGATTTGTACCGCTCCCGCGTCCCGGAGCAGTTATGGGAACGGATCCGCCACGAATTCCACCTGCCCAACATCGACCAGGTCCACGAAAGGCTATCTGCTGTGCACGAAGATCCCGAACCGATGATGCGGCAGCTGGTCCGCGTCTTCATCGACGACGAAGGGACTTACTGCCCTGGTTTCCAGTTCCGCCCTGACCTGTCCCTGGACCCGATAGTGGTGGCACTGTTCGAACGCGCCATGGAACTGCGCGTCCCGCACAATTACTTCGCGCTCTGGATGATGGTCTCTTCCCCTGCCTTGCAGGGGAAGAGACCGGTGGACCTGCGGGAGCGCCCCGGCGCCTCGGCGCTGCACGCGGATCTGGAACGCACCTTCACAGATGCGGCGGCCTAAAATATGGGGGTGAACGTAACCCTGACCGTAGAGGCCGCCGACGGAAAGCTAAGCCACGTCGACGCCGAAAGCGAAACGTACGAGGAAGCCAAAGCAGCAGCCGAAGCGCTGATTCCGGAAGGCTCGAAAGCCATCGCCATCCGCACGAACTAACACCTCCCTACAGGCCAGCAAGCCTTTTGGCTGGGTTAGTGTTTGGTGTCCTTGGCCGGTGACTCATTCTTGGATCCCGAGTCGCTGTCGCCGAACTTGCCGTCCTTGTTCTGGATGCGGACTTCGCCGTGGCCACGGCCTGTGTTTTCGACGATTTCCTTGGCCCTTTTCTCGGCGGCCTTTTTCGTGGGTTCATGGGCAGAGACTCGTTTCGCGTCTTCTTTCTTGACGTCCCAGCCGCCCCGGTCGCTGTTGGGGACC
>NZ_JBFPFP010000013.1:0-66878 GCF_047977885.1 Arthrobacter sp. LFS091
CAGCCCTGTCGGGGGGGGGGGACGGGGGCGGCACCCGGGGGCGCCACCCCCGCGTGTCCCGCCCAGTGTGATGTCAGGAAACGCTGGTTGTGGCGTAGAAGCCGCGGTTTTTTCCATCGATGACGGCGGATTTCTCGATATCGAACGATCCCGTCAGGCGGATATCAGCTGAGGAAGCCCCGACGTTGACCGTCATCTGGCCGGCTTCAACAACCCAGCGCATGTCGACGTCAAGGAAGGCGAACTGGTCGGCCCGCATTGTAAAGTGAACGGTTTTGGTTTCTCCGGCTTTGACGAACACCCTGTTAAAGCCTGCCAGTTCCTGAACGGGGCGGACCATGCTGGCGAGCTCATCACGGACGTACACCTGGACGACCTCTTCGCCGTCCTGCTGGCCGGTGTTGGTGATATCGCAGGACAACCGCACCGCACCGTCGGCTGTAACCGTCGGAGTCAGGGCGAGGTTGGAGTACTCAAAGGCCGTGTAGCTCTTTCCCTCCCCGAAGTGGAACAGGGGAACCTTGGATCCGTCCACGTACCGATTCATGATCATTGTCCCGGCGCTGCTGAAGCTGTTGCTGCGGCGGTGGGCTGCGTAAAGGGGGATCTGGCCGGCGTCCCGGACCGCCGTCATTGGCAGACGTCCGGCAGGGTTGTAGTCGCCGAAAAGTACGTCGGCCAGTGCCTGGCCTCCGGTTTCACCCGGGAACCAGTTTTCGATGATGGCCGGGAAGTTTTCGGCAATGTAGACGCTGGATAGCGGCTTGGCGTCCATGTGCACCATGACGGCCGGTGTGCCGGTCTCGAAGATGCGCTGGGCAAGTTCTTCCTGAATCCCAGGAAGGCCCACGTTGGCGGTGTCGATCCCTTCACCGGAGGTGCAAGAACTGCCCCAGCCGTACTTACCGCCGAGCGTAAGAATCACAACGTCCGCTTCCTTGGCAGCGGCAACCGCGGCATCGAAACCGGTGCGGTTGGTGCCGGCGATGTCGCAGCCCTTTTCGTACACCACTTCGGCTTCGGGGCACTTGTCCTGGATGGAGGCGACGATGGTCGGGGTCTTGTGCCCCAGCGCACCTTGGAGGGCCTGCTCCACCGCTGCGGGCTCGGAGCGGACATCGCTGCCTTCAAAGAGCGGCGCCAGCGGGGGCTGTTCGTAAGAGGCGGTCAGCTCAGGAAGGTCGAGCATCCCCGCCATTTCCGACATGGTCCCGCTCATTGCCAGATCGATTGAAGCCGGGTAGGTGTAGCAACCGAAGAAAAGGCGCAAAGAGTTGGCGTGAGGGCCGATGACGGCGATCTTTTTCGTTGCCTTGTTCAGCGGAAGAAGGCCTTCGTTCTTCAGCAGGACGATCGATTCGCGGGCGGCCTTCAGGCTGTGCGCCTTGGTGGATTCCGGCTCGTAGGCGGCTGCGATCATCTCTTTGCGTGCTGAGTTGTCTTCAAGGAGGCCGAGCTTGGCTTTAAGGGTCAGCATGCGGCGTACCGCGCGGTCGATGAAGCGCTCTTCGAGTTCGCCGCGCCTGACCGCCTGGACCAAGCCGTCAGTGAAGCCGTAGGGCGTGGGCAGTTCAACATCGAGTCCGGCTTTGAGTGCCTTAATGCCGCCGTCGGTGGGGTCCGCGCCGACGTTCAGGTCGACGGCGAGGTTGATGGACATGTAGTCGGAAACAACGAGGCCTTCGAAGCCCATCTCCTCGCGCAGCAGATCATCAAGGATGTGCTTTGAGGCGATAATGAGCTCGCCATCAATGGTGCCATACGAGTTCATGATGCCGGCGAGGTTAGCCTCGGTGATGGCAGCCTGAAACGGCTTCGCGTAGACCTCGCGGAGCTCCCGAGGCGAAATGGGGTTGGAGGTCATGTTCAGGCCGCCTTCCCCAAGGCCGAAGCCGAGGAAATGCTTGCCGGTAGCGGCCACGCCGTCGGCAAGGTTCTGTCCCTGCAGGCCCTTCACGAATGCAACGCTCATCGCAGCGCACAACGTGGGGTCCTCACCGTAGGTCTCGCCCACGCGGCCCCAGCGGGGATCCCGGGCGACGTCCATGATGGGGGACAGCGCCTGGCGCACCCCAACGGCGAGCATCTGCTCACGGACGATGTCGGTCATGCCTTCGACTGTGTCAGGGTTCCACGTAGCCCCCAGCCCGATTGCCGAAGGAAATACTGTCCCTCCAAGTCCCGTCCAGCCTGAGACCGCCTCGCCGTGGAGCAACGGCGGCACTGACAGGTCGGTTTTGGTCATCACTGCGTCCTGGACCTGGTCGTAGTGGTCGGCGTCGGCCTCAATGGATACGCCGGTGCTGATGCTTCCGGATGCACCCAGACCGTGAGGAAATTTGACGAGGCCAGTGTCGAGATGGCCCGTGATGGGAATGGTGCACTGAAGCTGTGCGACCTTCTGCTCCAAGGTCATGCGTGATATGAGGTCTTCGACCTGATCTGCGACGGTAGTCGCCACGTCAGAGGTCGACAGTACTTGGTTTTCCACTCGGGTCTCCTATTCCGCCACCCGCTACGACGCGGACGTGGCATGGGGGTTTGGCCCCTTGAACGCTTTACTGGCATGCCTGACGACGCCGAACAAAGTGGGTCTGCGGGCTGTCCATGCCACCGTTGTCCTTCACCGTTGAAGCAAGCCGCTGGGGATTCAGTGCGGCACCCCTTTTTCCCGGGGTGGGAAAAATTCTAGAGGGGTGAGCACTGTGAGTCAAGTCGCATGCTAAAGCCGGAGGCAGGTCAGCGGACGGCAGGAGGGCGCCTTATCAGCCCGATCGGTGAAAGCCAGCGAGCGGCTCAAGGCGGAGGTCAGGGTATCCGGCGATACATCATGGTCCAGCGCAGGGGGCTGGACGGAACGCTGACCGATTTCCTCCGACGCGCAGCGGAACGCTGGCACGCGTCAAATTCCGGCCGAAGCCGGCAAAAGTCGCCCACGACACAAGGCGGTATACGGCATTAAGCCTGGCGGCCACACCAGTGGCATCTGCGGGATGTGTTCCACTGGGGTGCCGCTGGCAATGATGCTGCGTACGTGCTATAGCTGTGCTTTGGGCCGTTCAAGCAGGCGCTCCACGCCAAGCGACACAATTTCGAGGTTGAAGGCAAACTGCTCTTCGGTGCCGAGTTCCGTTGACCGTCCCCCGACCAGCTTGCGAAGAAGTGTGAATTCCTCTTGGGGGGCCTTCTGCAGCAAGTGCTCAAGGACAGGTTCCTGAGGATGGCGCCCTGCGGTTTTCGGAATTGAGCGGTCCGTCGCTGACGTGAACGCAAGGCCAGCCAGCAAGGCAATGACCCGCCCAGCTTCGGCTTCGGGGAGTCCAGCGGCAACCAGTGCCTCCGCGGCAGCCTCCGCTGGTCTGATGGCTTCGAGGTCGGCCTCTGTTTCATAGCCGACATAACTTGCCCATGCTCCGGCAGCCGTGACGGCGTCTCGCGTAATATGGGCAAAGGCCCGGATAGCCTTCCGCCAGTCCTTCTCAGGGGTGAATTCATGGGCGGTGACCGCCTCCCGGAAGGCGTCTGCAGCCACCATGCGAAGCAGAGACTCGCGGTTATCGACGTGGTAATGCAAGGTTTTGCGGTCTACGCCAATTTCTTCCGCGAGAGCCTGCATGGTCAAGGTCGATGGGTCGAGTACCTTGGCCGCCTCGATGATCCGCTCACGATCGACGCGCCGGGGCCTTCCCCGCCGCGGCCTGACGCCCTCTACGCTGGTCATGCCACTCCTAACGGTCTTCAACATTGCACCTTCATCCCGTCCGCCCTGAGAAGACGAGTACAGCGATGACTTGACCTCGCGGGTATTGGGCACCTATCTTTTTTACCACCCAGGGGAAAAATCTGGAAAACAGAGGTACCAGTGAGCCTACCGGAGTGCGAAGGACCTCGCCAGGATCAGAGGGCACACACAGTGCGCCTGGAAGATCGGTCCCGCTACGCCGCAGCCTTCTAGTTGCAGATTGTTAGCCTCGGCGTCCGCTCCTGTGCCGACCTCAATTCTTAGGGTCCGCGGGACATGTCATTCTCAGTTCTCGGGGGCCGGCTGCTTATTCAGGCGAAAGAAAGTACACATGGACCAACAGAAACCGCAGGGCAACCGACTGCGACTTACCATCGACAATCGCGACCAGCTTGAGTGCGCTTTGGACTCAGCGGTCACTAAACTTTTGAGTGAGGGCGGGAAAGACTGTGGACAGGGAATACTTGTCACGCGTCACGATCACGGCACCTTTACCCTCGAGTTCTGCATGGAGATCGAGCATGGGGTTGTAATTGAAAAGGATCTACGAATCCAGCGAATCCTTACAGGCAGCGATGTACAGCATTAGCAGCAAGATTCGCAATCCCCATACTCCCGTGCCTACCCGCCCTACCTGCCATCCGACTGCTGCAACTCTTAACGGCAGGTGCCTTGGTGAGAACGAGGGGGAGCTCACGTGACGGCCGCCCGACAACCACTCAGTGGTGGTCCGTGGATGCCTGTCGATGATTGGGTATCTGTCGTAGGGCGCCAGGTCCGGGTCTACCGAAACGGTGTCCAGATTGATTGCGGCCAAGTCGATGCCGTCACTGATGGCGGTGGCATTCTGTGGCTGATGCAGGATGGAGCACACCCTAGGCGCATCGTTGAAAAAGTCCTGGGGGTCGAGCTCCACCTTGCGTAAGGGTCTGCGCCTGTATTTCGAGCCGTCCGGAGTGTCCTTCACATCGGTCGGGCGTAGTTAATAGTTATCGGGAGGTCAGCAGGAACGCGTCACTGCTGTTCCTGCTGACCTGTCATCGACGTGGCAGCTGCCTCACCCCATCCACTGCCCGCCGGCGACGTCGATGGTTTGTCCGCACATGTAGTCAGCAGCTTCTGTGCTGAGGTAAGCGACCATATTGGCCACCTCTTCCGGGATGGACACCCTCCCAAGTTGAATGTATCGATCCACAGCCTCCAGCATTGAGCCTTTCGCTGCGAGGGCCTGCTCGTCAGAGGCGTTTGCCAGTATGTCGCGCAGCAGCGGGTTGATCATCACGCCGGGTGCCACCCCAAGGACATTGACGCCTCTCGACGCAAACTCATGGGCGAGGTTCCGCGTGAAGCCTATAACGCCGGACTTCGCGGCGTTATAGACAGTTAGCCCCCGGTGCTGAATCCGGCCTCCGACAGAGGCGATGTTGATGATACGTCCGTGGCCCTGGGGCAGAAAGTGTTCAACCGCGGCATGTGCGCCATACATGAGCATTGTGAGGCTGCCATGGACCGTGTAGTCAATGTCCGCCTTGGTGTGGTTTTCGAACCTGTCGGAGACCACCTGAACGGGATTATTGATCATAATGTCCAGACCCCCGAGCGCCTGCGTGCTTTCTGAGACCACAGAATGCACCTGATCCCAGTCGGACAGGTCTGCCTGGAACGGGATGGCTCGCGTGCCCCATCGGCGTTCGATGGTCTCGGCGTTAGCGACGGCTCCGTCCTTATTCAAGTCGATGACAGCGACGTCGGCCCCCAGGCCAGCAAGCCGGTTGGCGATGGCCTGCCCCAAGCCACCTCCCCCCGCCCCTGTGACTACTGCCTTTTTCCCCGTGAGGTCCATCAGATCGGTGACACGCTTTTCGACTATGTGCGTCGGCAGCCGGTCAAAGCCCATCGTCTCGGCGAAATCAACGTTTTGTGTGCTCATCATGCTCCTCGTTGGTTATGAAGGGCGCCGGCCTCCCGGACAAGAGGGCTCCTTTGCCTTAAAGGCAACATACTGTTGCCTTTTCTAAAGGTCAATAGAATGCTGTTTCATGGCCGAGTTAATGCGCAGGACACAGGGAGCCCAGCAGGGTGCACGCAGCTCGCGGGTAGTTGAGGCCGTTCTGAGGGCCACCACTGCGGAGCTGTCACGGGGAGGCTATGCCCGCCTCACGATTGAGGGGATCGCCAGGGCTGCAGGAGTTAACCGCACGACGGTATACCGGCGTTGGCCTACGCGGGCGGCCTTGCTGGCTGCCGTCCTGGAGCCACTCCTGGCCCGCTATGACGTTGTTCCAGACACCGGCTCAAGCTGTCATGACCTGTCCGTGCTGTTACGAACAGTGCGCGACAATGCAGAGCTGCCCGAGGGCCAGGCCTTTACCGAGGCGACAAGATCCACGTCCACCGAGCTGCAGGATTTGATGTCCGCCGCGCTGCACAGAGCCCTCGCCCCCTTTCACGCCGTGCTGGCTCGAGCGGCGCAACGGGGCGAGATCAGACCGGAGCAGCGCGACCTCATCGCCCAGCTCGCCTTCTTTGGGGCCGCCATGTGGACGCAAACGCATCCTGCACCTCCAACCGATACGGAGTGCGACGATATGGCACAACTGCTCCTGCCTGGCGCAGCCGCTGCCCACAAGAGGTGACAGCCTGTTCCCCTTACGCTCCGTCGGGCCTTCTATCCACCATTAGATTGACGCACACCATCGGCGAGGGCCGTGAACCCGTAAACGAATCCTCCACCCTTGCCGCTCACGGTCATGTAGCCTTCCGTAGTGCCCGGCTTAAGGGCGACGTTGGTTGCCGATGAAACGTCGTCCTCCCTCGGTACGGCGATAGTGGCCGCCAGTTCGCCGTCGGGCCGGTAAACGAGGACAACTGCCCGGTTGTGCATCCCGACGTACGTGTTCCCTGCCGCGTCGACGGCCAAGGAATCCACTTGGCCGACGCCTGCACTAACGTGCACGGCAGGATGAGCGGTCTGAACCCTGTACCCGTCCGCGCTGAGCCTGAGGTAATCGATTCGATTTCCCGTGTTGTGGCTTACCCACAGTCCGTCATAAGCGGGGTTGAAGGCAATACCGTTCGGCGCTGGCATGTTCCCAGCAAGGACGTTTCCTTCAGCGGTGTCCTTGTCGATCCTGACCAGGCGGCCGGTAGGTTTCCAGTAAGGATCCTGCGACCCGGCGGCATCGGTGACGTACAGGTTTCCTTCCTGGTCGAAGGCGATGTCGTCGGGATTCATGGCAACGCCGTCCAATGTGCCCTGGAAGAACGTGCGGTGGTCCTTCCCCGAATCGGTGATGCTTTGAACTGTACCGCCGACAAAGTCCGTAAGGTACAAGCGTCCGTCGTGCGGGCTGAACTGTGCCGAGGTGAAAGCGCTGACATCATCCGTGTAAACGGTTTCCACCGCTCCGGATGCAACGTCTAGTTTTATAACCTTTGGGCCACCTGCTGGAGCCATTACGTCTACCAGGTAAAGCCCCCCGTCTGGGCCAAAGGTCGGCCCTTCGAGCAGGGTCATTCCTGTTGCCTCGTGAACAGCCGATACCTGAAACAGACGTTTCGCCGTTTGCTGCATGGCTGAGTGAGGCCCGGCTTGCGAGGATGTCTGTTCCGGCGGGGCCTGCACCGTGGCGGTGCAGGCGGAAAGTGAAGTGGTGAGAGCGGTGAGCGCTGCTGCGGTGGTCAATAGTCGCTGCCATTTTCTTGGCATTATCCTCCCGCCTTTGGCCCAGCGTTTACGCGGCGCGTCTTGCCGCGGGTTGACGACGACGTTAGGACATCCCGCATGGATTCCTGACGCCAGTGCCGCAGGAGACGGTGGAACGCGACGGGTCCGGGGCTGTAGGTTGTCGGGGACGAGACGCGGGTTCCTTCGCCGTTGTAGTAACCGGGGGTGCACTCGGCCAGGAACCCGCCGTCTCCCGTCGCCGTTTCGGCGATGTGGGCGCACCATGCCTCCTCTGATTCGGGGCTGGGTTCCACGACACCTGTCAAAGTGTCTCTGGCCGCGTGAATGACTGCGGCTATGTGCTCTGCCTGTTCCTGCAGGATGTGCGCGTAATTCACGGAGTTTGCGTTTTGCATAACCCCAAGATTGAACAGATTGGGAAACCCGCGAGTGTAGAAGCCATGAAGCGTGCGGGGACCATTGCCCCAGGCGGCCAGAAGGGACCTGCCATGACGACCCGTCACCGGAAGAGTGCCGGAGAGAACACCCGACACTCCCACATCGAATCCCGTGGCAAAAACGACGCAATCCACCTCGTACTCGACATCACCCACCACGATGGAAGTCTCAGTCATCTGGGTGATTCCACCAGTGTCGGCCGTGTCAACGAGTGTCACGTTGGGCCTGTTGAAGGTTTGCAGGTACGTATCACTAAAGCACGGACGTTTGCACATATATCGGTACCACGGCTTCAACAACTCCGCCGTTTCAGGGTTTTCTACGATCTCGTCCACTCGGGCACGGATTCCCGCCATCACCTCCCAGTCGGCGAGCTCATCCCGTGCTTCACGTTGCTCATCGCTCAGACTCTTGTCTACGGAGCCCGACAGGAATTTCCGTTGCAATCGCACCGTGCGGGTCCAACCGTCATTTACCAGGCTTTCGGTTACCGGTTCTCCAGAGAGTACCGCAAGGAAGTTCTCCATCCGTTCGCGCTGCCACCCCCGGCCCAGGGACGCAGCCCATCGCAGGTCTGTTGGCCTGTTGTCGCGGACGTCGATGGTTGAGGGGGTCCGTTGGAATACCAGCAATTGCTGCGCATCCCTGCCCAGATGAGGGATGACCTGGACTCCGGTGGCACCGGTCCCGACGACTGCGACCCGTTTGTCGGCCAGCCCGACCAAGTCACCCTCAGCTGTTCCTCCGGTATATCCATAGTCCCAGCGGCTGGTGTGGAATGTATGGCCCCTGAAGGTCTCAATTCCGGGAATGTTCGGCAGCTTAGGCTGCGTCAGCGTTCCGGAAGAAGTGACGACATACCGCGCCCGGAAACGATCACCCCGGTCGGTCTCAACCGTCCATTCCTCCGCTTCCTCATTCCACCGAAGACCTGTGGCGCGGGTATGGAAGAGCGTATCGCGATAGAGATCGAATCGTTTGGCCACGGCAATGGCGTGCTGCCGGATCTCCTCCCCAGGCGCGTAACGCCAAGAGGGAACATATCCCACCTCCTCCAGCAGGGGCATGTACACATAGGACTCAATGTCGCAATGTATGCCCGGGTAGCGGTTCCAATACCAGGTGCCCCCTACGTCCCCGGCCTCATCCATCAACCGAATTGATTCGACGCCAGCCTCCCGGAGACGTGACGCCGTAAGCAGGCCACCGAAGCCGGCGCCGATCACCAGAACCTCCACGCGGTCACTGACACGCTCACGCATGGTTTTCTCGGAATAGGGGTCAACGGCGTAAAAACCAAAGCTTCCGCCAGTACTGCGATATTGACCAAGCCCCTCTGGGCGGATGCGCCTGTCACGCTCCTCGCGATACTTGGCACGTAGCTCGTCGATGGTCGATGGCTCAGCGGAAGCTTGGATTTGGACCTTGGAAAACATTCTTCGTTCCTCCAGTAGTGATTGGTCGCCCCGGACGGCAGGATGTGCGCCGCCAGTCCGCAGGCGTCAGGTGGTGTCCCGGAATCGGAAAAGAAACTTAGCTCGAAGCTAAATAAAAACTTAGCGTTAAGCTAAGTAATGGTCAAAAACGGTTGCAAGAGGTAATTTGGCTGCATGCCGCACCCTGACCACGACCACCAAGCACTCCAAGAAAGCGTGAATAATCTCGCTGTTGCTGTAGCGATCCGATCACTTCCGCTGGTGCTGCAAACTTTCCTGACGACAGATCTGACCATTCAGCAGCTGAAAGTCCTATCGGTGATAGTCACGTCAGAGCACGGAGTTGCCATCGGGCGACTGGTTAGTCAATTTGAGGTGTCGATGGCATCCATGTCCAAACTTTTGGACCGCCTTGTGGCAGCTGGCTTAGCCACACGAGTGTCGGATCCCAGCGACCAAAGAGTGCGCGTCATGAAAGCCACCACCCTTGGAAGAGCTGTCGTACGCGAACTAATGGCCACAAGGCCTGAACTCGGCGAAAACATCTTGGCACGCCTCAGCCTCGATGAGCTTCGAGCCCTTGAAACTGGGCTCGGAGCCATAAGCAGAGAAATGCGGAATCTTTCCGGCTGAGGTCACGAGCCCTCTCGTCGAGATGCCGCATCCAGGAGTTGGGAACCGCAATCCGCCGAAAGACCTTGCTTGAACCTCTGACGTTCCATACCTCAGCTGATTCCTGACGCCTTCTTCTCAGCCTGGCGTCATGGCGCGGTGATGGGTTTCGCCAATGTCAGGGCACGCGGTAGCCGTGCCGCGTGGAGCGGGGCCTTCACATCGTGTTCCTAATGCTCTTCTTTCACGACATTGAGGTGTATCCATGACTCGACGTGGATGACTTCAGGTATTGCCCGGATCTGGTCAACGGTGCGGAGTGCTGAGTTTGCGTCCGTTCCGTGGACGGTGGCTATAACGTCATGCTGGCCGATGCTGGATGCCAAGAAGCTAAAGCCCGGTATGGCCTCGAGTGATTTGACTAGTTCCAAAGCTGTCCCTTGGATGCGGAGTCCAAGCCCCATGCGGGTCACTCGTTCCTGGGAGGCGGGGCGCCAAGTGACACCGATTTTTACGATTCCGCTGTCCAGGAGACGCAGAACGCGGGCCCTTGCGGTTCCGGTTGATATTCCAAGGGCAGTGGCCATTGTTGTGTAGCTGGCACGGCCGTCCTGCCGCAGAATCTCGATGAGAGCCAAATCAAGTTTGTCGATGGCCGGGTCCTTGATTTGAGCCGGATGCAGGATGTCTATGAGGAGATCGGTATAGATGCTGGTGCGCATGTAGGTCACTCCAGGGATGTTGCGGATGTCCTCGATACATGCCTGGAGTTCCTCGTGGTTCCTGGCCCGAATTTCTGCTACCAGGGACATGACCCCGGCAGTTATGGACACGAACAGAACCCGGTGGTCCTGCGCGATCTTCTCGGCCAGACTCTGAACCGGGGTCGCAGCGTCGATAGAGACATGCGCCATGACAGGCAGCCCAACGACGGCAGGGTGAGCCAATCCGATCACTCTGACACCAGAGTCAGTCAAGAGCGTCGTCAGTCGACGAGAGACCGAGATGCGGTTGAGACCCACTTTGTGGGCAAGCTCGGTCACGGTGATGCGGCCGTTAGCGACCAGTTCCTGCAGTATCTGCTCGTCAAGCTCATCCATAACGCCATCCTTTCCGCGGCTTCGTTACGGGAAATTTTTCTGCGCGATTCTGCTTACGAATCTGTAAATTGAAGTCACCTTTCACGATGATAACCATCATCGTATGCCGTGAGCATTTACACATCTGCGTTCTCCCGACTCAAGACTGATGTTCTGAAATTTTGCCGCCCTAGCATGTGAGGAGTGCCACACCCGTGGGGCTGTTCGACGAAAGGGATTGTCATGACGAAGTTCGGCTTAGGTTCTGTAGCTGCCGCCGCAGTGGTGGCGCTGACCGCATGTTCAGGGGGAGTCGACGCTACTTCCCCGGAAAGTGCCAGCGGTCCGAAGGGTTTGCTGAAGTCCGGTGAGTTCAGTGTGTGTATGACGCCGCAGTACAAGCCCATGGAGTTCTATAAAGACGGCAACACGGGGACCCAGCCAATCGGTTTTGATTCCGACGCGGCGGTTGCGCTGGCGGAGTCATGGGGCGTGAAGGCCCGGTTCTCTGACGTGGCTTTCGACGGGCTGATGCCGGCGCTTCAGGCTGGGCGCTGCGATGCGGTGTGGTCAGGCCTGTACGTCAACGAAGCCCGCCAGCAGGTCGCCGACGCGGTGCCTTACCTGAAAACCGGATCGGTGATCATCGCCCCAAAGGACTCGAACATCAAGAGTGCTGAGGACTTGGCAGGAAAGACAGTAGCCGTACTTGCCGGGGGCGCCTACGAGGCGAATCTCAAGGAACTCTCGGCGGCGTTGAAAAACAAAGGCCTCCCTGATCTAATCCAGCAGTCATACCCGCAGAACACGCAGACCTCAGCTGCAGTTACGAACGGCAAGGCTGATGCGCTCATCGATACTGACGTTTCCGTCGGTGAGATCGTAGAGAAGACAGGCGGAAACCTACAGCCAGTTCCCGGAATCTTTGAGGCCGACGCCGTATTCGGCATTTACGTCAAGAAGGGCTCGGTCCTGACCGACGAGATCCGCAACGGACTGAAGACACTTGGCGACGAGGGGAAACTGGCCGAGATCGCAAAAAACTACTCGCTGGACGCCAGCCGCCTGACCGAATCGACAAAGTAATGGACTTTGACCAGAGCATCTTCCTCCAGGCGCTGACTTCCAAGGAATTCCTCTCCGGCGCAGCGTTGTCCCTTGAATTGGCTGCCGTCTCCCAAGTGGCCGCTACCCTGATCGGGCTCTGCATTGCCCTCGCTGGCATCTCCAAGAACAAGACCCTTAGAAGCTTGGCCTGGGTTTATGTGTGGTTCTTCCGCTCCGTGCCGACACTGTTGCTGCTTCTCATCGTCTGGAACGCTGCACCGCAGGTCATTCCCGCGCTCCGCGACAGTTGGTACTCGCCATTCCTTGCAGGGTTTGTGGGTCTCTCGGTCGTCGAAGGCGCTTTCATGGCAGAAATCCTCCGTTCAGCACTGCTGAGTGTTGACGGCGGGCAGAAGCTTGCCGCAAGGGCACTGGGTCTAACCCCTGCGCAAACGTTCCTCCGTGTCGAACTGCCACAAGCCATCAAGGTGGCGCTGCCTCCCACGGGCAACGAACTCATCGGAATGATCAAATACACCTCGCTGGCATCGGTGATCTCACTGCAGGAGTTGATGACCACAGCCCAGGTCCAAGTCGCAACCACGTTCCGATACGCAGAATTTTACTCGGCCGCGCTCGTCTTCTACCTCGTCATTGTCAGCGCCGTGATGGCGCTCCAACACCAGGTGGAAAAGCGATACCGATGGGTTTCCCTCCCCGATAAAACCCTGCCCCGCGTCGAGCGCGCTACCGCTACCTTGAAAGGACTCTGATGTCCGAGACCACCACAACGCCACCTCAAACCGTAAAAAGCGTGCTCGAAGTAAGGAACCTCCACAAAACATACGGGCACCAAGAAGTCCTAAAAGGAGTCGATTTCACCGTCGGTTCGGGCGAAGTCAAAGTAGTCCTCGGAAGGTCCGGATCAGGGAAATCAACCATGCTGCGCCTAATGGCCCTCCTGGAACCCCTCGATGCCGGAGAGGTCATCTTCAAGGGTCAAAAAATCGGCATCGACGCCAACAACCGGCCCGCACGCGAACGGACCCTGGCCCACCAGCGTTCGGAGATCGGCATGGTCTTCCAACGCTTCAACCTCTTCGCCCACCTCACCGTCCTGCAAAACGTCACCCTGGCTCAACGCCTGAGCAGGAAAACCGGTGCCGCCGAAGCCAAAGCTCGGGCAGCGGACATGCTCGACCGCGTCGGGCTGGGTTCCCACCTCCGCCACTTTCCCGGCGAGCTTTCCGGCGGCCAGCAACAACGGGTCGCAATCGCCCGGGCACTGGTCCTGAACCCTTCCGTCATGCTCTTCGATGAACCGACCTCGGCGTTGGACCCGGAACTGGTCAACGACGTCCTGGCCGTCATGGAAAATCTTGCCGCAGACGGCATGACGATGGTCGTAGTAACCCACGAAATGGGATTTGCCCGGCGAGTCGGGACCGACGTCGCCCTCTTCGACCAGGGCGTACTCGTTGAGCAGGCACCCCCTGAGGAGTTCTTCACCAACCCTCAGCACGAACGCACCCGCGAATTCCTAAGGCACATACATTGAACACACCCACCCCACAACAAACCGTCCCCCGCACTTCCCTGACTTGGTACGCCCTTGAAGAAGTACTCCCAGGACTGACAAGGATCACCGAACCCCACGTCCATCCCATGCTCCAATCCAACATCTGGTGGCTTCACGGCCAGGACCGGGATGTAGTCATCGACGCGGGCCTCGGCATCGTCCCCTTGCGCCACGAGATACCCCAAGTGTTCGAACGGGACCCGCTCCTCATCATCACCCACACCCACCTGGACCACGTCGGAGGAGCACATGAGTTCAACCACATCGCAGTACACGGTGAAGAAGCCCACACCCTAATAACACCGGGACCTGTCTCCCTGAACACCCACACCCTGTACGGCATCCTGGGAATAGATATTCCAGAGAACGAAGAGCCCTCAATGCTCCGCCGCGTCCCGCACCCCGGCTACGACCCGACCCAATACCAGGTGGCGCCGGCCACCCCAACACGACGGCTCAAGGACGGAGACAACATCAACACCCTCGGAACTCCCTTGGAGGTCATCGCGACCCCGGGACATTCCCCTGGGAGCATCTGCCTGTACGATCGTCAACGCCAATGGCTCTTCACCGGAGACACAATGTACGAAGGCCAACTCCTCGACACGATCCACGGAGCTAACCAAGCGGACTACCGACACACCATGGGCCTCCTCCTAAAACTTGATGTTTCCGCCGTTTTCGCAGGACACGGACCACAGTTGGGCCCGGCTTCTCTGAAAACCATCGCTGAGAACTACCTCTCCGGCCCATAAGTGAGGCAAGCATGCTGCTGTCGACACTTTCCAGTCCGCCCGCAGAGCCCAAACACCTAACCCAGGAAGAGCGGCCGTACCTCAACCCGGGAGAACGCGTTCGATTACAACGTCCCGGGGAACCGCCGCCAGGGATCTACCCCGTGAGGGTCGGCAGCATGGCTGGACCGGACGGCCTGCTGGAGGCTACTCGGCCCAGATCATTGACATATCGTCACTCGGCAGTGGATTTGCCCACGTGCGCCGGACGGACAGGCGTAGAAGACGGTCCCGATTTGTGGCGAGGACTAGCAGCCAGTCCTGCTCGGGCCCCTGCGTGGGGGCTTCGAAGAGGTTTCCGTGTGGCTCCCGCCGGACGTCGAAAGGTTCCGTGGTTTCGGCTGTGCGTGGATTGAACCACACGCCGAGGACGTCAGGGGTGCTGAGGTAAGCAAGGTTCACCCGCTCTGATCCTCCGTCAGTGAGATAGACAATGGCGAACTCACCGTTTCGGTCCAAGGCTGCCTGCCTGTGCTGGTCGAGGCATGTATGGCCGCACTTCGCATTATGGGCAACCATTGACTGAGCAGGCACCCATCGCTCAAAACTGAGGGACTCGACAAAATCCCTAAGGATCGTCATCTGTTCCGCTCCCGGGTGAGTGAGCGCCTCGTACCAGGAGGCGCTCAGAACTTCATTGCGTTCTTTTTCTGAGATCATGCACCAAACGGATGCATGACCATAGGTGTGGCCGAACGCTCCTGCAAGTACCGACCAGTATGCACGTTTGCGGACAATCCAATCACCATGGAGGGGGAACAGTTGAGGCCAATTCATGGGCATCTGCTCGTATGCAGGCTCCGCATCTAGGACGGGCATAGGATTAGACCGCTCATACTCAGCACGCACTTGCCAATAACTCGCTGTTATTAGTCCATGGCCAGATTGGAGCAAGATTAAACTGATCCAAGCTTCATCGTCGGACCAGTATGACATGGTCGAAAATTCATTCGTCTCCATCTCAAAGCAGGTGTGGTAGGTGATGATGAGGTTACGCCAGGCCGGACTGGACTCGTCCCAGCGGGGATTTTGTCCCGTTACGCCGTTTGCGAGTCCCTCCGCCATTCGTCGCCATACGGGCCGATAATCAATTCCCTTATGGATGGGCTGCCGATCCCCGCCCAAACACCAAATAATATGTGGCCTATCTCGGTAGCGGGCTCCAATCCATCGGCCAAAATCGTATGCATTGTTTTCCGTGACCGTCTCGGGGAACGTCGATCCTCCCCAGCTCTCTCCTACAACAAGCTGGCCCCAGACAGGCAGAAGCATGACGTATAAGCCCATGTCCTGAGCCGCTTGAACAAGTCGGTCGAGGTACTGGAAGTAGGCCTCATTCGGCTTGGAGAGGTCACCCCCCTGAAGGGCTGAATTTCCCGCAGGGTCCCGCATGTCCACATCCCGTTCCGGATCAAGGGCGACAATCTGGATAACCGTGAAACCCTGCATGCGCCTCTTGTTCATGTAATAGAGCGCATCATCCCACTTGAGTCGCTGCGGTAATGTCCACGCGGTGTCTGCAAGATAGAAGAAGGGCTCACCCTGGATGGTCACCAGCCTTCGGCCGTCTGCAGAGACAGTCAAGGGACTCAGTGCCGGCTGCGCGTGGCCGACTATTGTTTTGTCGCTCACAGCCCGAGAACTTCCCACGCGTCACAAGGAGACCGTCTCAACTTTCCTATGTCACGTTGCGTGACTGCAGCAGAAATAGTTAGGAAAAGCTTTACGGGCATCTTCGATCCTTTGGTTTGTTCCTGGGCGGCCGGTGGTGTCGGGACAGTATCCGCGCTATTGACAATGAAGCTTGTAAGAAATGCTTTACGGCGATGGCAACCATCAACCTCTTCGATAACACCGGATCCTTGGCCCGCTGCACTTTGGACCAACACTGCGGTCGAGAGCATTGAAGAGTCGTGCTTGGTGTTTCCGCTGTGCCGGCCCGCTCAGGCAAACCGGGCACTAGCGCTGCAGCTTCACTTGAGAGCAAAACTGCGATGAGTTGCCATAGTCCTCTACGAACTCGGTCAGTGAGTGAAACACTAGCCACATGGCACGCACCCGCTACTTCCAGCGGCAGAATCCCTTAGAAGCTCGCCATCATGTGCGCCGCTGACCATCCATTCGACTACCTCATCCCGCCATGTTGGAGTGTGATCATCCGGAGCACCGCGTCTCGGGCGACCGCACGACGAGCTTGCGTGCAGTCCGTCCGCGCTGTGGATACGGGATTGACGGTTACTCTCTGCAGGAGAGGCTCGCCGTGGCCTGACCTACTTGAGTGCCTTAGCGAACGCCACTTGGTGTCCGTGACGTCGAAGGTGGTCCACTGGTTGGCTTTAGTGATCCAGGGCGCGGTACTGGAATTTCCGGAACCTTACGCTTCCCTCCCCGAATGAGAAGAGCGCAGGGCGGAGGCTGAGCAGTTCTCCGACGGTGTTGGTGTTGAATCCGGAGACTTCGAACCGCAGGCCGTGCCGTGTCCATTCCTCCCCGTCGACGCTGTAGTACATGGTGACGATGTGGGCATCGTTGACGATTCGGAGGTGCATGACCCGAGAGGACGCGGCAGGTTCGCGCCAGTACGGAATCGGCTCTCCCGCCCGATAGGTAGTCATCTTCTCCCCATCCAGGCCCATTCCGCAGAAGAGGCGTCGGCTGTAGTAGAGCAGCAGGCCACCGGTTGCTCCCTCTTCGACTTCAACCTCAACGGTCACTTCGTACCGGTGGTCTCCGACGAAGCAGGTCAGGGGAGAGGTGTCGGCCGGGCTGCTTCCGCTGGCCGTCAGGACCAGGCCGTCACCCAAGGACGCACGCCGGTACTCGTCCTTCGAGGGTGCGTGGAACGACCACTGCACTCCGAAGCGGGGCACCGAAAAATCGTCGGAGAGAGCCAGCCCGTGCCCGCCCGGTTCCCGGGAACCGCTGGGAAGCGGCGAAGGCTGCGGTTGCGACAGGTCCTTGCCGGCGACCATGGGCCAGCCGTCCGGGGTCCACTCGATGCGTTCCAGCAGCGTCTGGCGTCCCAAGGTGGAGAACCCGTTCTCGTAGCCGTGGTAGATGCTCCACCACTGGCCGTGAGGGCCCTCGAAAAGGGTGGCGTGCCCTTTGCTCCACCAGGGTTCTTCTGCGTCCCAGGTGCGGATGATGGGGTTCGACGGGCAATCCTCCCAGGGTCCGTGGACCGAGCGCGACCTGGCGACCGTGACCATATGTCCGGTGGGCGGCCCCGATGTGCCGCCTACCGCCGTCGTCAGGTAGAACCAGCCGTTACGCTCGGTTAGCTTGGGGCCTTCCAGCGCGTAGGCCTCCGTGACCCAGTCCTCGGGGTATTTCCAGCCGTCGTAAACGTGCTCAATGGGTCCGTCCGTTGCCAGGCCGTCCGGTGTGAGGCGGACACGGCTAACGCCGTTGAGGAACAGGTAACGGTGCCCGTCCTCCCCCACGACATGCCCCGGGTCGATGTGGCCGGATATTCCCAAGTTTGTGGGTTTACTCCACGGCCCCTTCATATCCTGGGCATGGATGACGTAGATCTGCGCGGGAGCGGAGGGATCCGGTGACACATCTGTCGGTATCACGGGGATGTAGATGTAATACCTGTCGCCTACCTTGCACATATCCATGGCAAACACATTCCCCAAGGGATCAGGCAATGCAGGGCCGAGGGGAGTCCAGTTGAGCAGGTCCCGCGAGTGCCAGATGATGAGCCCGGGAGTCGATTCAAACGAAGAGAACGTGATGTAGTAGTCCTCTCCGTCCCGGAGGATGGAAGGGTCCGGGTGGTCGCCGGCGAAGATGGGATTGACGTATGTCCCATCCCCAAGGTCGGCTTGCCGCTGGCCTTCAACGGCGCCGGGCACGTTCAGCCATTTAGGACTTTCAGATGTGCGCAAGATGTTGCTTCCGTTCGTTGTCTATCGGTGAGGCCGTGGCCAAACGTCGAAAAGTACCGCCAAATGATGCCCCAAATCGTTTGGTGTAACACTGGCATGTCGGCGCGTCTCTACTTGGGGTAGGTTCGTTAGCTTTTGATGCCGCCAGCGTAGCCCTGCATCAGCTTCTTCTGGGCAAACACGTAGAACAGCAGCACGGGGGCCATGGCAATGAGCACCACCGCGAAGCTGAGGTTCCATTGTGAGACGAGGCTGCCCACGAAGTTGTAAACCACTACTGGCAAAGTCATGTAGGGCGAGCCGTTCAGGAAGATGACAGCCGTGAAGAAGTCGTTCCAGACCAGGAGGCCCGACAGGATGGCCACTGTGCCGGTTGCCGGGGCCATCTGGGGGAAGATCACCCGGGTGAATATCTGGAACCTGCTGGCACCGTCAAGGGTGGCTGCTTCTTCATAGTCCCGCGGCAGGCGTCGGAAGAAACCCGAGTAGAGGAATACGGCAAACGGCATGGTCATAGCCGTGTAAATCACAATCATCCCCCACGGGCTCCCGACCAGGCCCAGGTTCCGGGCCCCGATGTAAAGAGGAAGGACCCCAAGCTGGGTGGGGAGGACGATCGCGATCAGGAAAATCCTGAAGACCGTATTCGACAATTTGCGTGTACTGCGGGCGAAGACGTACGCAGCCGCGGACGACAAGGCGATCAGGACCAGCACTGTGCCGATGGTGATGATGAGGCTACTGAACAGGCCCTGGTACACGTTGCCGGACTGGCTCCCCTCCGGCGACAGCAGCTGGATGAAGTTGTCCAGGGTTGCCGCTTTCGGCGGAGCGAAGGCCGACGTGGTTAGCACTTCGTCGCTGGTCTTCAACGACGTGCTGATCACGATCCAAAACGGAAGGAGCATGATGATGCTGGCGATGACAACCAGGATTTCCCGGGCCAGTGACCACTTGGTGTAACGATGCATTGCTATTCTCCGTTGCTGCGGTCGCGCACGACGACTTGCTGGACGACGGCCAGGATGAGGATGAAAACGGTGAGGACGAGGGCAGCGGCTGCCCCCAGGCCAAAGGCCCCGTAGACGAATGTCTGCTGGTAGATTTGCGAGGCCAGCGTCTGGGTCGCGTCACCGGGGCCGCCTCCCGTCAGTGTTAGTACCTGGTCGAACACCGAGAGGCCCTGGATCAGGGTCAGTACAGTGGCGATGGCAACGGACGGCCTGATGGTGGGCAGGACAACGCCGGTGAACGTCTGCCAGACGCCGGCCCCGTCCAGGCCGGCTGCCTCTTCCAGTTCCACGGGAACAGTGGCGAGACCGGCCAGGTAAATGACCATGACAAAGCCGATGTTCTGCCAGACCATGACGGCCAGGATGCACCACAGTGCCAAGGATGGGTTCGCGAGCCAGTCCTGCTTCAGGGAGTCGAGGCCAACAGCCGAGAGGAACTGGTTGAGCGGTCCGTCGAACGCGAAGACGAACTTCCAAATGAAAGAGACTGCAACAGAGCTGAGCACCACGGGCATGAAGATCAATGCCCGGAGAACAAAGCGCGTCTTGAGGGTCCGGTTTAACGCCAGGGCGAAAAGCAGCCCAAACAGGTTGGTGAAGACAACGTACCCGGCCGCAAGAAAGAGTGTATTCCGAACCGAACCAACAAGTGCAGGGTCCTTGGCAACCTGGACGAAGTTGTCGAATCCCACGAACTTAAACGAGCCCAGCCCTGTCCAGTCTGTGAAGGCGAAAAATGCGCCAAACGCCGTCGCCATGTATGTCACCACAATGGTGAGGGTCACGGCTGGAAGCGCCCACCACCAACGGCCGAAGCCGATTCCGGAGGGACGCCGAACCGGTGCCGGGTCTGGTTCTTTCGTGTCAGTTCCCGAGGGAATGATTCGTCCGTTGGTAATAGTCACTGTCACAGTTCCTTGTTTTGTTTCGGAAGGAGAGTCTGGTGCCGGCCGCCCCAGCCGGACGGCACCAGCTGGTCTAGTTGCCCCAGGCCGTATCCATGTCCTTTAGGACATCGTCCGACGTTTTCTGCCCCGTGATCATGGCCGTGATTCCCTTGCCGAGACTGTCGTAGACCTTCGCGGAGGGCCAGTCAGTCTGCGCGAGCGGCCGGACTTTGTCGTTCCTGTACAGGTCAGCGATAGGTGCATAGCTTGCAGGCAGCTGATAGTCGCCGAGGTTCACCGGGAGGGTTCCCTGGCCCTTTGCCACCATTTCGGCCCCTTCCTTTTCCGTGAAGAACTTGAGAAGCTTCTTCACCAAGGTGGGGCTCTTGGTTTTGGCATTGCCTGCAAGAGCCATTTCGGCGCTCGTGCCCAAATACTTTTCAGAAGCGCCGGGGGCAGGTACAGGGAGGACCACAGGGGTCACCGCGCCTTTGGAACCGTCCGCGATGCTCTTGGCTGCTCCGCCGGGGGCGAAGAAGCCCAAGGATTTCCCCTGCCCGACGGCACCGATGATGGCGTCAAAACCGGCACCTGCGGCACCGTCCTGGAAGCAACCGGCGTCGTACATCTTTTTGACACCGTCGAGGGCCTCTTTCCACCCCTCTTCACCGGCGAAAGTAGTTTTGCCTGCAGCCCGGTCGGCATTCCACTCCGGGTTGGGACCGTAGACGGTCGAAGTTGCGAGGGTCAACGCCAGGATTCCGGGATTGGCGGGCACCGTGCCAGCCAGAGCTGCCAGTGAAACGCCCTTGTCCCTTGCCACCCCACATTGCTTCAAGAGGTCTTCGAACGTGGAGGAGTTGTCCAGCTTGACGCCGACTTCCTCGGCTTTGGCCTGGTTGAAGATCAAGCCGGCCGGCATCGAGGACAGCGGGACCGCGTAGACCTTGTCTTCGTACTTGTAGAGCTTCTCGATGCTCTTGGGCAGCGTCTGGCTGAACTCCGGCTCCTTGAGCTCAAGCAGCAGGCCTGCCTTGGCAAATCCGTTCATGGATCCTACCTGCCCCTGCCCGGAGAAGATGCCCATGACGTCTGCGGCGCTGCCCCCTTGAAGCTGTGTGGTGGTAGTCTGCGGCTGCGTTTCTGCGGGCAGCTTGACCAGTTCGACCTTAACCCCGGCATTTTCCTTTTCGAAGGCGGCAACCGTGTCCTGGATGAAGGTATCCGTTGGGTTGGACGTGGAGTAGGAGAACTTGATGGTCTGGGGTTCGCTGCCGGACGGGGCAGTGGCATCCGAGCCGCCACAGCCGGTGAGAACTACAGAAGCAGCAATGGCTGTGGCTGCGGCGGACAACCACCGCCGGCGGTTAATGGGATTCATTGACACGGGTTACCTTTCAACATCCTTGTCGAGGGGCGACCTATAGGAAACGCCAGGCCCTCGTGAGTGCAGCGGAGGGGAATTCATCAACCGCTTTCTTGTAAATCCAGTAGACCGTGGTTACAGCCCACCGTCCACGCGACTTTGCTTATGGCCTCCATTCACGGAAGTGATGGCGCTTTACAGCTTTTCGCGGCCTGCGGGCGGCCTGCGGTAGGAGCCCTGCCGCCGTAGGCGCTGCGCCATAAGCTCAAGGACTGCACTAACCGGCTCAACATCCGCCGACAAGTTCAGGAAACCGTGCAGCAAACCGCGGGCAAGTACCTGCTGAATGTCGACGCCGGCCGCTGCCAAGCCAGCGCTGAAGGCCTCCCCCGACGCGCGAAGGTCGTCATACTCTGCATTGATCACCAGCGTTGGGCCCAAACCCGTCGGGTCAGCTTCTCCAGGCATCGCGTAAGGCGAGGTGGGGAAGCTGTCACCGCCAAGGTAGTTCGTAATTGTTTTGCGGTGAAAGTCGTGGGATATCGTCATGACCGGCGGCAGCTCGGCCTGGACCTCCTTCAAAGACTGAGATGGCTCGGGCATGTAGAAGTGTGCCGAGGGATACACCAGAATGAGGCATTCCGGTGCCCAGCAGTCTTCGTCCCTCAACTGCAACGCGGCGGAGGCTGCAAGATGTGCACCGGCGCTGGCACCCCCGAGGGCAACGCGATCAATACGCAGGCCCTCCAGATTGTTGCGTACCCATCCCACGACGGCGACTACGTCGTCCAAAGGAACCGGATACCGCACCCCATCTTTCACCAGCCTGTAGTCAACGCTGACAACAACGGCACCAGCACGGTTAACCATCTCGCGTGCGGTCCAATCTGCCTCCTTCATATCGAGGTCGCCAAATTGGAACGCACCGCCGTGCATCCACACAAGCCCGGTTCCGCTGACAGGGCACCCGGGCGCGGGACGGTAAACCCGGATCGGGACCGGTCCGTGCGGTCCTGAAACCGTCATTTCCTCAGTAGGCACTTGGATTGGTGGCTTCGCATCAGGATAAGAGTCGAACTCCTGCAGCCTGGACATCATCTGTGGGTTGGAAAGCGCCTCCGATATGGAGGGGATTCCTTGCAACAACGGGATCCTGGAGGCAATTGTCGGGTGTAGTGGCAATGGTCTTCCTTCTTTTGTGGGTTGTAGGTGGGCCGTGTATCTCCTTGGTCCTGTCGCCGGCTCAAAGTATCCGGATGATCTCATGTCGGTCACCCGCGACGCTGCCGCCAACGTGGATCTCGATCTCTCCTGGTTCCACCAGGTAATTTCCGTCGTTATCCCAGAAGCCAAGGTCCTGCCATCCGAGCTCGAAAGTGAGCGTGGCCGTCCCTCCGGCGTCCAAGGTGGTTCGAGTGAACTTGCGCAGCCTCCGCACAGGCTGGGCCAGGGAAGCCACCCGGTCCCGGATGCACACAAGTGTTACTTCGTCTCCCGTCAGGTTTCCGGTGTTGGCCACAGTGACAACCAGGCGGAAGCTCTCGCCTGCCCGAAGTGCTTCGAGCGGCAGTTCCTGTTGGAGGAGGCGGAGCCCCTCGTAGCTGAACGTTGTGTAGCTCAGTCCGTGGCCAAAGGGAAATCGGGGGCCCAGCGGCAGGTCGCGGTATTTGGATGTGTATCTGTCGTCTGTGTTGGCCGGCCCCATAAGGGCAACGTCGTCCGGATCCTCGTCGATGCGGGCGGATTGCATCGCCGGGCGCCCAGTGTTTTCGTGGTCGTAATAGATGGGCACCTGGCTTGAGGACCGGGGAAAGGTCATAGGAAGCCTGCCGCCGGGGTTCACCGCGCCGCTGAGCGCACGCGCCACAGCCGCCGGCCCCTCAATGCCGAGGTGCCAGGCTTCCAGGACGGCGGGTGCGGAATCGATCCACGACTCCGTAACCAGCGGACGGCCGTTGAACATCACCACCGCAAAAGGTGTGCCCGTCCCGGCAATGGCCTGGATCAGGTCCTCCTGGACGCCGGGCAGCCTAAGGTCGCTCCGTGAGCTCGCTTCCCCGGTCAATGCCGATGGCTCACCTGCCGCGATAACCACGAGATCATGTTCCGCGGCGGCAGCTGCCACGGCCGCATGGTCTTCCGGATTGCCCTTGAAGAAGCCCGTGCCTTCCATGACCGTGACGGACCAGTCTGGGCATTCCCGGCAGATGGCCTCCGCCAAGCTCTCCGACGGTGCAGCGAAGGACTGCACCCAGGCTCCGAGGTGGTCAGTGCTTTCAGCGTAGGGACCTGTCAGGAGAACCCGTACTGGGCCGGGCTGCACGGGGAGGATCCCGCCGTCGTTCTTCAACAAAACCAGGCTCTTCTCGGCCGCCTCCTTGGCGGCGTTCCGCGATTCCGGCGTCGGTGCCGTGATCTCCTGTGCAGCGTTCCGGTACGGATTCTTGAAGAGCCCCAGGGCGTATTTGAGGGTGAGCACCCGGCGGACGGCGTCATTAACCCGTTCCATCGGAACGTCCTCCGGCGTCACGGCCGCGACGCCGTCGGGGCTGGCCGCGTTTCCGCCCATTTCGACATCGAGGCCGGCAATGTAGGACTGCGCCAAAGCCTCGGGGAGCGTGGCCGCCACTCCGTGGTCCAGGAGGTTCACCACACCGTCGGCATCGCCCACCACAACACCTTCGAAGCCCCATTCCCCCTTCAGGACATCTGTCAGGAGGTGGCTGTTGGCGTGGGCAGGCCGGCCGGACACGGTGTTGAAAGCGGCCATCACGGTGGCGGCCCCTGCCTCCACAGCCGCACGGAACGGTTCCATGTAGGTATTGCGAAGCCGTTGGGTGGACACGTCCACAGTGTTGTAGTCACGTCCGCCCTCAGCCTGGCTGTAGGCCACAAAGTGTTTTGCGCACGCCAGGATGGACCCCTCCCCGTCTAGGCTATGGCCCTGGTATGCGCGGACCTTCGTCGCACCAAAGACGCTGTTGACGTAGGCATCCTCACCAAACCCCTCGACGACGCGTCCCCACCGCGGGTCCCGGGAAACATCCATCATGGGCGAAAACGTCCAGTTCACCCCGCCTGATGCTGCTTCCAGGGCTGAGATGCGGGCGTCCGCGGCCGCCACGGCGGGATCAAAACTTGCGGCTTGTGCCAAGGGAACCGGAAAGGTGGTCCGCTGCCCGTGGATGACGTCCAACCCCACCAGCAGTGGAATCCCGTGGGGCGTCTCCTCGCGGGCGACGCGCTGGAGTTCGTTGGTCGCTTCCGTGCTCCGCGGCCAGAAAACAGCGCCGGTTCCTCCCCGGACCAGTTCCTTGGCGGCCTCCAATTGAGGGCGGAAGGCGATCTGCAACTGGCCCAGTTTCTCTTCCCAGCTCATAACTGAGATGAGGTTGTCAATGAAGTCCCGGGCTTCCCGGCTCTGTAGGTTTTCAACGTCTGTTCGGGCGGACATGCTTATTCCTCCGTGGGATGGGGAGCCGCCCCAGGGCGATACACGGCACGGCAAAGGTTCCTTGGCACCGTACGACGGCGGCCGCTCCGGGGGAAATAGATTTCCGCTATGCCAGCCATCCTGTGTCCGCATGATCCTGCACCTGCCCTTCACGAATCCGCGCCGTAAGGTGAATAATCCACGCCCCTGTCTGATTCCCCGCCCCTAGAACTGCCACCCATGCCCCAAGAACCTGCCGCCCTCCCGCGGACGAACGCTCTTGCGGCCGGCTCCTGAACGAGTTCACCGATCGCCGACGTCCGCCCGGCCCCGGGCGTGGTGGCACTGGATGGACGGCAACGTGCCGGCGTCGCCTGGACACGGCCATTCGGGTGGATGTTACCGACGCCATCCGGCCGGGTGGCAACACCCTGGAAGTGGCAGTGACCAACCCGTGGGCCAATCGGCTGATGGGGGATGCGGCCGCAGGCCCCGGGACCCTGCCCGGATCTGTCGTCTTCGAGGCCGACGCCGCGCCACTGCCCGCCGGGCTCCACAAACCGGTGAAACTGCTGATCTATCCGGCCACGTGACTGGCCGCCCTGGTGTGAACCGGCAACATCCACAGTCCACATCAAGGCAGCCTCCTACGTGGCGGGCTCAGACTCGGACAGCTTCTGCTCCGGCATGACAATGGAAAGCAACACCCCGACCGCGAAGATGCCAGCCAACACCCAAAAGATAGGCAGGAACACTGCGGCGTAAATGTCGGCCACACCCGCCTGCACCTCGACGGGCAGCTGCTGGACAGCGTGCGGATCCGTGACCGCTGACGCTGGCAGGTCCATGTTGTTGGCTGCGGATGCCTGGGCCAGGGACGCGGCGAAGAGGCCGCCCAGGACGGCAGTCCCTACCGTCACTCCCAGTTCCCGCAGGTACCCCAGCGAGGCGGTGACCCCACCAACAATCGCCTGCGGCATGGCGTTCTGCGCGGCCACCACCGTAAGCTGCATGAAGCTCCCGACGGCCAGGCCGAGCAAGCCCACCAGGACCCCCACCAGGGGCATGGGGGTTGCTGGTCCGGTGAAGCTGAGGGCTACTGCCGCGGCAACAGCCAGGGCGGAGCCAGCCAGCGGAAAGACCTTGTAACGGCCGGTCCGGGTCACGATCCAGCCGCTGAGGTTGCTGGCAACCATCATGCCCAGGACCAACGGCAGCAGAATCATGCCGGCGGCCGAGGCGGACGTGGAGTAGGCCATCTGGATGTAGCTGGGCAGATAGGCCACCACACTGAACAGCCCAGCACCCACCACCAATCCCAGCCCGGCTGCATTGACCACCGGCCAGCTCCGGAACATCCGCATGGGTATCAGCGGCGCCTTGGAGCGGATCTCGACCACGACGAAGATGATGCCCAGCACTATGGCGGCGGCTGCGGCGGCCGCCACGACTTCCGGCTGGCTGTCCGGGTCCGTAGAGAGCGCCACGGCGAACACCAGTGTGCATGTGAAGGGGATCATGAGGGCAATGCCGGGCGCGTCCACTCCGCCGGTTCCGCTGGCAACGCGGAGCTTGCGCAGGGAGAACGCCAAGGCCAACGCCAGCAGGCCCACCGGAATGTTGATCCAGAAGATCCAGCGCCACCCCACTGTGTCCGTGATGGTGCCGCCCAGGAGCGGGCTGACCACCGTAGCGATGCCAAAGACCGAGCCCAGGGGGCCGAGGTACTTGGGCCGCTGCCGAGGCGGCACCAGGTCCGCGATGATCGCCGAGGGCAGCACCGCCATGCCTGCACCACCTAGGCCCTGGATTCCCCGGTAAAGGGAGAGCTGGAAGATGTCCTGGGCAAAGCCGCAGAGCACCGAGGCCGCCAGGAAGACCGCAAGCGAGATGGTAAGCAGGACCGGCCTGCCAAACCTGTCGCCCAACCTGCCAAAGATCGGCATAGCCACCGCCATAGCCAAGGCATAGGCCGTTACTACCCAGGCCATGTGGCGCGCACCATCCAGCTCGCCAACGACGGTGGGCAGGGCGGTGGCCACGATGGTGTGGTCCAAGGCACCGAGCAGCACAACGATCAGGAGGGCCCCATAGACCCGGCCGATCCGGACGCCTGCGCCCGGAGGTAGTGTCTTGGCCTGCCCGTCACCGTTAATCTTAGGAACTTCATGAGAGGGTTCTGTCCGCGGACTCGATTGTGCGGGGAAGTTTGAACGGCGCACCGTCACCTCGTTCTGAGTGGGCCGGCAATCGCGGCCAACGCCGGCCAGCTGCGCGTCCGGGGGATCGTCCACCCCGGCCGACGGGCCTCTGGAGGCCCCGGCGTTCCGTCGAAAGTACCATCCCGACCAGACGTTAGGAGGGGCTTGCCTACATCTGAATTGCCGATGCCGCACATACCGGGGAACTATTTCCGCCCGCCCCGTTCAGCACGTTTACTGGGATAAAACTCGACGAAGAGGAGGGCACGATGGCGCAGACCATCCCCGCTTCCACCACAGACGCCCAGGAAACCAGCCCGGAGAATCCGGCTTGGTTCCGCTACGTCCTGGGCCAGTATCCCACCGGTGTCACGCTGATCACTTCAGCCCACGACGGCGACACCGCGGGCATGGTGGTGGGCACTTTCAGTTCCGTTTCCCTTGACCCGCCCCTGGTGGCCTTCATGCCTGATGTCCGCTCAACCAGCTGGCCCAAGATCCAGGAGGCCGGCTCCTTCTGCGCCAATATCCTCACTGCCGGCCAGCAGGATGTGTGCCGCGCCTTTTCCCGAAAGGCAGAGGACCGGTTCAGCGCAAGCAGCTGGGGTGACACCCCTTCGGGCAGCCCGCGGCTGCAAGGTGCAGCGGCCTGGATCGACTGTGACATTGAGAACGTCATCCGCGCGGGTGACCATGACATCGTCATCGGACGGGTCAACGCCTTGGACGTCGGGGAGTCGAAGGACCTGCCCCTGCTTTTCCTGCGGGGCGGCTATGGTTCCTTCAGCATTCCGTCCATCGTTTCTCCCGCCACTGCGTTGACTCGGCACGTCAAGGCTGCCGACACGGCGCGGCCTGAAATAGAAGCCCTGGCAGACGAGCTTGAGCTGGAGGTCCTGGTCAGCGGCGTCGTGGACGATTCGGTTGTCGTCCTTACTGCCGCCGGTGTGCGGAGCTCGCCCAGCGGTGCCCCGTCCAGGGTTGGTGTCTCGTTCAGCCTGGCCGCGCCCCTTGCCCCCCTCCATGTGGCCTGGGCCGGCGAAGCAGCGGAATCCCGCTGGATCGCCAACGCCAGGGAGGTCGTGGGACACGTTGAACCCGAGGTTGCCCGTGCTGAGCTGCAGCAGGTGCGCGACGTGGGCTATGCAGTATCAGCCGGTGCGACCACCGCAGCAGAGTTTGAACGCATGGTGGTGGTGCCCAGCGAAACTGCAGCTCCCGACCTCAGCGGAGTGCTTCCCCGGCTCCTGGAGCGGACGGCCACCACAGGCCCGGCGTCCATTGATGATCCCGCTGGAGTCACTTCTCTCCACGCGCCCGTGTTCGACTCGTCCGGACAGGTTGCCGTGACCCTGACACTCAACGGCTTTGCGGCTACGGAGTCGGCCGCGCACCTGGCCCGATGCCGGGACCGGCTGCTCGCGGCGGCTGCGGCGGTTACTGAGGCAATCGGCGGGACCCCTCCTGCACGCTGACGCCCGTACAGCGGCACGGCAATTGACCGCTCCTGTGACCTAACTCATAATTAGTATCAGTATTCTAATTCGAGTTTCTGAAACGGTTCTGGAGTTGGAGCCGTCCCCCTAGCGTGGAGAAGACAATGGTAAATCTGCTGACTGCCGACCTGAACCTGCTTGTTGCCCTTGATGCTCTGCTCGTTGAGCGGAACGTCACGCGGGCAGGAGCGAGGATCGGCATTAGCCAACCTGCCATGAGCTCCTCCCTGCAGCGGTTGCGCCGCCAGTTCGACGACGAGCTGCTCACCAGGGTTGGCTCCGCTTATGAACTCACTCCCCTGGCACAGGTCCTCAAGGAGGATGTCTCCGAGATTCTCCGGCTGGTTGAAAGGACCTTCGATGCCCAGGCGGTGTTCGATCCGTCCACCTCCACCCGCAGTTTCCGAGTCATATCCTCGGACTACTGCCTGACAGCCCTTTCCGGAAAGCTGATGACCCTGCTCCAGGAGGAAGCACCCGGCGTACAGATCCATTTCGACGCGGTCACCCCGCTGGCAGTGGACCGGATCAAGGAAACCCTCCAGAACGCAGACCTGATGCTCATCCCCAAGGGACACTTTTCCGGCTTTCCGCACACCGAGCTCTTCACCGACAACTGGGTATGCGTCACCGGCCAGGATTCGCCCGAGCGCACGCTGACAATCGAAGAGATGCGCGACGCCCGCTGGGCACGCCTCTTCGGGACGGAAGTGGCCTCTACCCTCGCCGACCGGCGGGTCTACGACCTCCAGCTCGGTGAACGGACCGATGTCATCGTGGACACGTTCATGATGCTGCCCTTCGCGGTAGCCGGCACGGACCGCCTTGCGCTGGTTCAGGAACGCCTCGCCCGCATGCTGTCAGCGGTGGCCGGGGTGCGGATCATGCAGTTGCCCATCAGCTTGCCCACCCTCGTCGAATGCGCGTGGTGGCACCCGTCCAAATCGGCAGACCCGGGCCATCAGTGGTTCCGGCGCCTGGTCTCCAGGGCTGCCGCCCAACTTGACCCGGTCCCCTCGGATCAGGAGTCCACCACGCCTGTGGTCGCCTCCAGATCCAACCTGCCTGACACAGCAGTTTCCCAAGCCCCCTAACCCGTTACCAGGAGTTCCCATGCACTTTTCCCTTTTCCTTACCTCCCGTTCCCGCGGCCCCGAAGAGGACCGTCCGGTCATGAAGGCCATGGTGGAGCACGCCAAGGATGCCGAACAGCGCGGCTTTGACGCCGTCTTCCTGCCGGACCACCACTTCACCGGATACGCTCCCCCCGCCAGCGATCCGTTCGTCTTTGCCGCCTACCTGGCCGGGCAGCTCGAGAGGATGCATTTTGGCTTCTCCGTGCAGACCCTCGCTTTGCACCACCCGGTGCGCTTCGCCGAACGGCTGGCCCTGCTGGACCAGTTGACGGACGGCAAGCTGCTGGTAGGGGTGGGAAGCGGAACTACTCCGGAAGAAATGATCGGTTTCGGCGTCAACTTTCAGGACAGCTCGCGGCTGGCCAACGAGAACCTTGAGA
This sequence comes from Arthrobacter sp. LFS091, assembly GCF_047977885.1. NCBI lineage: Bacteria > Bacillati > Actinomycetota > Actinomycetes > Micrococcales > Micrococcaceae > Arthrobacter > Arthrobacter sp. LFS091. The sequence goes on from NZ_JBFPFP010000013.1 coordinate 30,221, forward strand.
TCGCCGAAAAGCTGTGGGCGAAAAAGCCTGAGGACGGGCCCGTCACCTTCGATAACGGGCACTACCGCGGCGCCGTGGTATCCCGCATCGTTCCGGCCCCCTACACAAAGCCGGAACCGCGCGTCATGTCCGTCGCCGCCCGGCCCTCCAGCGTCGAGCGCGCCGCAAAAAACGCCCAGCCCGCCTTCATCCTCGCCTTCACTCCCCCGGTGATCGACGGCGGCAATGCCTACGAAGAAGTCCGCAAGAACTTCGCCACCTACCGGAACGCTCTCGAAGCAGCAGGCCATTCGGAAGAGAAGGTACGTGCCGCACTCGAGTGGACCACCCACTCCTACCAGCATGTGCACATCGCCGAGACGGACGAGCAGGCGGCAGCCGAAATGGACGTCATTCTCCAGCAGTACCAGGAAGCCGTGGAACGCGAGCACCAGGCGAACAAGGCGGCGGAAGCCATCAGCGGCGTTGACCTTCGCCCCGCCCCCGATGCCCGCACCGAGGGCTACAAGGGGACTTGGTGCCTTTATGGGAGCCCGGAGACAGTCGCCGCTGAGCTGCAGAAGTACGCAGACTTGGGGATCGGCAACGTCCTCATGGGCCTGATGGGAGGACCGCTGACCGGGGAACGCAAGCGTTTCACCGAACAGTCGATGCGGCTCTTCTCCGAGCGGGTACTGCCGCTGCTTCGCGCCTCCGAAGGTGCCGTCGAGGCCGAAAAGGTGACGGCCCTGTGACCTCCAGTCCCCTGGGCAGCACCTCCCGCCCGGCAGCCGCGATGGACCTAACCGGAGCCGCGCTAACAGGCGGACTTAACGGTTGGAGCACCAACGCATGCCCCGAACTGGAGGTTGAGGAGATGGTGCTCCTGGACGGTCCCCTGGGGGTTGTCAGCAGGACCATGGACGAACGGGACACTGCCCTGCTGATGCCGTCCGGCACGGCATTGGCGGCCACCTGGGACACGGAACTCGTGTCCCAGGTGGGGAAGGTCCTCGGCCAGCAGGCCCGCGAACGCAGCGCCAACGTCGTCCTGGGACCGAACCTCAACCTGCCGCGCTCTCCACTGTCAGGACGGGCCTTCGAGATGTTTTCCGAGGACCCCTTCCTGACCGGCGACCTGGGCGCCGCATGGGTCCAAGGCGTTCAGTCCCAGGGCGTTGGCTCCTGCGCGAAGCATGTCGTGGCCAATGACACGGAGACAGAACGCCGGCGGATGAATTCCCGGGTTGACGAGGCAGCGCTTCGGGAAATCTACCTTCGGCCATTCGAAACGGCCGTCCGGCGAGCCAACCCGTGGATGCTGATGATGGCCTACAACAGGGTCAACGGCGTGCACTGTTCCCAGCACCGCCCGCTCATCAACATCTTGAAGGGCGATTGGCACTACGACGGTGTTGTCGTCTCCGACTGGTTCGGCGTGGACAACACCAACGAAACCGCCGAAGCAGGACTCGATCTTGAAATGCCTGGACCGGCCAGGTTCCTCGGTGACCGCTTCGCGGAGGCAGTGACTGCAGGGGAGGTTACTGAGGCCCGGCTGCAGGACGCTGTGCAGCGCATGGTTCGCCTTGCCGACAGAACGGGGCGGCGGGCCGGACGCTCCGGCTCTATCCAAGGAGATTCCCGCGATGAGGCGGAACAGAGGAAGGTTCTGCGCACAGCAGCGGCTCGCTCCTTCGTGCTGCTCGAGAACAGGGAGAGCATGCTCCCCCTGAACCCCGGGCGCATCACAACACTCGCCGTCATTGGACCCAACGCCACCAAACCTTGCTTCCAGGGAGGAACGTTCGCCACGGTACGTCCAGAGGGTGCGCTGGAGACACCCTTGGACGCCATCCGCCGCGCAATGGGACCAGGGGTGGAAGTTTCCCACGAGCCGGGAATTGTGCCGGCCTCGCCGCTGCAGCTCACGGAGCTGGGCAGCACCGCACCGGACGGCACCCCGGGAATCCTGCTTGAGGTGCTGGAGACTGGCGGAACCGGTGAAGACAGGGTCCTGTACTCCGAAGTCAGGAAAGCGTCGTCGTTTGTCTGGTTCGGTGCCGTTCCCGGCCTGGGAGCCGGCGCTCCGGGCAAGGTCCGCATCAGTTCCCGCCTTACCCTGGCCCATGCCGCACGCTGGACGTTTGGAGCCGGCGGGACCGGGACCACCGCCCTCACGGTCAACGGCAACCCTGTCCTGGACGTACCGCCTCCGGCACCGGATGACGTGATGGGCGTCGTGGCACGCGGTGAAACCACCGGCGTGTCCCTCGACCTGCCAGCCGGCAACGTGGACATCGTGGCGGACATGGTGTTTGAACCCGGAAGGGTTCAGTCCGTAACGGCAGTCGCCGCCCCGGAACCGACAGGCAATCCGCTGGCCCGTGCTGTGGAACTCGCAGGACGCACCGATGCGGTGGTCCTTGTCCTGGGCGATGACCAAGGCTCTTCCCGGGAGAGCGCCGACCGTACCACCGCTGCCCTCGATCCGGCCTGCGACGAACTGGTGGATGCAGTGTCAGGGATGAACCCCAATACCGCGGTGGTGGTCAACGCTTCCCGCGCCGTCCTGCTGCCGTGGGCGGATAAGGTCAAGGCCGTCCTGATGGCGTGGTTCCCCGGCCAAGAGTTCGGTCCCGCCCTCGCATCCGTGCTCACCGGCCAGGAGGCTCCCTCCGGACGCCTCCCCGTGTCCTTCCCGGCACGAGACGAGGACATTCCGGGCTTCGGCACCGGCTTCGATGCAGGGCTGACCCTTGACTACTCTGGCAGCGAACCCACGGGCTACCGGCATTTTGAAGCCTCTGGACGTCCGGCCCGGTACCCGTTCGGCTACGGGCTCGGATACACCCGCTTCGAGCTGGTGGAAGCAACCGCCGCCGGCCAGGGTGAGGCTTCCCGGGAACCAGCGGACGGGGTGCACGGCATTTCTGTCCGGACCAGCATCCGCAACTGCGGGGAAGCGGCCGGCAGGGACGTCCTTCAGGTCTACGGCAAGGCTCCGGGCGAGGACTCGCTCAGGCTGATGGGCTATGCGCAGGTGGACGTGGCAGCCGGATCAACGGCGGCGGTGGAGATCCCCCTCGACCCGGCCGGCTTCCGGCGCTGGAACGGGGCGGCGTCCTGCTGGTCAGTTCCACCGGGCGACTGGGAGTTACGGGTTGGACGCCACGCAGCCGACCCGGGAATTCTCTGTAGGATCTCGTTGTGACGATTCCGGACACAAAATCACGGGAACCCAAGCAGGCCAGGAGCCGCCGGTCCTTCGAGAAAACGATTGAAGCTGCCCTGTCCCTGCTGCAGGAGCGGGGCAGCGACGACTTCACCCTGGCTGAAGTCAGCGCCCGCTCCGGCGTTTCCATTGGCTCGATCTATGCACGGTTTGACGGCAAGGATGACCTGATCCGGGTGGCACACGGCCGCAAGATGGATGATATCGATGCGGTCTCATCCCACCTGTTCGGGGAATTGCCCGTTGCCGCAGATGAGGGGCTGGAGGAACGCGCCCGGGCTGCTGTCGACGCAGCTGTCCGCATCCTGCGTCGTTATGCCGGTATCCTGCGCCCGTTCATGCTTCGCGCCAGCCAGGACGAAGCCATTTCCAGCCGCGGAGCAGCGTCCCACGCCGCGTTGGCACAGCACTTCTCGGATCTTTTCCATGGCTGGCCCGGCGGTCTATTGCGGCAGGAAGACATCGACTGGAGCTTCAACGTTGTCTACAGCGTGGTGGCCCGTCGGCTGGGACTGGGAAGCACCATCGAGGGCAGCGGCCGCGGCGAGTGGGACGAAATTATCGACAAACTGGCGGGAATGGTGTCCTCTTACCTCCTGGCACGCGTGGACACTCCGCCCCTGTCCTGATTTCCGCCATAACCGGCGCCCATACCACCTATCCAAAAGCTCCTCTTCCGGCGATCACCGGCCTCTCGGCATAGTGGAAACCAACTACCACTGTCGACGGAATGGAGTACCTGTGCACGTGCGAGTCAGCCCCGGTTCGGTAGCACTGGATGATCCTGATGATTGCAGCACCTTCAAAGTCATGCTGGCAGAGGAGGCAAGGGACGCCCTGCCGGATCTGCTTAAATCGACCTCCGCCGGGACGCTGGAGGACCAGGATGTGATGGTTTCCGTCGACTGGATCAAGAGCGAATGCTCCGGACGGATCGGGATGGGCTGGAACTACCGCTTTGCCAATATGCTGGTCTACGCCGCCGGCAAGGGCTGGCTTAGCCCTGACGGAACGCATGTGCGCGGACACGTCGAGACGTTCTGAACACGGGGCGGCGCTGCGCCCCTGCTATGCCGCGCCGGGGCACAGCGGCGTATGGCCACGCGATCAGGCGAAGGCCTGGCGGACCAGCCCGTAGGGCACTGCCGGGTGAACCCGCACCACATAGCGGTCCAAGCCCACCCGGGAAATCATGATGCCCAGGCGATGCTCCTCTGCGGACTCCGAGACAGCCTCCACAGCCTGGCCCAATGCCTCGTTCAGCCCTGTTTCCGGGCTGACCTTTATCTCCAGCATCCCCGGCGGGCGCCTCAGCTCGTCCTGTAAGTCCATGCCAGCGACGCTAACCACTGGCAGGGCCCCTATGGAAATAGCTATCTTGGATGGCTGCCATCTCCACTGGGAATGCCCTCTTCCTCCAGCCGCGGCAGGACAAGTACGTTGCGGGCGGGGTATTCGTCGCGCCGATGGCCGTCATAGCCAAAGTGCTCTTCCGCAGCTATTTCGGCTGCTGGAAAGTGGTTACAGGACCTGCACCAATCAGACCGCAGCCAGTACCAAGAAGGACTTCACCATGGAAACGCCCCTGTCCCACCTCGCCCACCTCGAGATCACCACGCCGGACGTCGATGCCTCGGCCAAGTTCTACGAAGAGAAGTTCGGCATGCGCATCATCGACCGTGTGGACGGCAACGTCTACCTGCGCTGCTGGGGCGATTACTACCGATACAGCCTGGTCCTCACTGAAGGCCCGGAAGCCTCACTGGGCCGCATGGCTTGGCGCACCAACTCCCAGGCAGCCCTCGAAGCGGCCGCACAGCGCGTCGAAGCCGCCGGAGTGCAGGGAACGTGGACAGCGGGCGGACACGGCTACGGCAAGGCCTACGAGTTCACCGGTCCCTTCGGCCATCACATGCGCCTCTTCTTCGAGGTGGAAAAGTTTGTGGCAGAACCCGGCTTTGAGTCCAGCTATCCGGACCGGCCCGAACGCCGCAGCAGCCACGCCGCCGCACCGCGCTTCCTGGATCACGTCACGGTAGCAACCCAGGACGTTCGCGCTTTCGCCAAGTGGTACAGCGAAGCCCTGGGCTTCCGGGTTATGGCGTTCGTTGACCTGGACGAGGCCCCCATCACGGTCTTCTCAGTCCTGACCACCAACGAGAAGTCCCACGATTTGGGAGTGGTGGCCGATACCTCCAACCGCCAGGGCCGGGTCAACCACATCGCATTCTGGGTTGATTCCACTGAGGACCTGCTTCGAACCGCGGACGTGATGATGGAGAACGGCACCCCGATGGAGTACGGCCCCTCCATCCATGGCGTGGGCGAACAGAATTTCCTCTACTTCCGCGACCCGTCCGGCCTCCGCGTGGAGCTGAACTCTGGTGGCTACCGCAACTACGTCCCGGACTGGGAAGCCAACACCTGGAAGCCGTCCGAGGGCTCGAACAACTTCTACAAGAATGGCGCCATGCCGCACTCCATGACCGAGTCCTTCCCGCCCGCCGAAGGCCTCACCGCCACCGAAGAAGGCGCCTCCCCCGCAATGAAGGAAGCACTCCTGAACCCGTATGCCAAGCAGGGCCGAGGCTAAGCACATCATGGCTGAATCTACGTACGCCCTCATCAGGTTCACCGAGCCCGGCGACAGCAAGGCCCGCAGCGGCTTGCTGGTCAACGGCCGGGTCCTGCCGCTGGACAATGACGTCAACTCCCTCATCCGGCATTGGGACACCACTGAAGTGGAACTGGACTGCTTGGCCGCCTCCGCAGCAGAAGACACGGGCCTGGCTCTGGCCGAGGTCCAGGTCCTGGCTCCGGTGGAACCGGTCCAGATCCTGCAAACCGGTGCGAACTACCGCAAGCACGTCGTCGACCTCGCCATCGCACACCGCGAACCGGGCGAGGACGCCGAAGAGGTGCGCGCCGCAACGGCCGCAATGATGGACAAGCGCGCAGGCCAGGGCACCCCGTACTTCTTCATCGGGCTCCCGACGGCGATCGCCTCGGCCACTGATGACCTCACCCTCCCGTCCTACTCGAAGTCCCACGACTGGGAGTTGGAACTCGCAGCCGTCATTGGGAAAACAGCTTTCCGGGTCACCCCCGAGGAAGCGCTGGAGTATGTCTTCGGCTACACCATGGTCAACGACATCACCACCCGCGAGTACGTGTTCCGCAAGGACATGCCCGCCATTGGCTCGGACTGGTACCGGGCTAAGAACGCCCCGGGCTTCCTGCCCACCGGACCTCTGCTGGTGCCCGCCAAGTTCCTCGGCGACCCGCAGGACGTCCAGGTGACGCTCAAGCTCAACGGCAAGCCCATGCAGGACGAGTCCACGTCCGACATGATCTTCGGCGTCGCCAAGCTGGTCAGCGAAGCGTCGCAGATCATGCCCCTGCGCCCCGGCGACCTGGTCCTCACCGGCAGCCCCGCCGGCAACGGCCAGCACTGGGGTCGGCTCCTCCAGGACGGCGACGTCATGGAAGGCACCATCACGGGGCTTGGCACCCAGCTCATCCACTGCAAGGACGAAACTCCCACCGAAAGCAGCAGGCCGTGACCACCCAGGACACAGCAACCGGCCCCGGGGAATCCTTCGATTCCCCGGTTATCCGGCGTGACGATCCACTCGGCAGCATCCGCGCCATGGCGCAGGACCACAACAACTGGGGGCGCTGGGGCCACGATGACGTTCTGGGCACCCTAAACTTCATCGATGCCGCCAAGCGCGTCGAAGCAGCAGCCCTCGTGATCACCGGCGAGTCCTTCTCGCTGTCCCAGCCGTTCGACACCAACGGCCCGCAGAAGGGCTGGCGGCGCCGGACCAACCCTGTCCACACCATGACCGACACCGGCGTGGACGCGGAGCGCGGCAACCAGGGGTTCCCGCACGGCTTCGGTGGCGCGGACGACGTGATCGCCATGCCGCTGCAATGCTCCACCCAGTGGGACGGCCTGGGCCACATCTTTGACCAGGGCAAGGCCTGGAACGGCCGTGCCGCCGGTGACGTGGTCACCTCCGAAGGGGACCTGGTCACCGGAATCGAAACAGCAAAGGCGAAGATGGTCACCCGGGGCGTCCTGCTCGACGTTGGTCGCGCGCTCGGCCCGGACCTCGGCCGGGACGACGGCGAGCTTCCCGACGGGTTCGCCATCACCCCCGAGCACTTGGAACGGACAATTGAGATCCAGGGATCCAGTTCACAGGTGCGCCGGGGGGACATCGTGGTGCTCCGCACCGGTCAGTACACGCGGGCCCGCCGTGACGGCTGGGGCGATTACGCCGGCGGGCCCGCCCCGGGCCTGTCCTTCAGCACTGCACCTTGGTTGCACCGGAGCGAGATCGCCGGGATTGCCACCGACACCTGGGGTTTCGAAGTCCGGCCCAACGAATTCGACGCCGCCTTCCAGCCTTTGCACCAGATCGCCATCCCCAATCTGGGATTGTTCCTGGGTGAGATGTGGGACCCGGAGGCCCTGGCCGTGGCTTGCGCCGCAGATGAGCGGTACGACTTCCTGCTCACAGCGGCACCGCTGCCGATCACCGGCGCCGTCGGATCGCCCGTCAATCCCATAGCGGTCCGCTAAGCGGGCCTTCACGTCTGTCACGCCCACTAAGGAAAAAACCATGCCAGTTACCGGATCCCAGCCCGTCGTCGACGTCCATGCTCACATCCTGCTTCCGGCATTGCAGCAGCTGGTCGCGGAGCAGGACCCTGCCGGGTTCGCCGAGCATCAGGACCTGGAAGTGCGCCGCAACGGGCGGGAGTCCATGGCGGCCTCGGGAAAGATGATTAAGGAACGTTGGCCTCAGCTGACAGACCTGGACCGCCGGCTCGCTGACATGAACGCCCAGGGTGTGGATGTGCAGCTGGTCTCGCCGTCGCCGTCGCACTTCTACTACTTCGCCGGCAAAGACCTAGCGCTCCGGCTGGCCAAGGCGGCCAACCAGGCCGTCCGGGATTTCGTGGACCGGGCCCCGGACCGGCTCAACGGGTTGGGGCTGGTCCCGCTCCAGCACCCCGACCTCATGGTGGAAGCCCTTGAGGACGCGGTCATGGGGCGCGAGCTGCTCGGCGTTGAGATCGGATCGTTTGCAGCCACCCCCGTCGACCCGAAGCGCAGCTCGGTTGAGCTCTCGGACCCCCGGCTGGAGGCCTTCTGGTCACGCGCCGAGGAGCTCGGCGCCCTGGTGTTCCTGCATCCGTTCGGCTGCTCCCTCGATGAGCGGCTGGATCGTTTCTACCTCGCCAACACCGTTTCCCAGCCCGCCGAGAATGCGGTGGCCCTGTCCCACCTGATCTTCAGCGGTGTCTTGGACCGCCATCCGGGATTGAGGGTCCTGGCTGCCCACGGAGGCGGCTACCTGCCCACCAACCTGGGACGTTCCGATCACGCCTGGCGCGTCCGGCCGGAGGCGCACGGGTGCGCCGAACCGCCGTCGTCCTATCTCAAGAAGCTCTGCTTCGATTCGCTGGTCCACAGCCGCGCAGAGCTGCAGGCCCTCGTTGCAGCGGCCGGGCCGGAGCAAGTGCTGCTCGGCTCTGACTACCCCTTCGATATGGGCTCGGACCGCCCCGTGACGGAGGTCCTGGAAGCGCGTCTTCCAGAAGAGGACCGGGTCCGGGTGCTGGCAGGCAATGCTGCCGCCCTGGGCATCACGTCCGCTTCCGTCCGCACCGCCAGCGAGTCAGCCTAAGGAATAGATTTATGGTCAAAATTGCCCGTTGGGAGTACGACGGCGGGACGCAGCCCGGCTTTGTGAGCGACGGCGGCTGCTACGCCCTCCCCCAGGGTCAGGACGTTCAGTCGCTGCTGGACGCCGGGCTCGACGAGACGTTGGACATTGCCCGGCGCACCATCGGGTCCGGTGCTGCGATTCCGCTTGCCGACGTACGGCTGCTGTCTCCGTTGAAACCTGCCACCATACGGGACTTCGTGGCGTTCGAAGAACATGTCGAGGGCGTGAGGAAGAGCATCGACGGCGTGGCGGGGGTGGTCCCGGAATGGTACGAGGCGCCGACCTTCTACTTCACCAATCCGCACACGGTGACCGGCACCGGCGAGGTCATCGGCATTCCCGCCGGCTGCACGGACCTGGACTTCGAGACGGAGGTCGCCGCCGTCGTCGGCCACATTGCTGGAAGCGACGGCCGAAACTTGTCCGCCTCTGACGCGCACCGGCACATCTTCGGCTACACCATTCTCAACGACTGGTCTGCGCGGGACCTGCAGCGCCGTGAAATGAAGGTAAACCTGGGCCCGTGCAAGGGCAAGGACTTCGCCAACACACTGGGACCCTGGATTGTCACCGCCGACGAGTTCGAGGACCGGCACAACGCCGAAGGATTCCTGCCTATCTCCATGTCCGTTGAGGTCAACGGGGAACAGGTCGGGCATGACCTGCTGTCCAATATGGGTTGGCCGTTCGCCGAACTCGTGGCCTACGCCTCGCAGGACTCCGTCGTTAAACCCGGCGATGTCTTGGGCTCCGGCACCTGCGGGAGCGGCTGTCTCGCCGAATTCTGGGGCCGCAACGGCACCCAAACGCCCCCGCCGCTGAGTCCCGGCGACGTGGTTCGCATGAGCGTGGAGGGCATTGGAACCATCGAAAACACCGTCGGAGCACGGCGCGAGGCTGCTACCCGAGTGCCTGCCCGCAACCGCCCGCGTGTTAGATAGCCAGGGCGTAATAGGTCTCCTAGTCACAGTGAAGACGCTGTCTTGACTCACGAGGACTGCTTCCAGCAATCGCCCTGTCGTGCCCGCCCACTCGCTACTTCGAGCCAAAGAACTGTTACACCCCAAGTGCGCTCAAGCCGGGTTCCTCGATGATGGCGAGCTCGGTGCTCATCTGGCCGGCGCCCCGGACTTTTCGCTCCGGTGCAGACCAGGGACGAATCGTCGTCTGCACCCTTGGCGCAGCCCACGTTCGGGGTGGCGTCACTGCCCTCGACGGTGGAGTCTTCAGATTCAGCCTCGCGGCGCGCCATCTACTACCGCCGTGGTACTTGTCAGCATAGTCGGTGAAGAGCGCCTCTGAGGGTGCCACCTCCACGACTATGGATCTGATCGAAGATGGCGACGCTTACTAATGCCGCATAAACCAATGGTGTCAAGCCTCCTGCCGATGAGTTCTAGTCGATGACCATCGCAGCCGGCGTCGTTCAGCCTTCGGATTCTGCAGTTGCTTCTGCCCATTCGAGTGCGGCGACAACGTGCCCTTCGTTGGGCAGGGCGACTTTTTCGTCTGCGGGCAGTTTGTCGTAGGTGTAGGCGGCGACTGCCATAGGTGACGTGGACCGGCCGAGGCTGTACCGGACGCTGCGGTCGTTCTTGGTGCCACAGATAAGGATGCCGATGGTTTCGTTGTGGTGCTCACGGCGGAGAGTGTCATCGACCAGTGCGACATAGAAGTTCAGCTTGCCGGCATACTCTGGCTGGAACTTTCCTGTTTTGAGTTCGATGACGACGTAGCGGAGTTGCTCGATGTGGAAGAACAGCAGGTCTACGTAGTAGTCGTCTCCGTCGACGTCGAAGTGGACTTGTCGGCCGACGAAGGAAAATCCGGGTCCGAGTTCCTGCAGGGTTTCGGTGATCCGGTTGGTGAGGGCGTTTTCGAGGTCGCGTTCTGCGACTTCCCCGGAGAGCCCGAGGAATTCGAAGTTGTAGGGGTCCTTGGCCATCTGCTGTGCCAGTTCCGAGTCCGGGGAGGCGAGTTGGCGGTTGAAGTTAGATGGTGCGGTACCGGTGCGTTCCATCGACCGGTTCATCATCATGTTCAGCAGCACGTTTCGTGACCAGCCGTATTCAGCGGCTGCGGCGGCGTACCAGTTGCGCTCTTCGGCGGTGTTGGCTTTGTCCAGAATGGTGCGGATGTGGCCCCACGGCAAATGTGCCACAGCCTGTGGCACATTTGTGTCGTTGTCCCAGGCCCGCACCATCGCGGTCATGTATTGCAGGTTGCGGTAGGAGAGGCCTTTGATGTCTGGGAATGCGATCCGCAGGTCTGTGGCCAGCCGGTTCAGCACGCCGCTCCCCCACCCGTGTTGTTCCTGGCGGGCGAGGATGTCGCGGCCGAGGGACCAGTAGAGCTCGATCAGGAGAGTGTTGACGGTTCGCTGGGCTTGGGTTCGTGCGCCGTGTACCCGGTTCTTCAGGGACTCCAGCAACTGGTCATAGCCTGCCGGGAGGTCAATTTCTGAAGAAGTCATGCCCCCACCCTATCGAGCGGCAATAGTGCCACTGGCTGTGGCACTATTGGGAGTCGCGTCTCGTTTGCTTTTTGAATTTGCGGGGCAAAGATGTTGGCCGGTTTCATGGCTTGGCGCCTCGGACGTCAGGGAACCAGCCAGCCGGAGCCATTTTCGGTTCCAAGAGCTCTGGCTCCCGGTGTTCTTTCATATCGCAGTTGAAAAACGGCCCCTGCGGGTCGAGCAGGACGCGCATGTGGTGGTCTGCGTGGTCCCTCCACCACACACTCATACCGGTCGCCGGGTCCAGACGTAGATGCTCCCACGAGCGCCACAAAGCCGCCACACGCGAGACGGCCTCCGGGTGGAAATACCACTCGATGCACCACTTGGCGGACTTTCCCGTGACGCTGCGGACATACGTGGGCAGCAGCTGCTCATGAAGGAACTCTTCGGCCGAGCCGAAGACGAGCTCCGGTTCTTTCTCCGCGCCAAGGTCGGCATGAGCCGGGGCCGGTGTGTCCGTGTCGTAGAGGTCAAAGTCAGTTGCCACGTGCGGCGCCCTTCCTATTCCGTGTCCCATGGATTGGCTGCCGGTGCAGCGGGGACAGGGGCCGTGGGTTCTTCGGGGCGGGGGCTGTACTTCTTGATGGATGCCTCCACCGTTTCCTTATGGGGACCGGTGTACCAGGGCATCGTGCGGACGAGCGTGGCTGGTGCGCCGGAGGCGAGGACGACGGCGCGGCCACGGTCCAGTTCGGCGAGGTTGGAAACGTCGAAGATGCGTTCCTTGCTCTCTTGGCGTGAGCGGCTGGAGCCGGACTTGCCGGAGGAGGTGGAGACGTTGATGTAGCTGTAGTCACCGATCAGGTCCGAGAGTGCCCGGAGGAAGGCTTCTTCTGCCACGCCGCCGCCGTAGACCTTGACGTTCGCCGCTGACCAGATTTTCCGCATATTTGCCTCTCCCCACAGCTCGACGCCCTGGGACCAGGACTGCAGGATGCCCATGACGATCAGGCCCTTGGAGCCGTAGTGGCTGAACTGGTCCGGCAGGGCTGCCCAGCGGACCACGTTGGCCAGCTCATCCAGGGCGAACAGCGCCGGCTTGGGCAGGCGGCCGCCGCTGCGCTCGGCGCGTTCTTCCATGGCCTCGGCAATGGCCACCGTCAAGGCTGTGGTGAGGGGTGCGGCCGACCCGGCACCTTCCTTGGAGAGGATGTAAATCGTCTCCTGCGACGCCGCGAAAGCATGCGGGTTGAACTGCCGGCGGGTATCTGTGGATACGGTCGCTCCACCGGTGGGGGTGACCCAGCGCAGGGTGTTCCGGCTCTTGAGGCATTGGATCATCTTCTCGGCCGTACCGAAGATACCGTCACGCTGCTTATCAGCCAGCTCGAGTGTGGATTCAAGGCCCTTGTACTGCAGCTCGTAATCATGTTCGCGAAGAATATTGATGGGTTCACGGTTCACCTGTTCGGTAACCCACACGTACACCTGCGTAATGGGCAGCTCCCCGAGCGCGGCCGCGAGGAAGTACGAGGACAGAATATCTTCTGCTTTGGGATCGAAATAGGCATCAGGCTTGGACCCAGGCACGCGGGAGCCGACCGAGAAGTGCTGGGTGAGCTTGTACGCCTTCTCCTCGTCGGTAACGTAGGAGAGCGGGTTCCACCACCAGTCCGGTTCTTCCTGGGCGATCTTCTGCGGATCGAACACCCACACCGGAGCCGTGCTCTCCCGGACGCCACGGGTGCCGTCCACGACGTCGCGCTTGTTCGAGGTCGAGACCACGGCGCCGGGTGCGTCCAGAACGGCGGGCATGACCCGTGACGTTGATTTACCGGTACGGGGTCCCCAGATATCCAGGCTCAGGTCTTCCCAGGACTGAATAAACTTCTGAGCCGTGGAGACGACCTTGCCCACGACAATGCCGGGCGTGTCAGTGACCCCCAGACGCTCGGCGGTCGCTTTCGCGCCTTTCTCGGAGAACGCGGCCAACGCTTTACCGCGCCCCAGGTAGCGGGCGGCCTTATCGACGCGGGCACGCTTGGAGGCACCCTTCCGCCAGGCCACCAGGGCAACGATGGTCAGGGCCAGAACCACGGCGGCCATGAGGCAGGCGACGACCGTGGCCTCGGTTGGCCACGGCACCCGTCCCTTGGCCAGTCCGGCGATCAGATCGATGGGGTGGGCTGGTGGGGCGGCGATGCCCGCCATCCACGAGCCGAGGTGCAAGGCGGCGTAAGTTCCGCCGCCGAAGACGACGATGAAGCCGATGGCCAGCCAGACCAGCAGAGCATCGCCCATGCCCATCCCTTTACGATTCGGTGCGCTCATCGCGTTTTCCTTCCTCTGGGGCCCTTGGAGATGACGTCTCTATTCCCGACCGTAGCTTTTCTGTTCGCGGCTTCGTTCTCGGCCCTCTTCTTCGCTTTGGCGGCCTCGATCTTTTCCTCAGCGTCTTTGGCCTCGCCCTTCCAAATTGGTACAAGTGAGCAAAGCGTCAGGACTATGAAGAGCCAGCCGATAACGGTGCTCCACAGGGGAACGGCGGCCCAGGGGGTCTTCCATGAAGCAGGAAAGTTAAAGCAGACAGCAGTGACAAAAATGCTGAGTATGGTTAGACCATTTTTCGTCCAGGTGATTTTGTGGTTGGCAGTGTCGAACACGCGGTGGACAACTACGGCGATTAGAGCGAAAGCCACAAGCAAAGCGAGCCAAAGAAGTAGCCAGCCTTTCAGGTCGTTGTAAAGCGCCCAATCGCCCCAGATGCTGGCGATAATGCTGAAAAGTACCGCACCGCAGAAGAACGTCACCACCGCGAAGACGTACCACCACTCTGTGGGGGTTGGGGCTCTCACGCGATTCCTCCTTGAGTGGGCAGGGCCGGGGCTGCGGATTCGAGCAGGGTTTCCGGTGCTGCATGCCATTTGCCGTCGGTGTCGTTGACCCCTTCGGGGCCCTTCTCCAAGGAGGTGAGTCCGACCTGGACGGGGATCCCGGGACGGCCACCGACCTTGATGAGGAACTTTCCCCGGCCCGGAGGTTCGACGTCGACGCCGCGTGAGTCCCACGCGGGCGGATCCTGCCAGCCAATGAGCTTCTGCTGCTCCTGCCGGGACAACGGAATGGCGGAGGTCAGCAGCGGCATTTCCGAGGCCGGAAGGCCGCCGCAGATGACCATGCCGGAACGTTCGACAAAGCCGCGGGCTTTCATCCGGTCCTCTTCTGCCGGCAGGGCCAGCAGGTCGGACATGGTGTGGGAAATCATGATCTGCCCGACGCCCACGGAGCGGTTCAACCGCGTCAGCGCGTCTACACGGTCCACCATGCCCTTACCGGCACGCAGCGCCCGCCACAGCTCGTCCAGGACCACGAAGTAGTTCCGTCGCGGTTCCAAACCTGCATCGGCGAGGGCGTTGGCGACGTTGACCGTGCCGAAGCCGTAGGACCAGCACGCGAGCAGGATGGCGGCCTGCAGGTCCGTTTCGGTCTCGTCAATGCTGGAAACGTCGAAGACCACGGCCCGGTCACGGACCATGGGCTGGCTGGTCTGGCGGGAGAAGATTTCCCCCAGCTTCCCGCCACCGGTCAAACCGAGCAGGGTTGCCTCCAACGCCCGGGTTTCCTGCAAGTAGATGTTCATGTCGCCCCGGTCCAGGGCGACCTGCCGCAGCTCGTCAGGTGCGGAGACGATGACGTCCAGCAGGTCCTTCAACACCGGGACACCGTCGAAACGGTCATCGAGGACCCGCAAGGCACGGTCCAGCATGGTTTGTTCCTGGTCGGTGGGCGGGTTGTTTCGGCTGATCGTGATCAGTGAGACCACCATGGTCAGTCGGCGGCCGTGCGCGTCGGCTCGTACGCGGGCTGCGTCTTCGTGGTGGCCGTTGTCTTCAAGGAGCTGGGCGGCGTCGACAGCCTGGCCCGGGTCAAGGATGTTGAGGTACCCGACGCCACGGCCGAGCCGGATAACCTGCCCGCCGAGTGCCCTCACGGCTTTGACGTGCTCGCCTTTGAGGTCACCAAGGATCAGGGGATGAACCCCTTGTGCGGAGAGTCCGATGAACATCCTCCGCACGACCGTGGACTTTCCCAGCCCGGGCTTGCCCAGGATGAACGCCGAGGGGTTCGAAATCAGGCGTGCGCGTTGGAACCAGCTGATCGGGTCGCAGCAGACCGTGGCCTGGGTTTCCTCGTGGCGTCCCAACGGGACGCCGATCATGGGCGAGGACGCACCGGAAGAAAACGGCCACAGACCGCAGACCTGAACCGTTGTTCCCCGGTACTCCTTCACGGACGGGACGAGCTGGGCCATGCCCCCGCCGCGCCCGGGCCAGCCACGGGCACCAGGCCCGGCCTCACGCGGCGGCTTCTCAGCCTTCTTCGGGGCAGCCTTCGCAGGGGAAGTGCTGTGCTTCGAGGAACGGGCGAAGAGTTTCGGGAAGGCCATTACAGAGCATCCTTAATCTCGGACGGGACCATGCTGTGCTTGGGCAGTACCAGACCCAGAGGCAGGGACGCGGCGAACGCGGTGTCCTGCGAACCGTAAGCACGGCGCAGCAATACCCGGGCGGTGCCGGAGGTCTGTTCCACGGCCGCTACGGCGTCTGCGAGGCGTTCCCTATCGGTCACGGTGGCTGTGACGACCATGCCGAAGTTCACCAGCCCGGCACCTTGGGCTTCTTCCTGGGCGGTCTGCGCCGCTGAACGGGCATCCACCAAGGCACGCGCTGAAGGACGGGTTCCGGAGGTGATGCGGACGTTGGCGTTGTTCTGGTCCCGCTCCACCACGGCAGCGGCCCGGGCCGAATCCATCGGACGGTACAGCAGCGAGACACGCTTGCGGTCAATGTCCCCATGCGGGGCCAGCAACCGGGACAGGACCGAAGAGTTTACCGATCCACGCGGGGCACCGGTCATGGTCCAGGACGCGGAGAACGCGGAATCGTGCCGGTAGTCATCCCAGCTTGCCTGCGTCGCGGTGGGGCCAACCTCGCCCCAGCTCAACGACACCGGGGAACCGGCCGCGTGGGCTTCATCAATGATCAGCGCAGCCGGAGGATCGTAGGCGATCCTCACAACCTCGCACAGCTCCTGTGCAGACATCGGCCGGGCGATCCCGGCACCGGTGGACTGCAACCGTGCCGACAGGCCGGGGATCCGGGATGCCAGGTCGCGGGCAACATCTTCCGGCGTCCTCTTCTTGGCACCGGCCCGGATCGCGGAGTTGAACGTCAGCGACACCCAGGCGCGGACCGTGGCAGAACCTTCCGGGTAGGTGTCCACCACCTCGTTGAGCATTTCCCGGGCGAACGCAGGTGCGTCCGGGTCGATGTTCATCAACACTTCGTTCCGCAGCCTGTACCCCGAATCCGGCGCGGTCTCCACCGTCACCGCTGCGGCGTCCAGCCCGGCCTCATCGGCCAGCCCGGCGAGCCAGCCGCCCCAGTTAGCGACCCACGCATCGACCTGCTCCGGGTCCACCAAGGACGCCCCATCAGGTTCGGTGGAGAAGATCACGGTGAAGTGGCTGGTGGTGGGAACGTGCAGCAGGGCGAAGGGGCGCTTGTAGGAATCGGTGAACTCGTACAGGGTCGACTTCGCGGCCAAGCCCGGGAGCTGGTACATGCCCCATTCGGTCACCCCGAGCGGTCCGGACCGGTAAAGGTTCGTCCCGGAGGACTTGGAGACCTTGAAAGCCAAACGAGTTCCGGCGCGGTCAACGACGGACTGGCCATGCTTGTCCTTGACTGTCAGCAGCAAGGCGCTGACACCGGCAAAGGCAAGAACGCCCAGGCCGGCGAACAGGCCCCAAATAGCGAAGCTCACAATGCCCAGCAACAGGCCGGCAAAGACGATCGCAGTGCCGATCGCGCCGAGGTTGGCCAGCCCTGCCGAGCGCGGTACACGCCAGTTGCCGTAGGACGGTTCTTTGTAATCGGTGCTAATTGCTGCCACTGGAGCCCTCCCCGGTTGAATCCTGCGCGGTCTTTTCAATTGCCTGGGACGTCTTGGACGCCACCTGTGCTCCTGTAGCTACAGCCACACCCACGGGGCCAGCTGCTGCTCCCCCACTGGCTGCTGCTGTCCCTGCACCGGCACCAGCTGTCGCTCCGGCAGGGCCGGTGCCTGCCATCCCTGCTTTGGCTGCTGCAGCCGTGCCAGCGGCTCCACCCGGACCCGTAGCACCCGGGATGGGCTGCCCTCCCCCGCCACGAGGGCCGGACGTACCATCACTGCCCTTTGGAGAGCTGCCCGGTTGCGTGCTTTGAGTGTTCGACGTGCTCGCTGACGATGACGGGGTCGGTGAAGCATTGCCCCTACCGCTACCGCCACGGCCAAGCGAAACCGCACCGGTGGCAATGGCCCCAACAGCAGCACCTGCACCAGCACCCCCACCGGAGGCCACCGCACCAACCATTGGCGTTACAAAACGCATCAGAGCAGGCAGCGCGAACAGCGCCACCACCATCAATGTGAAACCAGTGATGGAGCCGATCAATGCATCCTTCCCTCCACTGTTCCCCATCAGCAGGAACGCCACTGAGTAGACGATTGCGGCGGCCGGTTTGTAGAGAATAAAGGCGATGGTCCAGCCCACTGCTTTCTGGAACCACTGCCGACCCATCTCGGTGTTCGTGAACGCGGCCGTGGTGGGCAGAATGCCCGCCAGAATCACCAACATGCCGCTGCGAACGACCATCAGCACAATCTGAACAAGGGATGCAAGCAGCCCGATGAGACCAAGAACGATGAGGATGAAGACCCCAACACCGGTCTGGTTCGCCATGGTCAACAGCTGCATCGACTCGGCAAAGCCCTTGCCGTCCGTGGAGCGGTCAATGGTCGCGGCAGAAAAGGCATCCGCCGCAATCACCAAGATCGAAATCACCCCCAGACCCAGCCCTGAAACCAAAGTCAGAGTGATAAGCGAACGCAGCAGGTCTTTTAGGGGTGCGCCGCGCTGCTCCCAGATCAACCGAATACCGCCAAGGATGACAGCCAGGACGGCCAAGGCCAACGTCCACGGCATCAACTCGCTGTTGACCAGGGAAACAACCGGACTGGCTGCAGAACCGTCTTGGCTAGTTAGGTTCACCGTGGGGGTTGAGACCCAGAAAGTAGACAGAGTCGTCACCATCTGGCTCATGCCCTCCATGATGGCCTTCGCCATGTTTGCCATGGCATCGTCACCGAGGCCGCTGATGAAGTCTTCAGCCCCGCACTTCCAATCCAGCGGTGCACATACTTTTTCCGCCATGTCAGGCCCTTGACCACGGGATGAAGCTACTCAGATCCCGGATTTGGGCGATGTCATTAAGCAGTTCACCGGAATCGGAAAACTCTACTTTCCAGTCTCCATCGATCCACTTGAGCGGAAGGACACCATGGCCGTACTCACCCGTGGACGCTTCGAAGGCCAAATCCACATGAGCCGCCGTAGCTGAGTAGGACTTGAGGACAAACCCACGTATTTGGAGAGCAGAGGAATCTGCACTGGACGGAGTACGGATATCTTTCAATGCTGCGTCACGTCCAGGTCCGGGAACTACGAGCTTTTCGAGGAGTTCCTTCTGGACTTCGGCATCACTCATTGCACCGAGAGCCACCATATTGACCGCTGCGTAAAGGGCCCCCGTTGGGGAATGGGAGAAGCACGACCGGAAACCATTGGCACCCTTGACGCCAGGACCGAAGGTCTCTGGGGCCGTCGGGGCAGCGGTCCGGCCTACAAGTTCCCATTTCGTCGCAGGCGCTTTCCCCAAGGCTGTTTCGGTGGAACCAGGAAGCCCGCAGACGCTCTTGCCAGAGGCAGCGGAGGCACTGGGGCTAGCCGTGGCGGCACTGCTGGATTCTGCCGGTGCTGGTTGGGCGTTTCCTTGTCCTTTGGGAATCAGGAAGATGACGACTGCTGCTGCGATCAGCGCGACCACCAGCGCGGCAGCTATGATGAAACCGGGCTTGGTGAACGGATTACTTTCGGTGGTGCTCTCAGCTGACTGGCTCAAGGTGAACCTCCCGTTGTTGGTGATGGCTTAGACGAAGGCGCGGACGATGCCTGCGGCACCGGTGATGATGATGCAGCCGAGCAGGACCCAGCCAAGCTTGGCCAGGGACTGGCCGCCTTCGCCGCGCTGGAGCTGGATGACCATGGTGATGCCGACGATGATGACACCGAGAACGCCCAGGACCAGGCCGATACCGGATGCCCAGTTCAGGACGGTGAGCAGGCCGCCGGCTTCGGCAGGGACGACCGGCGTGGGGTTGGGGATGGTGCTGGTGGTGATTGCGGTGATCGAGTTCATGATGAGTGACCTTTCAGTGATTGGTGCTTGGGCTGGTTTAGGTAACCAGTGCGGTTACGTCGGTGATGAAGCGCTGGTATTCGCGGGCTGGTGGTGTGGAGGTCGAGTCTCCGTGCCGCCATGCCTCGACCCAGGGAAGGAGCCAGAGGCGGGGCGCTCCCCCGCCGACGATGGCCGCGAAATCGCGGAGTGATTTAGGTGTTTTTCCAGGTGCGTCCGCGAGGACGGCGAGGCCGAGCAGCTCAACAGCAGGTGCGGCACCCGATGCCCATTGGGTCAGGGCGCATTGAGCTGTGGTGAGGCCGCGCATGTCCGCCCGGCAGACCAGCAGCACGCGGGGTTTGCTGCCGTCCTGCAGGACAGGCCAGCAGTGCCCGGTGGGGCGTGCCCCGGTGAGCAGGTCAGCGGTGCGGCTCTCGCCCGCTCCGCCGTGGCTGCCGACAACCCATAGGGCTGGGGTACCGGACATGGTGCGGCTTGCCAGACGATCTGCGGTGTCGGGTTCGACCATGCCCTTGAGCGGTGTGCTGATCACGGCAGCCGGCGGGACGTGCACGTTAGGTGTTTCTTCGATGCCCTCGTCCGGGCTGGTGATCCAGGGGTTCAGTGACAGTTGCATGGTTCCTCCTTCCTTCAGTTCCGTATGGATGAGTTAGAAGCCTTTGGCGACGGCGGCCGCTGCAGCCAGCCATGCCCGCTGGGTGGCGGGCTGAAGAGCTTCGTAACGGATGGGTCCATTCACCAAGGCAGGGTCATAAGGAATGCGGACGACGGCGCGGACCAACGGGGCGAACCCGTCAGCGATCCGCTGCGCTTCTGCCTTGGCGCGTTTGAGGGCGTCGCCGGTCATGCCCCGGCGTGCGTCCGTGGATTCGGAGACGATGACGACGGCGTTGCGTGCCAGGTCAGCGTCGTGGCCGCCACGCGATTCCAGCGTCTGCAATGTCAATCGGGCCGCTTCAGCACGGTCCTCCATGGCAGTGACCGGGACGACGAGCTGGTCCGTGTGATGGATCATGCGCCGCCAATTAGCAGACCTGGCCGTGTTACCGGAGTCCATCACGATCATCCGGTAGTACTTCGTGGCGACGCGGTGAACGATATCGACTTCCTCGGCGGTGACCTCGTGGTCGCCTTCCTCGTTCTCGTCCGAGCGCAGAACGTCGAACTTGTCAGCCGTTTGGTGGTGCACGAAGTGCGCCAGATCGGCGCTGTTCGCTTCCGGTGACAAGAGCCTGGTCGAAGAATCCACCAGGTCCAGAACGCTGGCGTTGTGCGGTCCCTGTTCGGTGCGCCACCCCAAAGTGCCTTGGGACTCGTTGTTGTCCCACGCCAGCACCGGTCCGCCTCCGTAGCGGGCGAAGACAGCGCAGAGGTTCACTACGGTGGGGGTCTTGTTAGCGCCGCCCTTACGGTTGACGACAGCGATCTTGCGCGGACCGGGCCAGTGCTGGCTGACGGTGCGGATATCTTCACGTTCTGAGAGTTCTTCGGCAGAAGGGTCCATCCGGAGCCCCATCCGAGTGAGTGTTCCCCGCCAGCCCTGTGTTGCAGGTTCCAGCACCGGAGCGCTGACGAGGAATGAGGTTTCCTTCAAGCTACGCCGTGTCAGCGGTGCCTCGGTGACAGCCTGGGCTGACTCCGGTTCCTCGGAGGCCGACGAAGGCTTAGCTTCAACGGGGGCGGGCGGCCATGGCTGGCGTTCCACTGCCGCGGCCGTTTCCTCGATTACCGGGGCCGGCTGCGCGGGAACCGCTACCGGTTCAGGAGCCGCCACAGGGACTGTCTCAATGACGGCCGGGGCTACCGTCTCGGGCGCGGTCGCCGGAGCCTGCGCACGGCGACGTGCCGGGCGCGGTTCGTAGGAGACAGATTCGATCCTGTTGTCCGGGTGCACGATCAGCTCGCCGTGCCCTTCGGGATCCTCGATCTGGACCCGAACCGGGCGTTTCAGCGTCTGCGCTTCGCCCACGACGAGTGCCAGGGCATTGTTGCGAAGGTCCTGCAGGGAATCCCCGTCGGGGACGACGCGGGAGTTACCGGCAACGACGACCTCAGCGGTGCCGTTGTCGCGGACGATGGCCTTGATGCTTGGAAAGGCCAGGACCTCGGTTGGTGTAGTACCCATGAACTTTCTTCCTTACGTGTAAGAGGTGGAGAGGTGCGGCGCTTAGGACGTTGGTGGTGTCAGTCGGTTGACCTTCCACGGAGCGTCCTTGCCCGTGCGGAGCAGCTGCAGCATGTAAATCCCGGCGTTCGTCGGGACAGCGGCTGCGACGCCGTAGCCGTTGGATTCATCGACGGTCAGCTTGGCCGGGCCGGTGACGCGGCTGGCCGGGATGTTGGCCGGATCCACTGCCGAGTAGTCAGCGGTGGCCTGCGGGGTGAGCCAACGGGCCAGATCATTGGCCCACTGTTGTTCCTCCACCGTCGGGCGGGCGAAGTCGGCCATGGCCTTCTGCGCGACGTCCACGGCCTGATCCTTGCTGGCCTGATCCCAGACGATGCCAATAGTGGCAGGGACGGTCCCACCCGGTGCCTGCGGGCCGCTGTCGACGCTCAGAGACACCGGAGCAGAGGGTGCGGCCGTTGTCTCTGCCGGTGCCGGTGTGGTGTTCGAGGCTGGTGCGCATCCGGCGCACAGCAGGGCTGCTGCTGCGATGAGGGCCATAGTTTTTTTCACTTCTTCTCCTCTTGGTTGGGCAGATACAGGAACGCGGACGGGACACTGCTTTCGACGGTCCGGGTGTAGTAGTTGTGGTCATCCGGGGGCGGGTTGCCGTTGTAGCCCTCTTCGACGTAGGTCCCGTCGTCCTTGACTTCCTTGACCACGGCGACATGGCCGTATTGCGGGTCCGATCCCCCGGTGCCCGGGGCGTACCAAACCACTGCACCAACGCGGGGTGTTTTGCCGGAGGGCCAGCCCTTGGCGTCCCAGCCGGCCTTCCACGTTAGAGCCGAGCCGAGGCCCTGCCCGTCCGGGCGGAAATTGCCGTTGAGGAACTTGAACGGTGCATTGGTCGAACCCATCTGCTGGTTGACCCGCCACAAGGCGAAGTCCACGCATTCTCGGTAGAACATGCCCAAAGGCGAGGCAGCAGCGGAGCCTGCCCCGACCTGCAACCAGGTCGGAGAGTCCTTCCACGGATAGTCATCCCCGGCCCCGGACTTCCCCAGGATCCCGCAGTCGCCGCCTTCGACCGAGAACTTGCCGTCCGAGAGCGCCTGGACGATCTTGACCGCTTCGGGCCAGTACTTCTGGTAGTGGTAGGGGTCGGCGTTGCGCTGGACCTTGTTCCCGGCGATGGTCGGTTCCAGCAGCTCCCAGCCCGGCACGGCCTGGAGCGTCTTGATGAAGTTCGTTGCACTGATGGTCGGGTCCATACGGTCCGTGTAGGAGCCCCACGCGCCGTTGTCCCGCTGCTGGAACAACCCACGGGAGTCCGGGCCGGGACCGTCGCCGTAGTCCAGGACACGAAGACCTGACTCCCCCAGGGCCACCATGATGCTGATCGTCTGGCCCTTCACGGAGAGGTTCAGCGCTTTACCGGCCCCCATGACAGCGGCGGCGTTCTTCAACTGTTCCGCGGAATACCCCTCGACTTTCGTGTTGCCGTCCACGACAACGGAGACAGGTTCACAGTCAGCTGCAGCCGGCTTAGTGGGGGTTAGCAGCAGTAATGAAGCCATCAGGAGACTTAGAAGCAGGACGGGAACAGCTAGGAACGATACCGATCCAAGCTGTTTCCCCTCGTTCATGAGTGACCGCCGGCCACAAGAACCGACTCTGTAATGGAATCGGACCTGATCGATTGCTTCCTGAGGTCGTACTTCAAAGAAGCATCAGGATGCTTCACATCCAGGCGACGGACGGCTGGACGTCGGCTGGCCGGCTGTCGGCGCTCATCATCCTGCGACTCCTGCGTGTAGAGCAGCGACAGCTTCTGCAATTGTGTTCCTCTCTATGGCCTGCCAAGTTCAAAGTCACCCAGCCATTAGTCCAGGCCGGCTTCGCACGTGACCTATCCCTACGTTACACACTTAAGATATATAATTTAGTACTTTAAATGGTAAATCACGATAGGAAATTGTCCACTTGAAGAAAGGTTCGGCACAATGGGTTCCATGCCTAAGACCGTGCGCCCAGCAGATCCAGCCTGGTCCGACGATCTTGATGCAGCTGCGATCGCATATGGGACCCCAGTGCGCATGCAGATCATGAGACACCTTCGCGTCTCGGGGCCTCTAATGCGTTATCAACTGGAGCAGGCTACGGGCATCAAGCAGCCACTCCTGGTCCAGAGCCTCAATAAGCTCGAAGCGACGGGAGTCGTTCTTGTGAACCTCCCACGTGAAGAGCGATCTACCAGGGCGCTGACCTATACTCTCGACCAGTCCCGCGCGGACCACCTCTTGAGCTTGATGGCGGGGTATGTCCGTGCCCAGGAGCCATGACGCCCGCCTGCCCCCAGTGTCAGGCGGACAGCACTCTTGTCTGGCATGACGTTTAGGTCCGAACCGCATGGTTCGTAGATGCAGGTCTATATCCATCCATCGCCCTATCTTCACGCGCGTGTCACACATGTGTGAGTACTGCTAAGACGATAGCAGCGCAATGAGGACAGACCAACTGCTGTTGGGGCGTGGCGCCTAAACGCCTTCGTCCAGGATTTTCGCGATAGCCTTCAAGGCTTCTGGATCGACTGGGCCAAGCGCTCTGGCTGCGAAGTTCCTAACCTCGGCTCGCCTCATACTGCGAATGAGCTCCAGCTCTGCTTCCACTCGCTCAGGGAGCTTGCCGCCCTCCTGGAGAAGGTACTCCGGGTCCACGTCGAAAACCGCAGCTATGGCGCGGAGTGCTTCCTCGGGGACTACCTGTTCCTTTCCCGATTTCAGGAGAGACCATCGAGTACGCGAGAGGTAATATCCAGCCTTCTGGGCCCCGTCGCGAATGGCGGGGTAATCGAAAGGTTTCCCTGTATCCGAAACGATAACGTCCAGGAGGAGATTGATCTTCCGAGCGAGCGTTTCCGCACGCTGGATGCCGGCCGCCCGATGCGGCGAGAGATCAAAATCGCTCAACTGATCCAGCTCCAATTGTTCGCTCCGGTAAAACATCCGAAGGTGACGAGTCCTATAAGCGCACCGACCAGAGCCTCGCCCCACGTATGCTCACGAAGGGCGGTTCGACTGAACAGCATCATCGGTGATAGTACCAAGAGCCACGCAAATGGTGGACCGAAAACGTCCGTTGCCCATAGGACGCTGAAGGTCAGAACTGAAACGTGCGCTGATGCGTTCAGCCGTCGTCGCGCGAGATCGAGGCACGCGTTGCCCGCTACTAGTCCGATGACTGTGGCCGGAATGGGCTGGGGAGCGTCGAGCAGGATGCACGCACCAGCTCCGGCAATGGTCAGTAGAGCTACGATCTTCGTCCGCAGGTTCGTCGGCCAGCCCAATATCTGTGCCAGGGAAGCGAATCTTTTGTACGCGAGCCCCGGGATCGCGATGATTCCCACTGCAAGGAGCAGAACCCCGAGGATGCCAATGCCGCCCTTTATGCCTGCCAGTATGACGACCACCAGCAGGACCGGGGCAGGAGTGAAAATTTTTGAGAAACTAGTTGCCCACAGGGGCCGGTACATTGATCGGACCTGGTTCTGCAATTGATGCCTCAATATCGTCTAGAAACTTGCTTTCATCAGCGGATAGAAGGTCGGGATTTTCAACCCTTATGTCGTCAACGAAGATGATCCACCGGTACAACTGTTCCTTGGTGGAACGCGGGTGCAGACTGAGTGCTGCGGCTTCCCTTGCTCGCTGTCCTGCGTCAGTCTTTAGGAGCCTAGTGACAATTGGCTGGAGCCTTTCAATGGCGTCACGCCGTCTTACACGGGCGGTCGTCTGCTGCCGGGCACGCTGATAGGCCGGAAGTGCAAAGCCGATAGAGAAGCCCACGAGAGTGAGGGCGATCAGAGATCTATAGCCGACGTAGAGCACCTCCGGCTGATGAGCGACTGACTTTGTCGCTTCTTGGGCAACTAGAAGTAGTTTGATGGCCACGGCCATGACTCCGACGAAACACGACGCCGCAATTATGTCGAAGCCGATCCGGAACGATTCTGATTCCCCGACACGAGTGCGACGCAGGCACTCGACTCCTGTGTAAGCGGTGATCAATCCGATCCAGGCGAAAAACAGGCCCTGGTACCAGGCGATGGACGGATCCGCAGCAAAAACATCAGTGAAGTTTGTAGCGGAGCCGGGCGTGTGAGCGGCCAGGAGCAGGGCAGCCTGGGCGCCCGCCATTACCACCCCGGCCAGCACCAAGAGGCGCCATCGTGTGCGAGATGCCCCTGTGGCTGCAACAACCAGACGGCTTAGTTCCGTCATGCCGAGCCCCAGAACGACATGCACGACGAGGTTCAAAACGTTCCTGTTGCCCAGCCAGTAATCCACGCTGGTGTAGACAGCGTCGATGTTGAGAGTGGTGCCAGTCGCGACCAAGATCATGGCCGTGAGGATTCCAGGCTTCCATCCGAAACGCAGCCCTACGATCCTAGTCAGCACTACGGCCCACAAGACAAGGGAGGGGAGCAGTTGTAGAAGGCTCATCCAAAGACTTTCTCAAAGTTGCTGGCTGGAGTTGGGGCCCCTTGCATGACAAAGCTTGAAAGCAAGTACGCCACTTCTTCCGCGGCCTTCTCAAGTTCGTTCCATCGCGGGGAACGGGCCAGCATGCGCTTTATACCCCTTTGCCCCCCGAGATGTTTGAAGACCGAGGGCATTGGCGATACGAGCCCTTCACAGCCTTGATGCCTCAAGAGAATGTGTCCGAACTCGTGGCAGATGACGTGCATGCGAAGCAGCTTTGGATGACTCTCTGGAACAAGAATGTGGGACTTCATATCTGTCTCTAGCCACAGGCCGGATAACCCCGGCAAGGTATCGCTAGGAACCAGGCTGATCTTGATGGGCTTGCCGTGCGCGTGTTCCACGGCGGCCAGGAGGTCATCAAAAGAAACCATCTCTGGCAACTGAAGATGATGAACGGCGGTGCTGGGCGTTCGATGTGGGCACTCCAGGTTGCTGTTTCGGTCCCAACTTCTTCGCATTAAGTACTCCACTACAACAAGCTCACACATGTTTCACGCATGTGTGATTAGACTACTTACCGTATGCAAGATCATGTCACGGCGGGCCCTCAGGCCCTGTCCACATATACCAGCAATACGGAGGCGGCGCTTGTCATGCAGAAGGGTGATCTGGAAGATATGGTGAGTGCCGGACCCGCACCTACCGACTCCGCCAATGCTGCTGCCAGGCCATCCGTAGCGTCCAGCGGATATGCAGGGAGCATCCGCACCGAGACTCGGCAGGATCCTAGAGGGCGACACGCGGAGCCGTTTTCTGTAAACAAATCCCCAGATGGGACTCTGCGCGGTGCTAGGTTCGATTCAGTCGATAGCTGTAAACAGAAATCCGATCGACTGCACGTGGCACCAACGATGAACCAGCTACAACCCCTGGTTGTGCGAGATTCAAAGGACCTGACAAATGAGCGCAGTAATCAATCGTGGAGGCGGTCGCCCCAGCAAGGGCCTCCGCAAATACATTGGCTTCCGCACGCCGGCCAAGACCGCGGAGGACGTTCACATGATCGCCGCCGCAAAAGGCATGACTGTCACCGACTATGTTGCCTCTGCAGTCGACCGATCCTTGCGCGAAGATTTGGCCTTGCTTGGTCAGTTCACTCAGCAGGATGAACTCCCGATCCGTATGGCCTCATAGATACAAGGAAGGCCCGCCATAAGCGGGCCTTCGAAGCTGAAGATTCACGATCCGGATAGCTTGCCGGCAGACAGATCGTAAATCGTATGGAAGTCCTTGACAGGCCTTCATTTGTGCAACAAAACCGATCTGGCAGGATCGGCCCTTCGTCATTCCCTGAACAGGAACAAAATCATCGTACAACAGCACGCTCCCGTGCTGCCAGCAGCCGACGCTACTGGCGTGTCTCAGGAGCCATCCCAGACCTCCAACGCCGCTCAGGCGTGGGCTGCGTTGACACCTCTTCTCGCAGGTCAACCCCGCGTCCGCCTCTCCCGGGACGGGGGAAAGACTTATCCCCAGAAGCATGAACGCGCTCTGACTGAGACCCTCCCCACTTTTCCTGCGGCCGTCCGGATCTTCGGCAAAGACGGCAGTTGCTCGGCTATCTTCCTTGACTTCGACTCGTCGATTGCAGGCATCGACTGGGTCGAAGCCGATGTGAAATCACTTCAAACGTGGCTGCACAGCTGTGGGGCTCGGTGGATTGAAGATCGCTCGCCCAATGGCGGACGGCACGTATACATCCCACTGGAAAAACGGATTGCCTTTTCTGAAGCACGAGATGTTGTCGAGGCATTAGGCACCCGGTACCGCACATTGGACAAGACTCCGCACCAGAACATGCTTCACGGTTGCATGAGGACCCCAGGGTCACCGCACAAGCGTGGCGGCTACCAGGAACTCGCCATGAGCCTCAGCACGGCCTACGACATTGCGAGACGCCCAAACAAGGAACAAGTATGGGCAACAATTCGCGCAGACCTAAAGGACGAACTCGCCGGCGTACGAAGGCTGAGACTCGCGCAGCCACTGTCGGCAGACAACGAAGCGTATGAATTACCACAAATGGCAGGTCGGATGTCCAGGCCCATGCAGCAGATGGCGCTATCGGGCCTATACGACGCCAACCGGTACGCATCAGATTCAGAGGCACGCCAGGCTGTCCTGACCGCTGCGGCCGCTGCTGGCATACAACTCATCGATGTAGAACGGCGGGTCCTTCAGGGTGTCTGGCCCGGGCTCGCGTCTTTCTATGCCCGCTACCCCTCCAGCCACAGACTTCCCGCTCTGAAGCGGGACTGGAAAAACGCGATCACCTACCTACGAAAAAACCAGACCAACAGTGAAGGGAATAACAATGTACGTAAATCCCCCACAAGCCAGCCAAATACACAGCCCCCACTAGGAACTGCGTCTAACCTAGATGCCGCCAGCGAGCACCGCTATCTGCGGACTTGGGAAAACGCGCTGCGACTAAGGGAGTCCACTTACGCTAGCTCCCGCACTGGTCTGGCTAGGCGGATGGTTCTAAGAGCTCTCGGAGCAGCCGCTCACATGTCTGCTTCTCGTTTCGTTGAGTTCGGTGATCGTTCAATCGCAGTTGCGACAGGTCTTGACCACACAACCGTGGGCTCCCACCTGCGGGCTCTGCGTTCTGAAAAGGATCCTCTAGTGACCTTGGTGGAGCGCGGCCGAGGGACCAAGGGCGACTTATACATGTTGACAATTCCTGAAGGCCTTCGGCCAGGTGCCGAAGCTTTGTCCTGGCGAAAGGGGAAGATGCATGCGCTCAGACCTGTCTTCAGGGAACTGGGCCTGCCTGCAGCATTTGTTTATGAAGCACTGGAGCGCACTCCCGGTTTGACCACCACGGAGTTGGTGGGTCAGACAAAACTGTCCAGGACGGCGGTGAGCGAAAGTCTGGAGACCTTGGCAGCCTGGAACATGGTGTCAAGGAATGGTGGAAGATCTTGGACAGTCATCGCTTCGACGTCCCTCCACGAACTTGCTGAGTACTTTGGAGTTCTCGAGTCTGTGGTCGGCCAGCTTCAGAGGTACCGCATCGAGCGGGTCATCTGGCGGGAGTGGCTTTCAAAAAATGTGAATACGATAGCGGAACTCCTATCCCCCACCGAAGATTACCCTTGGGAAGCCTATGAAGGACCACCTGACGAATGGACCCTTGCTGATATGGCGTTCACCAGAGCGATGTGACCCTGAGCGGGAGGATCACAGCTTCGGTACGACGAGACCGTTTTCAAATGGAGACAACGCCGTTTGTTTGTAAAGGTCGTGTACTCCATCTGAGGAGGATTACTTCGATCGGTTCCATCGTTGATGTGCTGCTTGGCGTGACATTCCAGTTTCTGCGCCTATATCGGCCCATGTCAGACCACAGTCTCGTGCGGCGTCGACCGCCTCGTTGAGACGGGCGGCTGCCCGGTCATAACTGCGAGCCGCCATCTGCAGTGCCCAGGTCTGTACGTGTTTCTGCCATTCGCTCATGATGGCTTCTTCTACCGATAGGGGCGGTATAGCTGGTGATCCGATCAGTGCTTTTGCTCGGTATCTCGCCATGTCGGTACTGCCCGCGCCAAGGACACGTTGCCACTTTCTACCAGTCCAGCCGCATTCGCAGCTACCTTGCCAACCTGCGGCTGCGCTTTCCGCCACCAGTTCGTAGCCCGGCCTGTGCGGGTCTCGTTTGTGTCGGCCAGTGATTCCTTGGACGCTGATCGTCCCGTCATGTTGGTGGCTGGATCCCAGCCGACCATCGTTTAAAAGGACTCCAAGTCGTCCGCAGTGGAATCCGTCTCCCAGATCCCATTCCATGCGGCGTCCTATCTGTCAGGTTTTGTTGACGATCCCCCATTTTACGGGTTCAGGCGCTACAGCTTGCCGCGGATAACCGGCGCTGCTACTTGTTCGCCCGCAAGCGCCGCAACTAACGCCTCGGCCTAGAGCCCCTTAGAAACTCAGGAGTAGTTGATGCAACTACCGTTAAATAATTATGTCATGACAGAAAGATTGATAGATCACGCCCGGGCCCTGTGCACCTCTGCCTCAGCCCGGGAAGCTGCGGCCGCAATGGGGCTAACTGGTCGTTTGCCCAAGGAGTCGGATGGCAACTGCCCAGGGTCTCTCACGCCATGTCCCGTTGGGCGAAGCGATAGTCTGCTAATAAATAATTATGTCATGACAGAAAGATTGATAGATCACACCGGGCCCTGTGCACCTCTGCCTCAGCCTGGGAAGCTGCGGCCGCAATAGGACTAGCTGGCTATTCATAGGGTCTCTCACCCCATGCCACGTTGGGCGAAGCGATAGTCTGCTAATAAATAATTATGTCATGACAGAAAGATTGATAGATGTATTGATGGATTGATAGATGTATTGATGGATTGCGAGATGTATTGATTGCTTGATAGATTGATGTCTGGATCGAATGATTGAATGAACGATGTATTGACTGATCTTCATCAATACCCGGCAAGCTTTGGAGGGCCAGTATGAGAGTTACGGCTATAGGTAACCGCAAGGGCGGTGTGGGCAAGACGTCAGTGACACTGGGCCTAGCTACAGGCCTGCGTCTAATTGGAAAGCGCGTGCTGGTAATCGATCTCGACCCTCAATCGAACGTCACGGAAGCACTTGAAGGGGCTGGAGAGTTTGACGTGTTCGATGTGCTGTACGGGGGAGAAGCTGGGACACTCGGGCAAGCCATCACCCAAACTACATGGCCGGGTATTGATCTGATTCCAAGTTCTGAGTCCCTGGCACGACTTGAGTCGGAAGCTCTCTTGACGCCCGAGATGCGGCTCAAGACTGCAGCATATGGGGCGGACGAGCTTCAACAATACGACCATATCCTCATAGATCTTCCACCGGCCCTCGGGCGACTGACGTTGAACGGACTCATTTGGGCGGATCGTGTACTTGCCGTCACTGAACCAGCAGCGTTCTCTGTGAAGGGCGTGACGGAGTTCCTCGACACAGTGAAGAAGGTCAGGTCACTTCCGCACTTGAATCCTCAGCTGGAATTCCTGGGCATCATCATCAATAAGACGAGTTCACCCCTCACTTCCGAACACTCCTTCCAAATAGGAGAGCTTGAGGATACCTACGGCACTGACGTAAGAGAGCCTTATCTTCCTCTCCGAACGGCGATGCAGGACTCCGTCAGTACACGCTCGCCACTCACGAAGCTAGCCGGACGGGGAGCGGCGATCATGACCGAAAAATTTGTTGCGCATGCACGCTATCTGGACGGGGTGAATTAATCATGGCTTTGGATCGCAAATCATCAATCCGCAAAGCACCAGCCGCCGACGTTGTGGACGTTCTGACATCCGCGGAGAAGCGAACTGTAACTGTGGAACCGGGGGAGGTTACCCAGGCCACCGCTGCGAACGCACAAGTCGAAGAGGAACCGGCCGCCACAACTGGCCTCGAACCGAGGCGTCCGGGTCCAGGAAGACCGAGGAGTAAGCGCCGCATGGAACCCTTCTCGTCAAAGATTGAGATTGGCCTTCGCGATGAATTGGATGCCTACTCGATGAGATACGGCATCACCATTACAGACTTACTGGACGAAGCCTTACGGGAGAGGCTGCGCCGCAATTAAATCTGTCTGGACATAATTATTCCTGACGCCACTCTCATACGTCGATCCGCTCACCTCGGACATCGGACAGGAGTCCTGTGACAGGCGACTAAGGGGAATCCCCGCTAGCGTGACCTTTCAACCAGAAGAGGCACGGGGGGGGAGTAGTCCATGGCGTGACCTCTCCAGAATCAGTGTCCCCGATATCTGAAAGCAGGGCCTCCGGGCTAGGTCACAACCATGTCCGGTATTAACAGTGGTCATAAGACGTTGGGAGCGTTTCTGACTAAAGGCCAGGCTCTTAATAATGGACTTCGAAATTCCCCAGACTGCGCTGTTGAGTCACGTGATCGCCCTCGACGTGGACACCCCAACTTACGACGGTCGAAGTTTGGTTCTCGGCCTTGAAGGTCCCACTTCCCGAGTCCTGGCGGCTCGCAACATTGCTACAGGGCTTTTGCCGACTGGCCATAAACCTCCGCAGTCGTCACACATCCACCATCCGGGTTCAGGTTGTCCTGCTCGACCGTGGCAAAGTGGGCACGTCTTCTTCATCTTCGTCATGAGTGAAGGTTACGGGCAGGATATGACATTCTTGAGCGATCATTTCGAGAGCGTTCAGGATCCCCGCGGTCCTTTGGGTTTGAGTAGATCGTAAACGGATCCCCCGCGGGACAGCCCGGATACAGTGCGCCGGAGTGACAAGCCATAGGTATTCAGCAACCATTGAACGTCTACCAGTAGGAGTTAGACGGGATTCTTTCTTGGCATCCGTGACCAGATCCGGGTCGGCATAACCGGGCAAACTACTACGGTGGTCATAGAGTGACGAGTCAGTGAGGACCTTCTCGATCACATCCCTGATGTTGAGCTCTAGATGCCGTGAAAAGTTCTGCTGGCGGTCTTCAATTTTCGAGTCAAGGCTGTCGGCCGTCATCCTGATCGACCACCATCCGAGCGATAGTGTGTGATCTGTGCGCGTGGATCTTCCGCTAATCACTCATTTCCCCAAATACTCAGGTCTATGCTCGCAATCGCTACACTTCAGACATGGCAGACCTCGGGAACCAGATGAAGACTCTAGCGTTGCTCGGTGCGGGTGCAAGTATGGATGCTGGGGTACCTGGTTCAACGGCGATGACGCAGAAGATCGTGGATGCCGTAGACACACCGCGAAATCGGTACTACGGAATAACGCATGCGGTGAATTACGCGATTGGCGCGATGATTGCTCATCGCACGGCCAACGGAGCTAGTGTCTACGCTGGCATTGATGTGGAAGACCTGTTTTCGGCAGTCCAAATGCTGGCGGAACGCGAATCCCTGGAGATCGCACCGTTCGTTCAATGGTCTCCCTCCCTCGCGGGCGTCCGACAGGGTGGCGATTCGATGCCAGCATTTTTCGACGATGATTTTCGAGCGGGCATCTTGGAAAAGCGAGCCTTTAATGGGCCTGGCGAGATGATCAAGAAGGCGGTGGAAGCGCTGACGGGTAGTAATTCTGCCGCCACGGATGAGCTATACACCCGTCTGCAGGAGGAACTTCTGACGGCGCTGACCGAGCTCGTAAGCGTCACGGATAAAGATGTGGATTACCTCCACCCACTGCTCCAGATGACCCAGGGCCCCGTCGAAATCGCCACCCTTAACTACGACCAGTCAGTTGAGCTTCTATGCGAGCGACGAGGCGTTCGACTCGATACGGGCATCGCGGGTTGGAGCGGCGGAAGCGACTGGCACTGGGATGACGATGCAGAAGTGCGTCTGCTCAAGATTCACGGGTCAATCGACTGGCAGATACATGAAGAAAGAGGGCTCGGCGGCCTCTACGAAACCAAGGTCATAAGCGTCGGCGAATCTGAATCTAAGGATCTCAGGTCCCTGCCGGGAGTGGTTTTCGGCGCACGCGGAAAGTTGCGGGCGGACGGCCCCTTTCTTTCAATGCTGCGAGAGTTCGAGAACATGCTGGCCCGGGCGGATCGGCTGTTGGTAGTGGGCTATTCGTTTCGCGACGCGCATATCAACGTAGCTCTAACCCGTTGGATCAACGCCGCTCCCTTCAGGAATGTGACGGTCATTGACCCCGCATTCAACAGTGACCCTCGGGTTTACGGCCGTGATAATTTTTCGAGCCAGCTGCTGTCCGCTGCGCGCCACTACGAAGGAGGCCAGCAGACCAGTAAGTTGAACCTGCGAGTTCTGAGGACTACGGCTGCTCAAGGCTTGTCGGCATCTGACCTATGGTCCAAGTCCCTAGAGGGCGTCTCCTAAATAGATTTTGAGCTATGAAACTCACGCAACGGAGGGACTCCCAAACGCTGCCCTGTTCCCAAGGGGTAGCTGCAGATTCGGCCCTCAGCCAGTCCTCACGGGGCGGCAGGTGCCGATGCAAGGTCGTACGGGCCAGTCCAGTCTTTGCCGTGATCTCCCGCATGGGTATTCCCTTCTCGAGGAGCATGAGGGCGGGCTCGAGCTTGTCGGGGACCACCACCGATGGCCGGCTGAGCGAGAGCGGCATGATCGGGCCTGTCAGCATCCCACCCTCATCCAAGATTCGTGTATTTGGCCGCCATGACATATGTAGGAGCCGTACGATGAAATGCACTAAATGCACGATGGCCGGGGGAGTCCTGCAACCTGCCGACTCTCTGTGACCATCTCATCAATGGATCCTTTGATAAGAACCACAGGGGTGACTCAGGTTGAAGAGTTCTGGTTCGAATCGTTCCAAAACTGGCAAAGCGAATTCTTGGCTGTCGCAGTCATTGTCGGGGCCTGCGTCTACCTGCGCGAACGTCGCTCCGCCGAGTCCAAGCCGGTCGCCGAACCCCACTACGAAACAGGCGCCTGACCAGCAAGGGCCAATACGTAGAAGAGCGCCCCTGGGGCGATGCGGCGAAGACCGGTTTGGATACGAGAGACGGATTCAGTGCTGTAGGAGCTCGGCGTCGGGCAATTTCTTAGCCTTTCCATGAGGGCGGCCAAGGCATCGTGAACGGCACAGGCGGCCAGGGTCAGGTTAGTTTTGTGCGTTCTGGGTGTGTGCACGTTCCCGCAGCGTCAGGACCACGAATGAGAGGGCCGCGGGAATCGTTAAACCCAAGACCCCTCCAAAGGCGACATCATGGATGTAGTGGACGCCCTGCAGGACCCGTCCCAGCGCCACAAGTGCAGCAGCACCGAATGCAAGCCAGGTAATTCCGGCACGGCGAGTCGCAAGAGCGATGACCCACACGGCGCCCAAGGCCAGGGCGGCGTGATTTGAGGGAAGAGACCAGTCCCCGTGCGACGGGCACTCTCCTGGAGGGACCAAAGCTGGCATGGCCGCGGTTGAGCGATGAGAAGCTTGATATTCTCGGAGACCAGGTAGGCTAGGGCCACACCGACCGCTCAGGGGCCATAGCCAACCGCCGATCTGGGTAGGGCCGCCACGTGAAGGCCATCGCTGTGACCGTTGCAGCAGCCAACAGAAGGAGCAACCCTTCCGAAAGAAGCTCAACGCCAGGGATGTTTGACGAGGACGATAGGAATCGGGTCCACACAACACTAAGGCTCCCCGGGAACGGGACGATAAGGACCATCGCGCCAAGCAAAGCGAACATTGCTAGAGGGAGCCGCTGCTCGCGGGCAATCAAAGTCTTCATTCTCTCGAACTTATGCGGTCATGGGAGTCAAATCATCGATCCGCGGAACTAAATGCGCTCATCCTCAGGGACTAGTTCGATCGTCGTTCGGGAAGCGGCACCCAAGCTTCTTGAACAAGCCGATTCTCCCCGACAACTCTGCGTGCACTTCAGGGTAAGTAACTGGCAATCGGTAAGGGTTGAAAGATCAGTACCAACTACTCGTGCGTCTGGGTCGGTAAGCGGGATTCCTGGATTCCGCGGTCCCATGTAACGCCTAAAGTTCCTCACGTCGGCCTGGAAGGCCCTCGGTTCCAAGGGCAGGGCCGAAAATGAGCGGTACCGAGGCGCCGCTGTCCGGCCCTAATCCGAAACCGGTAGCTGGCTCGGCGCTACATCCCCCAGAGTCGTGGTGTCACAGAGTGCCCACCTTGGGGCACCGGGACTCCGATGTGCCGGTTTTTGTAGGCAGAATAGGCATATGTGCGGCAGATACGTGATGTCCAAGGCAACGAGCGATCTTCTGAGCCATTTCGAGGCCAAGGAGGTGGAGGGCAGCCCTCCGGGGCCGAGCTGGAATGTTGCACCTACTCAGAACGTGCCGATCGTGGCTGAGCGCCTGGATGAGGGCACCCTTGACCGGCGGCTGCTGATTGCAAAATGGGGTCTGGTGCCGTCTTGGGCGAAGGATGCGAAGATCGGTTCCAAGCTCATCAATGCCAGAAGCGAATCAATCCTGGAGAAGCCCTCGTTCCGGTCGGCTGCGGTCAAACGCAGAGCCATCGTGCCGGCTGAGGGCTATTACGAGTGGCAGAAGGCCGAGGATGGCAAGAAGATCCCGAACTATCTGTTCTCCGAGAAGGAACCGTTGTTGGGCTTCGCTGGCCTGTACGAGTTCTGGCCCGACCCTGAGCTGCCGGAGGACGATCCTGAACGGTGGCTGCTGACGTGCACGGTCCTGACCACAGTCACCCAGGACGCGCTGGGCCACGTCCATGATCGTTCCCCGGTCATCATCCCGAAAGACCGGTTCGCGGAATGGCTCGACCCGGACCTGACCGACAAAGCCGAGGTCCAACACCTGCTCGATTCCCTGCCG
>NZ_JBFPFP010000014.1:0-36929 GCF_047977885.1 Arthrobacter sp. LFS091
TGGCTGGTGGCCGCGGCGAAGTGCTTGTTCTCGCGGAACCTTGCGGTGGCGCCGGCACCTGAAGCGGCGGCGGTGGCCTGGGTTTCTACTGTCATGATGACTCCTTTGTCTGCGTGTGTGTGATCTAGCGCGTGAACTGCCGGCGGAGGAAGGCCACGGCTGCGTCATGGATTTCGCTGCTGCGCGGCACTGCCCCGGACATCCAGTACGCGCCGTGAATGAGTCCTTCGATCCGGCGTGTTTCCGTTTCGGTGCCCGCTTCGGCCATGGCGGCTGCATAGGCTTCGGCCTCGTCGCGGGCCACCTCGTATTCGGTGGTGACCACGAGCGCCGGCGGCAGGCCCGCCAGTGATTCGGCCTTGGATGGCGTGGCCAGCGGGTTCTCAGCATCCTGCGGGTTGGAGAGGTAGCTCCCCCAGAACGAATCGAGGTCCGCCGCGGTGACTATGTAGCCCTCACCAAACTCGGCGCGGGAGCCGAGCCTTGCGTTGGCATCGATGATCGGGTAGATCAGGATTTGTCCGCTCAAGTGGGGGCCGCCGTCGTTCTTTGCGCGCTGAGCCGCCACGGCGGCGAGGTTCCCGCCCGCGCTGTCCCCCATCACCACAATCTTCGATGCATCACCGCCGTACTGTCCGATGTTGTCCGCAGCCCAATGGAGTGCGGCGTATGTGTCATTCGTCGCTGCCGGGAAAGGGTGCTCGGGTGCGAGCCGGTAGCTGGCGGCGACCACGATGACTCCGGCATCATTGGCCAGTGCCCGCATCGGTTCTTGCGCCACTGCAAGGTCGCCGCCAATGAAGCCGCCACCATGGAAATAGACCACCACCGGCAGCACCTCATCGGTCCGCGGGATGTAGATTCGGAGGGGCTGGTTGCCGCCGGGGCCCTCATAGGCCTGGTCGATCACCTTGGCGATGTCCTGGTGCGGCTTCTGAAGCCCCACGAAGGAACCCACCACGCCACGTACCTGCTCCGGGGTCATGGAAGCGAAGGCCGGTGAACCCTGGAGTGCGTCGATGACTCCTTGTGCTGCTGCATCTACAGTCATGTCAAAAGTCCTTTGTATGGAGGCGGTTAGTTGGCGGTCGCGGGGACTTTGGCACCGTCCAGGACGAAACCCTTGTACCCGCCCTTGACGACGTCGGCGCAGATCTTCCGGTAGGTTGGCGCACCGCCGAGATAAACCAGGCATTTGCGCGGCTTCCCGGGGATGTTGGCACCCATGTACCAGGAATCCGTGCCGGGCAGCAGGGTGGCTGCGGCCAGTTCGTTGGCGTGCTGCACCCACTGCGCTTCGGAGGTTTCGTCCGGCTCGATCGCGTCGAGGTTGCGGTCCCGTAGGTACTGGATGGCATCGGTGGCGAAGTCCACGTGGTCCTCGATGGCGAGCGGCATATTATACAGCACCGACGGGCTCTGCGGGCCGGTGATGAGGAAGAGGTTCGGAAACTCGCTGACTGAAATGCCCAAATAGGTCTGCGGGCCGTGGGCCCACTTCTCCTGCAGGGTGCGCCCGTTCCGGCCGACAATCCCCAAAGCCATCAGCGGCCCCGTCATGGCGTCGAACCCGGTGGCCAGGATGAGAACGTCGAATTCGTACTCGCCCTCAGAGGTCTTGACCCCGGTCCGGGTGACACTGTCGATCGGATCCCGGCGGACATCAACCAGTGTGACGTTGTCCTGGTTGTAGACCTCGTAATAGTTTGTCTCCAGCGGCGGACGTTTTGTGCCGTAGGCATAGCCCTTGGGTGCCAGGAGTTCGGCGACGGCGGGGTTGTTGACCCGTTCGTGGATACGTTCGCGGATGTAGT
The DNA here is from genome assembly GCF_047977885.1 of Arthrobacter sp. LFS091. NCBI lineage: Bacteria > Bacillati > Actinomycetota > Actinomycetes > Micrococcales > Micrococcaceae > Arthrobacter > Arthrobacter sp. LFS091. Next base: position 1,815 of record NZ_JBFPFP010000014.1, read on the forward strand.
CCGAGATGGTGTCGTTGGCGTCCTTGTTGATCAGGATGTCCTGGTAGCTGTCGATGAACAGCCGGAACCCGCCGCGGTCCCACCGGTTGTCGAAGGTGGCTCGGCGTTCATCCGCCGTGACCGACAGTGCGGAGGGCTGGACGTCGCTGTAGGGAACGCCGAGGAAGTGGTTGCGCGAGGCCTCACGGATGGCCGGGTAATTGGCCTTCACTTCGCTGATCTCCTGTGGATCCGCCGGACCGTTGCCGATGGGGGTGGCGTAGTTCGGCGTTCGCTGGAAGACAGTGAGGCTGCCTGCTTCCTTCGCGATTGCGGAGATGGCCTGGATCCCGGTGGACCCGGTTCCGACGATGCCCACCCGCTTGCCGGCAAAGTCAACCGGGGTATGCGGCCAGTTACCGGTCAGGTAGACCTCGCCCTGAAAGTCATCGATGCCCTGGAACTCCGGGGCCTTGGGCACGGACAGGTTACCGGCGCCGGAAATGATGAAGTGGGCGCTAATGCTGGCGCCATCTTCAAACCTGACCTGCCAGTGCTTCTGCTGCTCGGACCAGACCATCGACGTGATCCGGGTGTTGAACTGGATGTCGCGGCGAAGGTCGAATCGGTCCGCGACGTGGTTAAGGTACCGCAGGATCTCAGGCTGAGCCGCGAATTTCTCGCTCCATTCCCACTCCTGCTGGAGTTCATCAGAGAAAGAGTACGAGTAGTGGATGCTTTCGATATCGCAGCGGGCCCCCGGGTACCTGTTCCAGTACCAGGTGCCGCCGACGTCGGACGCCAAGTCGAAGGCACGGACGGTGAGGCCCATCTGGTCACGGACTTTATGCAATGCGTATAGGCCGGCGAAGCCCGCCCCCACGATGAGGACGTCGAGAACAGCATCGCCGGGAAAAGCCTCGGTCATGCTGCTGCCGGAAGTAGTTTGATTCTCCCTTGAATCCGCCATGAGTAGCTCCTGCTTGTATCGAATGGGACCTAGTAGCTGGTGTTGCTCCAGCATGGCTGCGGACACCTACCCGGGCACGGGGGAAACCACCCCCCTGACTACCTGTATTGTGTTTGGAGTCACACGGAACGCTGCCAACCCTGTATGACGGGCGAAATAGATGAAGTGGACCCCCAAATGACTAACGGTATTTTGAGACGCAGCGCCGGTGGCGCGTCTTCCATGACGAGCTTCGTAGGCCGGCGGCGCGAGCTCGCCGAAGCGAAGGCCCGGATGGCAGAATCCAGGTTGGTAACCCTCACAGGACCGGGCGGAGTGGGGAAAACCAGGCTGGCACTGGAACTGGCGGACCGCTCCCGGAAGGCGTTTCGCGATGGAGTCTGGGACGTTGGGCTGGCGAGCCTCGAGGACGAGGCGAGCGTGGCGTCGGTGATACTCGGAGCCCTTTCGGTGCCCGACCAATCCGCCCGTCCCGCCGTCGAAAAGCTGCTGGACTACCTCCGTGAGCGTGAACTCCTGGTGGTCCTGGACAACTGCGAACACCTCCTACAAGCCGCCGCCGAACTGACGGCACGGATCCTGCAGGAGGCCCAGGGGGTCCGGATCATCGCCACCAGCCGCGAACCTCTCGGAATCGCCGGGGAACGGATATGCCTGATTCCGCCGTTGGCTGTCCCGTCACCCGCCGAGGAACACACCCTGGAGAGCCTGGAGCAGTTCGAAGCGGTGAATCTGTTGATTGACCGGGCGCGGAGCATCATTCCGGACTTCGCCGTCACGGCTGAAAATGCCCCGGCCGTGGTCCAGTTGTGTAGCAGCCTGGACGGGATACCGCTGGCCATCGAACTGGCTGCGGCGCGGCTGCGTTCCCTCTCGGTGACCCAGATGGTGGAGCGGCTGGAGCGGAGATTCCAGCTGTTCACCGGCGGAGATCGGGCAGGGCTTCCTCGCCAGCAGACCCTGCGGGCGCTCGTGGACTGGAGCTACGAACTCTGCAACCCGGCCGAGCAGTTGCTCTGGGCCCGGTTGTCGGTGTTCCCGGGAAGCTTTGACCTGGAAAGCGCCGAACGGGTGTGCGGCTTCGGCGAGCTGGACCCGTTGGAGGTCATCGACCTGCTGGACAGGCTCGTGGCCAAGTCGATCGTCCTCATCCAGCGCACCGGTGAGCATGTCCGCTACCGCCAGCTGATGACCATGCGAGAATACGGCGGTGAACTGCTGGCCAGAGGAGGCGGGTATCCGCTCCTGAAGCGGCGGCAGCGCGACTACTACCTTCAAAGGTCCGCTGACATGGTGGCCGGCTGGTGTGGTTCGACACAGGCCGGGGCGCTTGCCGCCATGCGGGACGATCACGCGAACCTGATCTCCGCCTTGGAGTGGTCGGTCAACAGCCCGGAAGAGCAGCCCGCCGCGGCCGGACTGGCGTCCCTATTGCGGTACCACTGGATCGCCGGAGGATTCCTCAGCGTGGGACGGCGGTGGCTGGACCGCATCCTGGCTCAACCCGGAGATCACAGCCCTGAGCGCGGTGCTGCCCAGTGGGTGGCGGCCTGGGTGGCCCTCATCCAGGGTGACCGTGACGCTGCCGCGGCCTACCTTGACGCCTGTGAGGAGACTGCTGCCGCACTGAACGACGGCGTCCTGGCCGCGCATGCCTCCCACTGGCGCGCCCTTCACCACTATTTCAGCGGCAACCTGGCAGAGTCTGTACCCCTTTACGAATCAGCCATCGCCGCCCAGCGAAAGGCAGGCGATACAGCCTCCGTCCTGACGGCCCTGTTCCAGCTGGCCCTCGCACAAGCGTACGGCGATGCGAACGACGGGTTGGCCACCTGCCGGCAGTCCATGGAGCTCAGCAGCCGCCACGGCGAACGCTGGAGCCATGCCTATTCGCTGTGGGTTTCCGGGCTGTGCCATTGGCGCCTGGGACAGTACGCAGAGGCCAGGCAGGCGACCCTTGAAGCCCTGCATATCCAGCAGGAATTCAAGGACGCCATCTGTACTGCCCTGTCCATTGAGCTGCTGTCATGGACGGCCGTGTCCGAGTCGCAGTTTGAGCTGGCGGCGGAGTTGGGGAATGCCGCTTCCGGTGTCTGGACCGGTCTAGGCACCACCATCGACGCCTTCGGGCCACACCTGAAAGCCGATTCCCTGCTTGCCAGCGGGGCTGTCCGAAAGCATCTGAGCCCGCGGCGACTGGCGGAGCTTGCGGCGACTCGCGCGCGCGTCACCAAAGTGGACGCCATCGCGCTGGCTCTCGGGTCGCCGTCGGCGGCAGCCCCGGACGAAACGAAATCACCCCTCACGCCCCGCGAAAGTGAGGTGGCCAGGCTCGTGGGTGAAGGCCTCAGTAACCGGTCAATCGCCCAGACTCTGGTGATTTCCCCCCGCACGGTGGACGGCCATGTCGAAAACATCCTGGGGAAACTTGGTTTCAATTCTCGCGCCCAGATCGCAGCGTGGGAAGCAGGCCAGATGCGTGGCAAGCACCACGCGCCCTGACCGGATTCCACGGGGAATGCGGCCCCCGCAGGAAGTCAGGTATAGCGCTAGGCTATCCCACCCTCCTTTGCCCGTGCCGCAGACGCCAGTCTTAAAGGAGGGAGTTCCCCACCCATCAAGGACAGCGACATGAAGCGCATATCAGCACTAAGGATCCGGCACGAGTGTACCCTCGCCCATCTCGCCGGAAGCGGCGCCACCCGGCGCGCGCATGCTGACAGCCTGGCTGCGGGCTTCTGGCCGGCCAGGGAAGCGCTGCCCTCCGGCATGTCCCGCGTCCATATGCCCGTGCCGCAGGCGTCGCCTGGTGCGCCAGCGTGGGCCGGCTGGGCGGGGTCATGGGTCCGATCATCGTCGGCTGGCTGGCAGCCGCGGGGTCGGCGGGGCAACAGCCTTCTACATTTACGGCGCGGTGGCCCTCCTCGGCGGCGCCGTCACCATCCTGGTACCGCGCCAGCACAGGCTGGAGGAAGCTCTGCCCATTATTGAAGCCCCACAAGATTACGTCCAAAAAGTATCTAAGTATGGCTCTTTATGGTTACTCTTTGAATCAATGAGGTCGGCGCCGCGCCTCCCCCGGCCCGTTGGAAAGGTGGCACCGGATGGAAATCCGCCAGCTGAACTACTTCATCGCGGTCGCGGAGGAGCGCCATTTCGGCAGGGCGGCCAAGCGCCTGCACATGGCGCAGCCGCCGCTGTCCCAGCAGATCCGCCAACTCGAAGACCAGCTGGGTGTCCAGCTCCTCAACCGCACCACCCGCCGGGTGGACCTGACGGCGGCGGGCCAGCTCCTGTTGGACCGAGGCCGCCAGATCGTCAACGACGTCGAGACCCTCCGCGCGGATGTCTACCAGGTGGGCAAGGGCGCCACCGGCGTCCTCCGGGTAGGGTTCTCCGGCTCGGCAACCTACGGTGTCATGCCCCGGATCGCACGGCTCACCAAGCAGCTCCTTCCCGGCCTGTCGCTGGCGCTGAACGGAGAGATGCTGACGCCGTCAATGGAAGCGGGGCTGCGGAACGGAACCCTGGACGCGGCACTGCTGCGTCCCCCCGTCGCCTCCGAGGAAATCGACTATCGCGTCGTCACCCAGGAGCCGCTCGTCGTCGCCCTTCCCTCCTTCAGTGCCCTGGCGGTGGACCGGCCCGTGGCCATGGACGAACTGCAGGACCAGGACTTCATTGCCTACGCGCCGGAGTCCGTGCTAAACCGCATCACCTCGGACCTCTGCCGCCAGGTAGGCTTTCAGCCGCGGATCACGCAAGTGGTAGGTGAGACCTCCACCATGCTGGCGTTCGTGGCCGCGGGCGGCGGCATCGCCGTCATGCCGTCCAGCGTGCGAGCCTTCCAGCTCGAAGGCGTCGCCTACCGGGAGATTGACAATGTACCGCCGGTGGAACTCGCCGTCGCCTGGCTCCGCAGCCACCGTTCCGCGCTTCTGGACAACTTCCTTGACATCGTGGCCACGGCAACCGCTGATGCCGCCACCTCCGCTCCCGCTGATGAAAGGCTACTCCGCTCATGAAGATCGCAGCCATCGAGGCGATCCCCTACTCGATCCCATACCGCCACCCGCTCCATTTCGCCTCCGGCTCCGTGCACGAGGCCGACCACGTCTTGGTCCGCGTCCACACCGACGACGGCGTGGTGGGAACCGCAGACACCCCGCCCCGCCCGTACACCTACGGTGAGACGCAGAAGTCCATCGTCGCGGTGGTGCAGGATGTCTTCGCCCCGCAGCTGGTGGGCCTTGACGTCTTTGACCGGGAAAAGGTCCAGGCCGTGATGGTGCGGACCATCCACAACCAGACGGCCAAGGGGGCGGTGGACATCGCCGTCTGGGACGTCATCGGCAAGACCTTGGGGCAGCCCGTGACCAAGCTGCTCGGCGGCTACACCGACTCGCTGCGCGTGTCCCACATGCTCGGTTTCAAACCCGCTAAGGAACTCCTGGCCCTGGCCCTGGAGTTCCGGGAAACCTACGGCATCAACACCTTCAAGCTGAAGACCGGCCGCCGTCCGCTGAACCTGGACATCGAGGCCGCCAAGGTGCTGCGGGACGGCCTGGGCGGGGACGCCGAGCTGTACTTGGACGCCAACCGCGGCTGGACAGCCAACGAGGCCGCCGAGGTGCTGCGCCGCACCGCCGACCTCGGCTTGCAGTTCCTTGAGGAACCGGACGACGCCCGTGAAATCCTGGGCCGCCGCCGCCTGGTCACCAACTCGCCCATCCCCATTGCCGCGGACGAATCCGCTGCCAACCTCGGCGAGGCGGCCCGCGAAATCCTTACGGGCGGGGCCAACCTGCTGTCCGTCAAGACCGCCCGGTCCGGCTTCACCGAAGCCGCAAAGATCGTTGGCATGGCCGAAGGCATGGGCATCGACGTTTACATCGGCAACCAGATCGACACCCAGGTAGGCACCGTGGCCTCCGTCGTGTTCGGCGCAGCCTTCGCCCACACCGCCAAGCGTGCGGCGGAACTTTCCAACTACCTCGACATGACCGATGACCTGCTCGCCCGCCCACTGGCCATCACCGGCGGGCGGATCCACGTTCCCGAGGGTCCCGGCGCAGGCACCGACGTGGACGAGGACAAACTCGCCCACTACCGCACTGACTGACACCCACCCCTTCCAATTCCACCGAGAGGTCACCATGAAGTACCTGGTCCACATGGACGTCAACCTGCCCGCCGGCATGCCCGCGGAAGAAGCCGCAGCGATCAAGGCCACGGAAAAGGCCTACTCCCAGGAACTGCAGCGCTCCGGCAAATGGCCCGAAATCTGGCGCGTGGTGGGCGAGTACGCCAACTACTCCATCTTCGACGTCGAATCGAACGATGAACTGCACGGGATCCTGCAGCGCCTTCCCCTGTTTCCATACATGGACATCACCGTGGTCCCGCTGGCAAAGCACCCTTCGGACGTGAAGTAACCGGGTCAGTCCTTGGCCCGGAACGTGCCGCGAGTTCGCTGCGTGACCGGATACTCATCTTCCGGTACAGCCGCGTGAGGTGGTACTGCACCGTCTTTTCGGCCAGGAACAGGGTACGGGCCGCCTCCTTGTTGGTTGCGCCTGCCGCCACCAGCTCGGCCACGGCCTGTTCCTGGGCGGTGAGCTTTTGATGGTGGCTTTCCACCGAAGAAAGCACCGGGTCGGCCGGGTCCGGCAGGTTCCCGATATCCAGGCCGGTGGCCTTCAGCTCGCAGTCGCACCGTTCCGCATAGGTTGCCGCGCCGAGGGTGTCGTAGAGCTCCCGGGCCGCTCGCAGCACCGATGAGGCCAGGCGTCGTTTCCCGGCCCGGCGCATGCTTTGCCCGAACGCGAAGCTGATCCTTGCGCGCAGATAGGGGCGGTTGAGCCCGCGCAGGTGTCCCAGCGCCGCCTCGAAGTACTCCCTGGCCGTGTCCGGGTCCCCCTGCACGGCCAGTAGCCGGCCCTTGGCCCACGCTACCCGGGCCAAGTCGGAGGGTACTTCCCGCTCGCGGTGCACTCCTTCGAATGCGGTGAGGAACGTATCGGCGATATCGAGCTTGTCGGTCATGACCAGCGCGTTGACGTAGGTAGTCCGCACCGGGCTACGAGCCGGTCACGCAGCAGCTGTACTTCCCCGGCGACCCCCACAACGCGGACGACATCGCCTCGGCGGTGAAGCCTGAACTGATGCTGGATCCCCGCCCCCGAACCGACGGTAAGGGCGAGGAAGTAGTTTATGACTACGTCCTGGCAAAGCAGGGCCAGAAAAAGTAGCACGCAAACTGGGAGACACCCCCGCACGGAGGCACTCCGGAGCTTGCCCACCAGATGTCATAGAGATGTGCAATCCATCCTGATCAGATTGCAGATGAGGATCTTTTACTTTGCCGGGCCTGCCTGTTCCAGTTGTGGGGTCGTCGCCGGCACTAGGCCTAGAGTCGAAAATTGCTCTCTGAGGACCTTGGCCCACGCAGCGTATCCCAGACCGTTCAGATGCAGGGCGTCGGCGGTAAATTCCTTGCGCAGTGCACCGCTGGCATCGGCCAATGCTGGCCATAGGTCCACGAAAACCGCATCTTCCCGAGCGGCAATATCGCGGAGCCGCAAATTCAGGGCCGTAATGTCCTCTCGATATTTGCGGTGTCGCGGAATAACACTGTTAATCAGGAAAGGAGCCTTGGGAGCGCGTGTCCTGATTTCATTGGCGAGTTCTTGAATCGACGCTGCAATGTCTTCTACCTTTCGCTTTGCGCCGCCCAGGTCATTGGTTCCAATCAAAAGGGATATAGCCATGGGGTCATTGATCGCGGTGTTCAGCCTCGTGAAGACTCCCTGTACGTCATCGCCACCGATGCCCCGGTTGAGGGTTGGCAGATCGGGAAACCATTCGTTCCACTGACCCCCTTCAGTAATGCTGTCCCCTAGGAACAGGACTCTTCGAGGCGGGAGGGGCAGCTCTTCGAACTGGGAACGGCGCATGGTGATGCTCCGCGAAACGAAACGAAGGATCAAACGAGTAATGGGGTTCACTGATTCTTTACGAAATGCAAACATGTTCAAACTTTATTCCCGGCCCGGAAAAAAAGTCAAGGTCCTGATTGTCTCTTGAAAACGCTAAAGCACCGGCTGGGTCGACAATCAACCCTTTAAGGCGGCTGCATACAATGAACCGATGCATCCGACGTCGTTACCGAATGCAGTTACGGCGAGCAGGTCGCTGTCGTGAGATAGGCCGCAGATCTGGGGCTGGAATTTCTGGAGGCCGACCCGCTGACTCATGATTCGCTTGACTCCTTGTTGGATTCCTCCTTGCCGTGGGCACCTTCCTCATTTGCGAGTCTATCCTTTACACCTGATCGGCAGCTGGCCCCGGTAATTGCTGCCTACTGTAGATATCTGAACGCACTCCAGGTTTTTGAAGTAAGGATGCAGCCATCTTTGTGTTGGGCGGCGAACGTAGGCGTTCTCTTGGCCGAGACCCTGCGGAAGGTTGCCCTCCGTCCGCAGGCTATACACACCAAGTTATCCCGGTAGAGTTCCCGCTTTTCGTCGTTCATGCTGTTGAATTGTCCGGCCGTGATGTCTTCACCGTTCAATAAGCAATGCACTCTATTCATTAGCAGCATTATATTTCAAGGAGCTCAGGCATCTTCATATCGGCTGCGGGTTTGTGCGATCCGGGCCTCCCGATCCACGTAAAAGCTCCGTTGATTTATTGGCAGGTTTATCACTGGTGGTCATCTTGACCGTTGTTTGGGTCAAGCCTTCTGCGGTGGCTGTTAGAGTGATCTCTCCCGGACGTGCTGTGGTGCGAATAACCGCTTGGGCCCGTCCTTGGTAGGTACTGTGGGTTGTCGAGCTCAGCTCTTCGGTGGTCGTGGGGTTGGCGCTTCCAAAGCCCAGCAGCATGCCCTCTCCCTCTACCCTGACTGTCACCGGCCTGTCGGCGAGTGGTTTGAGCACGCCATTGTTGTCGGTGAGCTCTACGTTGACGTAGATCAGGTCTGAGCAGCTTGCTGTCGCCTCGCTCGTTTCAGCCTGTACTCGCAGGAGTGTTTCAGGCCCAGCGGAAGTCAGCATGTCGGAGCCGGTAACATTGCCAGCTTTGTCGTATGTAGTTGCTGTGAGCTTCCCAGGCGTATAGGGGAGGAGGAAGGCCACGCGAAAGAGGTTCTTTTCACGGATTTTTTTGGAAGCAATGAATTTATCGTTCAAATGCAGCTCAACGCGGTAGGCGTCAGCAAATACCTCCACTTCGGCTTCGACTCCTTCATACCCACTCCAGCTCCAGCTGCGTAGAGCGTCGGTCGGGCGCCAATTGTTTTTCGCGCGCTTCTTACCCGAATGGTTTAGGGGACGCACTGCCATCAGCGGGCCTTTTCTGAGGCCCCACACGATCTCGTTATAGTACGACCATGGTTGCCGGTAACCGGTTATATCGATAATAGGCGCACCGGCCAAGAGTGCCGGGTACGGCTGGAACAATCTCCGGGGACTGTCATACTGTTGGGTGGCAATGCCCGCCTCCCCTATGTAGTCCCAGGCTGTCCACACGAATTCGCCGATCACGTTAGGCATCGAGTTGATCAGACGCCACAACGCTGGGGTTGTGGTGGGAAAGGTCTCCGTACCGACAATGACTCGATCGGGATATCGCTTGCTATCCCGGGCCCACCGGTCGTGGCCATAATTGTATCCAGCGACGTCAAGGGCGAACTGTGCGTCTTTCGTCCGCTTCTCGGCCTGTGGGAGTCTGAGTAACAGCGGAGTGAGCTTCTCGAAGGCACCCATCAGAAAGTTGAGCAAAGCGATTGTCTTTTCGGGGTTATCGCCCTTCTTATCACTCTCAGTTTTTTTGAGTTCCGCTTTGGGCTCATCCTTCGGGGCGATAAAGCTGAGGAAGACGTTCACTCCATTGGTGACATAGCGGCCCGGATCCGCCGCTCGGGCATGGGCAGCGATTTGGTAGCCGAGCGCCTTTCCCTGGTCCGTGGAGACCTCCCCAATTTCATTGCCGATCGAGTACATGATGACTGAGGGATGGTTATAGTCCTTGTCTATCAACGCGTCCAGGTCACGCTGCCACCACTCAAGAAAGTGCTGCGAGAAACCGTCTCGGGACTTGGGCCTCCACCATTCATCACCGAGTTCATCCATCACGAGCATGCCCAGTTTGTCGCACGCTCGGAGAGTAGCCCGTGATACCGCGTTGTGAGCACTTCGGATTGCGTTATATCCGGCGTCTCGCAGGATGCGAATACGCCGCTCTTCGGCAGCATCCAATGTGTGGGCCCCGATGACACCGTTGTCGTGGTGTATACATCCACCGCGCAATTTTGTCGTTATGCCGTTGATCTGCAGCCCGCGTTCTGCGTCAACCGTCACAAGCCGGATGCCAAATGTATCCCCAACCGCGTCCAGAACACTGTCGCCGTTGGAGAGCTCAGCGTAGACATCGTAAAGGTGGGGTTGGTCCGGTGACCACAGGTGTGCACCGTCGAGGACAAAGTCGACATCGTGGACGGCGCATGTTCCCGCTTGAACCACAAGCTCTCGGGAAGATACCGAATGCTCCTGTCCGTCCGGGCCTGTGAGTCTTAGTCTCAATACGGAAGTTCGCGGCCCGGTGTCATCATTGACGACGGTTGCGCGGGCATTCAGCTTAGCCGTCGTGCCATTGAGACCAACCGTCCTGAGGCGGACGCCAGCCGGATCAATGTGCAACGGGGGACCAACAAGGAGACTGACTGGACGATAGATCCCGCTTCCGGAGTACCAGCGCGAATTGGGGCCGGAAGGGTTGTTGGCTACTACCTCAAGGAGGTTCTCTTCCCCGTACTTCAGGTTGTCATCAAGTGTGACCCGGAACTCTGCGTAGCCCGAGGGGCGGCCACCGATGAGCACGCCGTTGAGGTATACCTCGGAGCGCATGTAGACACCTTCAAACTCCATGACGACGTGTTGCCCGTGCCATGCTTTGGGTGCGAAAAACGTATTGCTGTACCTGTACACACCACCCGGGTAGAAGCCTGTGTGGTAGCCGTTGGCGGTCGCCGGGTCGCGTCTCTCGTACAGCATCGCGTCGTGCGGAAGTGTTACAGCTGTGGACTCCTTTGATCCGGCAATGCCGGAAACGAGCCAGCCAGTATTGAACGATGTGCGTTTCATAATCCCTCGATATGGTGGGTGAACTGATTAAGCAGTCGAAGCAGTCTTAGTGGCCTTAGGCACGAGATCCTAGTCCCGAGATGCGCTGGAGGCGGGCCTGCGCCGTCGGGCAAGACCTGCACTGCCAGGCACGGCGTTCCGCACACTTCTACCCCATAACGGTGCCGGTGTTCTCGAAGTGGACGACCTTGGTGATACGTCGAACGGGCCTGTCATTGGGACTGGAAAGACGTTTGAAAAAAGGTCTCCATGAGGTCGAACGTTTCTTGCGCGGAGCGGTGCCCTGCTCCCGAGCCGATGACGTTGGCGTCTTTTTATTTCCTGGCGAGACAGCCGTCGAATGGTTCCGCACAAGTGCCGCACGGATGCCCCTCACTTTTGTTGGCTGCGATTTGTTCACCGTTGCCGGAACCGCCGGGGAGGCATGCCCAAGGCATGCCTCCCCGCTCGTGGGTCGGCGATAGCAGCACGGGCAGCACGAATACAAAATCCGGGTAGTCGACCTGCGGGTCGTACGTCTCTGGATAACCGTGAGTCCGGCGGGCTCAAACATTCGTCAGATTCCGCCGGCCAGCTTGTAGTACGCGGCGTTCCAGTTGAGTTCCTTCTTGAACTGTTTGATGGTGGTGCCCTCATCGATGGTCAGGAGTTCGGTCTTGGCGATTTCGGCGAAGTCCTCGAACACGTCCAGGCCCACCTGGGTGGACAATACCGTGTGGTGCGCGGCACCGGCGGTGAGCCACGCGGCGGCTGAGGTGGCGAAGTCGGGCTTCGGTTCCCACAGGGCGCGGGCCACCGGCAGGTTAGGCAGCGGCTGGTCAAGGTCCACGACGTCCACGACGTTAGCGACCAGGCGGAACCGATCGCGCATGTCGGACAGGGCGACGACGATGCCGGGGCCGGCGTCCGTGTCGAACACCATGCGGACGGGGTCTTCCTTGCCGCCGATGCCCAGCGGGTGGATCTCCACGCGCGGCTTTTTGGCGGTCAGTGAAGGGCAGACCTCCAGCATGTGCGCACCCAGGATCTTTTCGCTGCCGGGCTCAAGGTGGTACGTGTAGTCCTCCATGAGCGACGCGCCGCCGGGCAGGTCCCCACCCATCACCTTGGCGGCGCGGACCAGGATTGCGGTCTTCCAGTCACCCTCGGCGCCGAAGCCGTAACCATCGGCCATGAGGCGCTGGACAGCCATGCCGGGGAGCTGGCGCAGCTCGCCCAGGTCCTCGAAGGAGGTGGTGAACGCTGCTGAACCGTTGGCTTCGAGGAAGCTGCGAAGCCCCAGTTCGATCTTGGCGCTGTACCGCAGCGACTCGTGGCGGGCGGCGCCGGCCTTCAGCTCATCAGCCACTTCGTAGAGGCGCTCGTACTCGGCAACCAGAGCGTCGACGTCGGACTCTGCGGCGCCGTGGACTGCCTCGGCGAGTTCGTTCACGGACCAGGTGTTCACCGAGACGCCGAAGCGCAGCTCGGCTTCGGTCTTGTCGCCTTCAGTGACCGCGACGTTGCGCATGTTGTCGCCGAAACGGGTCAGCTTCAGGGTCCGGACGGCGGCCCAGCCGGCCGAGGCGCGCTGCCAGGCGCCCACCTGACGGGCGACCTCGGGGTTGCTGACATGCCCGACGACGGTCTTCCGCGGCACGCCCAGGCGCGACTGGATGTACCCGAACTCGCGGTCGCCGTGGGCTGCCTGGTTCAGGTTCATGAAGTCAAAGTCGATGTCAGCCCACGGAAGGTCGCGGTTGGCTTGGGTGTGCAGGTGCAGCAGCGGCTTGCGGAGCGCGTCCAGGCCTTGGATCCACATCTTGGCCGGGCTGAACGTGTGCATCCACGCCGTCACACCAATCACGGAATCATCCGAGTTCGCTTCCAACGCCGTGCGGCGGATGGCGTCGGAATCGGTGAGGACCGGCTTCCAGACGAGCTTGACCGGGACGTCGCTGCTGGCGTTCAGGGCGTTGGCAATCTCCTGCGACTGCGCTGCGACCTGCTTGAGGACGTCCTCGCCGTAGAGGTGCTGGCTACCGGTGAGGAACCAGACCTCGTAACCGTGGTGGGAACTGGATATTGCGGTACTCATGAGGTTCTCCAATTGAAATTTGATAATGGATAGTGGCCCAAGTAGCGGCGGCCGGTGAGCGATGACTAACCCAAGTTCCGATCCGCAGTGCTCCGGATCTTTAGGGGCTTGTCCAGACTGTCGACAGTCTGGGGCGTGTGGGTACGATACGTGGGGGTGCCGGCGTGGTGATGTGCCGTACTTGCGCGAATTTGAACGGCTGGGGTGATAACCGTTGTGCGCGCCGGCATTCCAGAATCGAGTTCTTGAAGTATTGAGTCAACGGATTTGCGGCCCAGCTCTTCGAAATTCTGTCGCACCGTTGTCAGAGGCGGGGTGAAGTAGGCACTCTCCGGCTGATCGTCGAAGCCGACAACGCTGACGTCTTCCGGTACCCGTATCCCTGCTTCAGCAAAGGCCCTCAGGACTCCCAAGGCCATTTGGTCGTTGGCGACGAACACAGCTGATATCCGCTGGTCCCGCGCGATTTCGTTGCCGATGGTGTATCCGCTGGCGGCGCCCCAGTCACCTGTGAACATATGTTCATCGGGGAGGACGGCGTCGCGTAAGGCTTCTCGCCAGCCTTCCCGACGTTCGGAACTATCTGACCATCCGGGAGGGCCTGAAAGGTGAGCTATTGAGCGGTGGCCTTGCTGGAGAAGATGTTGGACTGCGAGACGTGCGCCCTGGCGCTGGTCAACTAGTGTCCCGCTGAAGTTCTTGTTGGCTGGGGATCCGACGGTTACGACAGGCACGGCCAGCTTCATATCGTTCAACGCTAAAAACGCGTCCTCATGGGGTACGACCACGGCTATGCCGTCAACTGGTTGGTCGAATAAATGGTTCATGGCTTCCCAAATCCTCGTCCTGCTTACTTCGCGCAGCGCAGCGACGCTCACGGAATAGCCAGCTTCCTTGGCTGCCTGTTCGATGCCCATCAGCGTGTTGGCTGGACCGTACTGGGACAATTCACTTGCGAGTACGCCGATCCTTCGCGAACGGCGGGTGACCAAGCTCCTGGCAGCTGTGTTGGGCCGATACCCCAGCTGGGAGATCGCCGCCCTGACGATTTCTCTTGTCTCCGTGCGGACGTTCGGGTGATCGTTGATGACTCTGGAAACCGTTTGATGTGAAACGCCGGCTAAGGCCGCCACGTCCTTCAGCCTTGGTGCCCGCCTTTCAGTGGTCCTTCCCATGAGTCACCAAGCCAGTGTGTCGTGCTCGGACACCGGCGGCAGCGTTGATGAGCCGTCAAGATCTTGGATAACGGGCTTTTTCAACTCAGTGCCCCCTTGGGTTCTTGCCCGTAGACGTTCTGGTAGCGGCTAAACAGGGCATCAACCGCTGCGGGGGCGATAAGGTGCGGTTCTCCTAACTGTCGAGAGAACAGGACGGACCGGGCTACGTCTTCAACCATGACAGCTGCCTTGACAGCGTCCTTGGCATCCTTGCCGATGGTAAAGGGGCCGTGGTTCTTCATCAGTACGGCACGGGAGCGGTGGCCCTTGAGGGTATTGACGATTCCGCGCCCAATGGAGTCGTCGCCGATGATTGCGAACGGGCCGATAGGAATCTCGCCGCCGAACTCGTCTGCCATCGCTGTTGTTACGCAGGGTATGGGTTCACCGTGCGCCGCCCAGGCCACGGCATACGGGGAGTGAGTGTGTACCACTCCCCCGACCTCAGGCATGTGGCGGTAAACGTAAGCGTGCGCAGCAGTATCGCTTGAAGGTGCCCTTTCTGAACCGGGTGAGTCAGGGACGACCCGGCCATCGAGGGTGCAAAGAATCATATTGTCTGCGGTCAGTTCGTCGTAGAGGACACCGCTGGGTTTGATCACAAAGAAATCAGTTCCCGGAACCCGGCCGGAGACATTGCCTCCAGTCCACACCACCAGGTTGTAACGCACGAGTTCCGCATGGAGTTCGGCGACGTCGGTTCGAACTCCAGTAATGGCCTCCTTTATCTCGTAAGACACTTGACTGAATGGCTGATAGGTTGTGTTCGAGCTCACAGGTGCTTTCCTTTTAGAGGGATTGACTCAACGGCCGTGCGTTGCACGGCGAGTCCATCGGCATATCGGTCCAAGAAAGCCGAGAACCCCATTGCGTCGGAAGGGTCAGGGTTAGTTGTTTCGAAGGCGGCGCCACCGAAAGCGTGGTCTCGCAAAAATTCATTGAGGTCTTTCGAGGAGTGGGTGGCGAAGGCCGCAAGCACGGCGATGCCCCAGGCGCCCCCCTCGGAAGCGGACTCTGCGACGGAAACGGGTGCGTTTAGGGCACCAGCTAGAAAGCGTTGAGCAATTCCAGCGGTTCGGAACATGCCGCCGTGCGCGAACATCCGATCGACGACTACCCCTTGGGCGGCAAGGACGCGCATCCCGAGCATAAGGGTTGCGAACACGCCGTACAGCTGGGAGCGCATAAAGTTTGCAAGAGTGAACGTACTGTCAGGTGCTCGTACAAAGAGTGGGCGACCGTCGCGCACACCAGCAAGAGGTTCACCGGCAACATAGTTGTACGCGATTAATCCGCCTGCATCCGGGTCGCCTTCCAGCGCTTCTTGAAGGAGGGCGGTGAACACGGAGTCCTGGTCGATAGTGCAGCCTGATTTAAGCGCGAATTGGGCGAAGACCTGTACCCAGGCTGCAAGTTCACTTGCGCCGTTATTGCAGTGAACCATTGCAACGGGAACGCCCGCCGGAGTCGTTACGAGATCGAGCTCGTGACGGACCTGCGCCAACGGCCTTTCAAGGACAACCATGGCGAAGATGCTCGTGCCCACACTGACATTGCCCGTCCGGGGGGCTACAGAGCATGTGGCAACCATTCCAGTACCGGCATCACCTTCTGGCGGGCAGAAAACCGCCCCGGGCTGCAGGCCACCTGAGGGGTCAAGCAACGCAGCGCCAGGCCCCGTCAGGGTGCCGGCGCGCTCACCAGCCACCAACACTTCGGGGAGCACCTGCCTGAGGTCGAGCGCGGGAACGGCATCAGCTACAAGTGCGTTGTAACGGGCCAAAAGGTCCGAGTCGTAGGTATGACTGGCCGAATCGATCGGGAACATGCCAGAAGCATCACCGATTCCGGTTACTTTCCTTCCCGTGAGACGCCAATGAACATAACCGGCAAGGGTGGTCATGAAATCAATGCGTGGAACATGGTTTTCACCGTCCCTCAGCGCCTGGTGCAGGTGGGCGATCGACCAGCGGAGGGGGATGTTGAGGTCGAATACCTCTGTAAGCTCGGCAGCTGCCGAGCCCGTAGTGGTGTTCCGCCAGGTCCTGAATGGCACGAGTTGTTGTTCATCGCAATCGAAGACCAGATAGCCGTGCATCATGGCGGAAACACCAATCGCTTGAAGAATGCGCGGTTGCACCCCATAGCGCTCTTCGCAGTTCGCAACGAGATCTGCATAGGCTTTCTGGATTCCAGTCCAGACGTCGGTCAGCGAGTAGGTCCACACCCCGTTTTGGAAGCTGCTTTCCCAGCTGAAGCTCCCCAAGGCGAGCACGTGCCGGGGATCATCCCCTATGAGGCAAGCCTTTATGCGAGTTGAGCCTAGTTCAATCCCCAGACGAGCGCGTCCGGAACGAATGGCATCGACTGCAAACGACGTACCGGAAAAATTCACAGTAATCCTTCTCTTGCTGGCTCAGGCCAGATAGTTTCTCGACATGTGGGGGCAGCCTAGGCATGCCAGAGGGATGCGGGTTGGATTTGGTTAGCGCTAACAATGGTGCGAGACACTCCAATCTCAAGGAGGGTCCCTATCCCTATTTGCCGCTTGTTCGATGTCTCACCCGCGGAACCGGGTCGTAGATCGAAGCGCCCAAAAACATTATTCCCGATCGGGGAAAAAAGCACCAGTAGATCTCGCATCCGGTTATGCGCACCTGGTTATTACGGTTCCGTGCTTGTACTGCGTCGACGGGGACGAGTCGAGCGGAGGGATATGGGCTTCGTACGCGCCTATCTTGAGTGCACCCCCGGCGGCCCATCCCGGGTCTAAGGCAGGCGAAGGCTTGTAACCGACGCTTTTGGATCACCGGAGTAGGCGCCCGCTTCCAGGACCGCCTCCGTGGCAGCCCACTCGAACCGCCCGTCGCTGCGGCGTTGCAGTGGGCGAAGAGAACCGGTCACCTCCATCGTCTTTGTCTCCCCTGGCGCCAGGTTCACGGGCTTGAAACCCAACAAAACACGCCGGGGAAACTCTTCTGCCTCGATCGACCCATAGAGCTGTACGACGTGACGGCCTGCGCGTTCTCCTGTGTTGGTGATCTGTGTTGTCACCTTCAGGCTCTCCCCGGCGATCTGCGTGAGGGTCAGGTCGCTGATGTCGAAGGTGGTGTAGGAGAGCCCGTATCCAAGTGGGAAAGCAGGGTTGTAGCCATCGCGGTCCAAGAGGCGCTGCCCGAACCAGCGGTCGTATGTGATACTGGTGGCATCCCGGTCGAAATAGGGCAAGTGCTCCTCCGTTGTTGGGATGGAGTAGGGAAGCCGCCCCCTTGCATCGACTTTCCCGTAGAGGACATCTGCGAGGGCATTCCCCCCCTCGGATCCTGAGTACCATCCCACGAGCATCGCCGGGACGGCGTCACGCCAGGATTCTGTGATGACGGCTCCTGCGGTGACGACAACGACCACGGTTTTTGGGTTGGCAGCCGCGGTTGCCCTGATGATTTCCTCATCCACGGGCCTTAGCCGCAGGCTTGCCCGGTCGCCGCCAACGGTGCTGCCCATGGCGCCTGCGGCTCCCATGAGGTTGCTCGGGTCCATGCCTTCAGGGAAGGGAGGGAACAGGGCAAGAATGTCCGGGTCCAGCATGCTATCCCCGCCGATGTATTCGCCTTCGTCTTCTGCGGTGTAGCCGACGATGACGATTGCCACCTCCGCCCTTTTCGCTGTCGCGGCGGCCGCTTGGGGGTCGTCTTCGAATGACGTGAAGAGCTGTGCTTCTGGAACGTTGTTCCGGAGTCCTTCGAATGCAGTAACTACCTCCGGGGAGCGGACAGATGATGATCCGTGGTCGCCGGTGTTGGGTAGATTGGCCAGCCTGCCGATCAGCGCGACCGAATTCGTCTTCTCTGGATTGAGGGGCAACACCGCGGCCCCTTCAACTGCATCGTTTTTCAGCAGGACCATGGACGTGGCCGCTGCTTCCCTTGCCAGGTTCCGGTGCTCGCTGCAGAAAATGACTTCCTTTGCGGGCTCTTCCTCACGGGCGGAGGCATAGTGTCGAAGCTGGGTGCGCAGGACCCGCTTTGCTGCCCGGTCGACGTGCTCCCAAGTCACCCGGCCGGATTCAAGGTCTGCGGGTAATTGCTGGGCCCGCTGCTGACGCATGGGCGCTTCAACGTCGAGCCCTGCGCGCAGCGACAATCCGGCGTCCCGGAATCCGGACACGAAGTCGGTGATCGTGACGCCTTCGAATTCCCATTCATTCCGGAGGGTCCCCTCAAGGAGGGTTTCGTTCTGGCCGGCCCATTCGCCGTTGACGGAGTTGTAGGACGTCATGATGCCGTCCACACCTTCCTCGACGACCCGGCGGAAGTGTGGGAGGAACGCCTCGTGGAGCGTTCGTTCGTCGGCCAGCACGTCGACTTTGAAGCGTGCATTCTCCATGGAGTTGAGGGCGTAGTGCTTAGCGACGGCCATGGCGTTGCGTTGGACGCCACGGACGAGTGCTGCGCCAAACTCGCCCAGGATATACGGATCCTCGCCGTAGGTTTCCTGTGCCCGGCCCCACGCGGGATGTCTTGGAAGATTGATGCATACACCACCGAAAAAGTTCCCTCCCTGAGCTCGCAGTTCACGGCCGATGGCGATGCCGATGCGCTCTTCCATCTCAACATCCCATGTAGCACCGCGCGCCATAGAAACGGGAAACGCCGTGGAGGCACCCATCACTACTCCACGGGGACCATCACTGAAACGCAGACCGGGAATGCCAAGACGTTTGATTTCGCCCATCACGATGGGTTTCAGGTTGTAGCCGGCGCTCATCTCTGCGATCCCGACCCAAAAATCTGAGTCACCATCGAGCAGCCACAGCTTCTCATCCCGTGTGAGCCGACCGAGAAGCTGCTCTGTTGCCATTTCCAGGTCAGCTCCTTGGCGGATGCTGTTGACCGCTTCGTTGAAGCTATTGGTTTGAGTGACTGGCATGATGCGGGTCCTTCTGGTGATGACGGGAGATGGCAGGGCCTTCATCCGAAGGGGCCCTGGTGGGCGCTCTACGGTGGGCGGGGGACGTGACGTTTAGGTTGTTTGGGAGACTGCCTCCGGCCGTCATGTTGGGGGTGACGGCCGGAGCAGGGGTGGTCTCTAGCGGGCGCGGCGGATTGGCAAGACCAGGAGGCCAGAGATGATGACGATGATGAAGGCGATTGGCCAGACGACGCCGTAGGAGCCTCCGACGACGGCGACTGCGGTGCCGGCGATGACCGGGGCGATGGCGTTGCCGAGGTTCTGTCCGACTGAGGACATTCCGAGGTCGCGGCCTGCTGCCTCGGGGTCGGGGAGCAGGTCGATGAACAGGGCCTGGTCAACGACGAGGAACACGCCAAGGCCGAGTCCGCCCAGTCCGGCCTGTATGAACATGGCAGGAAGAGAAGGCGAAATCCAGGGAACGATGAAGCCCAGTGCGATGATGACGGCCGCTGCGATCACGAAAGGCTTCCGACGTTGCAATTTGTCGGAGAGCTTCCCGGAAACGGCCATTCCGAGCATCGTGGCCGGTAGTGCGACCACCTGCAGGAGGGGGCTCATCTGTGCGGCTTCTGCCGCGCTGAGGGCTGGGGTGATGTAGCTCTGGAGCATGTAAATGCTGTAGGTGGTGCCGATGCCGAACCCGGTCCAGAGCAAGACCTTCGAGATCCAGGCCCACCGGTAGTCCCGGTCGCGCAGGGCGACGACGAACGAAGCAAAGATGGTGCCAATCCGGATTCCTCCGCGGGGCAGGTGCTTGGATGACCGGTCCCGGGCAAGGAAGAGCAGCGGGATGGTGAGCAGCAGAAGCGTCACGGCGAACGGGTAGTAGCTGGCAAGGCCGATGGCAGCAAAAAGCATTCCGGCCACCACCGCGCCGAGGATTGCCGCGAAGTACACCACCACTCCCGTGACCGCGGATACAGACCCTAGCCGCTCTTTGGGCACCCGGTCCGCTACCGTGGCCACGAGGGGACCCTGGGCATTACCGGCGACTTGAATGACAGACCAGGCAAGCACCAGGAGAAACAGGTTCGGCGCCAGCGGCATCAGCGTGATGCCGGCAGCTCCTACGACAGCACCGGCAGCGATATAGGGGGCGCGCCGGCCCCACTTTGTCCGGGTCAGGTCCGAAAGCGTCCCGATGATCGGGGACAAGACCATGCCCACGACCACACCTACCGAAGTCACCAACGACAGACCGGCAGCCCTTGAAGAGTTGAACTGCGCCAGGAGATCCAGCTGCTGCTGCTGCTCTGCGGACGGCGTTACGGCGCCGGAAGCAACTTGGCCACTCAAATTATTCAGTGCGGTCAGGTCAACACCACTGTCGGGCCCGAAGATCCGGGCGAACTCCAGGTTTTGAACCTGCAGCGGGAGTAAGACTGTCAGCACCGCACCCCACAGCAGTGAAAAGGCTACGCTTGCCAGTGCGTACGTGCTGACATAGCGGCGGTAAGGCCGCGTTTTCGGTTCATAGACGGGTGACAAATCATCCTTCGCCGACCCTGGCTCCACAGACGGAGCACCGGCCGCTCCTTGGGCTGCATTCACAGGTCCCATGTACAACTCCTTCGTTGATCGCCGCGGACATCTACCCGCGGAAGCATTCGCAAAACAATATTCCCGCTGCGGGAAAAAAGCAATAGCCAGGTGATAAAAAGTGCACCCGCTTCCTGCGGTGATAGTTCCTGCCCTCTCAGCGCCGCCAGGTCCAGTGCTGATGCTTACCTACCCCCCAGGCCCTTGACGATGCCCCAACAGCGAGCTAAATTTTCCCCACCCGGGAACAATTAAGATCGCGAAGTAGCGACTGGAGCTCGGCAATCCCAAGGAGATAGATCTATGCCTGCACGCCTCGGTGCTGTCCGCAAGGTGGCCGCCGCCTGCGCCGTCACCGCCCTGACCACTTTCTGCGCACCCCTGCCTGCCAACGCCGCGCCCCTCCCTGCGCCTGAGCCGACTGCCCGCTATGTTGCGCTTGGCAGCTCCTACGCGGCCGGCGGGAGCCTGGGACCTGCGGATCCCGCGGATTCTGGTGGGCGATGCGGACGGACCACTATCGCCTATCCATATCTCGTGGCTGAGCAGCTTCACTTAAACCTGACTAACGCGACATGCGGAGGTGCGTCTATTCCAAATATCGCGGCTACGCCCCAGCAGATCTGGAGCTGGAACGGCTCCAGCCAAACCGGCGAGCTGCAGATTAACGCCGTCACCGCTGACACAGATCTGGTGACCATCACCGTTGGCGGCAACGATGTTAACTACGTTGGCAACTTGATGGCCGAAGCCTGCCTAGGCGACCTCGCCGCAAATCCTCAGAGCGTGATCAGCAACCAGCTGAAGGTGTACGGTTTGTGCACTCCCGTGACGGATGCAGTAGTGCAAGCCCGCCTTGCTGGCATCCAGGATGCCCTGACCGCGACCGTGGACGCTGTCCAGAAGAAGGCTCCACGCGCGCGGGTCGTCCTTGTGGATTACCTGTCCGTTCTCCCCGACAATGGGATGCCCTGTCCTGCTGTGCCCATTCCTCAACAGCGTCAGAAGTTCCTTTTGAATGTGGCCCGCGGAATGAGCCTTGCCACGAAGCACGCCGCGCAGCAGACTGGAGCCGAACTCGTCGCCGTATCCAAGGACAGCCAGGGCCACGATGCGTGCTCAACTGATCCGTGGGTCACAGGGTATGACTTCTCCAAGGGTTTCGTCATGATGCACCCGAACGAAGCCGGCCATGCAGCAGTTGCGAAAGCCTTGGTGAACCAGCTAACGCACCCCGGCCTTAGCTTCTGACCGAATCGCTCTAAAGACGGTGGCGCCAAGAAAATCTGGCGTCACCGTCTTGATCATCACTCGAAAGAATGCCCGGAGATTACCGCAGCAGGGTATGCGGCACCTCCACGCTGACCTAAGCGCCAGGCTGCCGAACCCAACAAAGCCCCTGTACTCCCCAATGCCGATACCAGCACGTTCCCGAAATGAATTCTCAGCAAGGGATCAAGAACGGCGAGGTGCCCGCCTAGGATCACCAACGTGCAAGTGCGACCCGCGCCGAGGATGCCCCGGTCAAGCCATGACAGGAAGCTGCCGTTCAACCACCGACAGGGCCCGCACCTCACCCCTTCAGCAGTAACCCCAGTAGTACGGACAAAGTCAATGAGCGGCTGCATCGGGCTGCATGTCACGCGAGCTGGCGACGTGGGCGATGGCGTCCCGTCCGGTCATCCTTTACAGGGATCCCCTCCCACCGCACCAGGCAGTCAGAAAAATCAATCCCTACGTGACCCACCCCGCCGGCGTGGCGATCAGCGCTGAGAAATTCACGGCAGATAACGAGACCGCCGCCGATACCCACCCCACCTAAAACGAACATTGAATGGATGTCGGATTGATGGCCCTTTTCGGCCGGGGCTGCGGCATTGGCCTCATTTCAGAGGGCCAGACCCGGGTTCTCGCGTCCTCGGACCTTACGCAAGAACAGGGTCCCGGCCAGACTGACGACACTAACTTGAGGTAGTCAACGTTAATTTCTGCGCCGTGGACGGCTTTGTTGGGTTTCAACTCCAGCTCCACTCTCGGCCGGCCCTGCGACTGTTGATTTAGCTCACCTCAGCGATAAGGCCATTTGAGATTTGGCCGAGCGCAAGGCCTGAAATGGAGGCCTTTGCCAGCCCGGCCAGCGCGGGAATCTGAATGCGGCTGCGACGACTGGCAGGTCAGGTTTCAGCCATACTGCCAAGCACCCGCGCCGAGATCCACCCGTACAGCCTCGATATGTCCAGCCCGGCCAGCGCCCCGGATACCAGCATCCATTGATGTCATCGCCAGTTGACTCCTCCACGCGTGCCCGGACTGACATTGACCCTAACACGGGTCATCAATATAGTTCAGGTCATAAACTATTTTGCTGCCGCAGCAGCCCCCTTTACTCCAAGGACGCAATATGACTACCTCCCCCACACCCCAGGACCGCTTCACCTTTGGACTCTGGACTGTCGGTTGGACCGGCGCCGATCCCTTTGGTGTAGCGACCCGCCCGGCCTTGGACCCGGTGGAGGCAGTACACAAGCTCAGTGAGCTTGGCGCCTACGGCATCACGTTCCACGACAACGACCTGATTCCGTTTGATGCCTCGGCCTCCGAACGGGACCTCATCCTCAAGAACTTCAAGGCGGCTTTGGCTGAGACCGGCCTGAAGACGCCCATGGTCACCACCAATCTGTTCAGCCACCCTGTTTTCAAGGACGGCGGCTTCACCTCGAACGACCGCTCGATCCGCCGCTTCGCCCTGAGCAAGATCCTGCGCAACATCGACCTCGCCGCCGAGCTTGGTGCGGAAACCTTCGTCATGTGGGGCGGCCGCGAAGGCAGCGAATATGACGGATCCAAGGACCTCTCGGCGGCCCTGGACCGCATGAAGGAAGGCGTGGACACCGCGGCCGGCTACATCAAGGAGAAGGGCTACGGCCTCCGGATCGCGCTGGAACCCAAGCCGAACGAACCGCGCGGTGACATCTTCCTCCCCACCGTCGGCCACGGCCTGGCGTTCATCGCCCAACTGGAGCATGGCGACATTGTGGGCCTGAACCCGGAGACGGGCCACGAACAGATGGCCGGGCTGAACTTCACCCACGGCATTGCCCAGGCACTGTGGGCGGGCAAGCTCTTCCACATCGACCTCAACGGCCAGCGCGGCATCAAGTACGACCAGGACCTCGTCTTCGGCCACGGCGACCTGACCAGCGCCTTCTTCACCGTGGACCTCCTGGAGAACGGCTTCCCCAACGGCGGACCCAAGTACGACGGCCCCCGGCACTTCGACTACAAGCCATCCCGCACGGACGGCTACGACGGCGTCTGGGAATCAGCCAAGTCCAACATGTCCATGTACCTCCTGCTGAAGGAACGCGCCCTGGCCTTCCGGGCAGATCCGGAAGTCCAGGAAGCCCTTGCCGCCTCAGGTGTCTTCGAATTGGGTGAGCCCACCTTGAATGCCGGCGAGAGCACCGCTGACCTGCTCGCTGACGCCAGCGCGTTCGAAACGTTCGACGCCGACAAGGCCGCCGAGCGCTCCTTCGCCTTCGTCCGACTCAACCAGCTGGCCATCGAGCACTTGCTCGGCTCCCGCTAGGCCACACCCACCCACCACAGTCCCGACACCGGGCTCCGCAAGGTCTGCTTGCAGGGCCCGGTGCCGGTTCGCCAAAGGAACAAAACGCATGCCTCTCGTAGCCGGGATCGACAGCTCCACCCAGTCGTGCAAAGTGGTCATCCGCGACTCCGCCACCGGCGCCTTGGTCCGTCAAGGCCGGGCGCCCCACCCTGAGGGCACGGAGGTCCACCCCGATCACTGGTGGACAGCCCTCCAGGAAGCTGCAGTTCAGCTATTGGGTATGGGTATCACCATCCCCCAGCCCGGCGAATACGTCGCCGTCGGGGCGGCGCGCCAGGCTGCCGCAGCCCTAACGGGGAGCTCTCCTGACTGGCCACTGAAGGTTGTCGAACGTAGCGCAGTTGCAGACACTGCGCAGGTGCTCTCCAGGTACCGCGGCTATGCACGCGTTGACGCCTGATGTATATGTCGGACGCAACGGTAAACGAGTACGCGATCAGATCCGGCAGCTACACTGCCACCGTGAGTGCAGCAGGAGCCACGCTGCTGAACCTGCGGTTCAGCGGAAGGGAGTTGGTCCTTCCCTCCCGCACGGGACATCCAACTCCGGACTATAGGGGAATCATCGCATCGCCCTGGCCAAACCGCATTGCGGACGGGCGCTACACCTTTGACGGCACCGCCCTGGAACTGCCGCGTAACGAGGAGGCCCGCGGCAACGCCCTGCACGGCCTGGTGTTCGACAGGGCGTGGAAGCCGGTGCTCCACGAGGACATGGCGGTGATTCTCGCCACGACTGTTTCTGCCTCTAAGGGATATCCGTTCAGCCTGCAGTTGACTGCCGAGTACCAGCTGACACCTGAGGGCCTTAAGATCGCCTTGACCGCCAAAAACACGGGTACATCCGCGGCTCCATACGGCGCATGTCCCCACCCATATCTGGTCGCCGGACCGTCTCCCTTGGACCAGTGGATTCTGCAGTTTGGTGCTGAGCGGTTCCTCGACGTCACCGCAGACCGGCTGCTACCGACCGGGGAGCGCGCCGTGCACGGCCATGCCTTCGACTATGGCGATCCCCGGCCCATCGGTTCGACGGTCATGGACCACGCATTTACGGGACTTCACTTCGACGATTCCGGCCGCGCCGGGCTGACGCTCTGGGATCCTACCGGTGTTGGGGTGGGAATGTCCTGGGACCGCAGCTGCCCGTGGCTTCAACTGCACACGGCCGACCGTACACCACCCCTGTCCACCCGGTTGGGTCTGGCTGTAGAACCAATGAGCTGCCCCCCGAATGCCTTCAACAGCGGAAAGGACCTAATCCGACTTCTACCCGGGGAGGAACACGTGCTCAACTGCACTATTTTCGCCCTGTAGCTGCGCAAGCAGTGTTCCCTTACCCCTGTTACGTTGAGGCCCTACCTTGTTCTGGGCCGGTGGTCTCCGACCGCCAGCGCCTCCTCTAAATCTTTCTCCAGGTGCCATCGGTGCCAATAAGGGCTCCATTTATCTCACAGCTTTCGTCACTGAGTAGGAAGCTGATGTGCTCGGCAACCTGCACAGCGGTTGGAGGCAGCGACGGAGTCAGCATCCTTGGTGTACGAAGTCCTTTCAGGATGCCATGTGAGCGCAGCAAAGAAGCGTCCGGCAGGGAGGGACTGGGGGATACGGCGTTGAAGCGCAAGCCCTGGCCGCCAAAAGCCAAGGCCGAGTTTCTGGTCAACCCGAGCACAGCATATTTCGAGGCGGTGTAGGCAGCCCCCGCCGAGGATTCAATCAACCCCGGCTCGGAAGCGATGTAAACGACGGACCCGCGCCCAGCAGCAAACATCATCGGCAGAACTGCGCGGGTGAGGTGCATCGGAGCTGTGACGTTCACTTGAAAGACTCGTTCCCACAGCTCATCGTCGATGGCGTGAATAGGGGCGAAGTTATCGACGGCACCGGCGATGTTCGCCAACCCGTCCACCTGCCCAGCAGCAGCAACGGCCACCGCGACGGTTTCAATGCTGGCAACATCGCCCGGAACGGGTACCAGGTCCAAGCCGGGATTTTGTGCCACCAGGTAGTCGAGACGTTCCTCATTGATATCCACGGCTATGACGCGACCCCCCTGGCTGGCTATATGCAGTGCCGTTGCCTGCCCGGTCCCCGCTGCAGCACCAGTGACAATGATCGTCTTGTCTGCAAACTGTCCCCTGCCGCAAGGCCTCTTGTGATCAGCTGCGGCGTCGACGGTGGCCTCCTGCTGTGGGCTAAGGGTGTTTCGGGTGGCCATGGTGGCTACTTGAGTGCTCTGACAGGGCTGGATGGTCTGACAGGAAGTCCCGCTGCCTCGTAAAGGGCGTCGATTGCCCGCAACTGGGCAACAGCTTCGCGGGCGCCCGTCTGGACCACCCCGCCACGTATTGCATCTCTAAAGGCTTCCAACTGGTAGTCGTATGTAGAACGCCGGTCCGGACGTTCCGTGCGCGAGCCGCAAATACCTTCTATGCGGATTTTTCCGCCCAATTGCGGGTGAGTGGGTGTGCCGACACGCATACGGCCTTTGGAGCCTTGAACTTCGAGACGCGAGGCCAGCAGGGTCCTGGACCAGAGCGAGGACATCAACGTCGACTTGACTCCCCCGACATGGGTCAGCTGCCCTTCCAGCCGGGCGTCGATGGCTCCCCGCGTCTTTGCAGTGGCCTGTACCTCGCTGGCCTCGCCAAACAAGTCGCGAAGCAGCCTCAACGGGTAGTAGCCGAGGTCGAGCAGACCGCCACCGCCTAAAGCGAAGTTCCACCGTATATCCCTTCCAGGCGGAATTGGGGCACAGGCATAGGCATTTGCACGCCAGATCTCCCCCAACTCGCCCGATTCAAGAATCTCGTGCAGTCTTTTCCGCAGCGGGTGGTAATGCGAGTGGTAAGCCTCCATCAGGACGAAGGAGGACGTCGCAGCAACTGATGCCACTTCCTCCGCCGCCGTTGCGTTGCTTGTAAACGGCTTTTCGCAGAGCACATGTTTTCCCGCGCTTAGGGCTTCTACAATCCATTGAGCGTGCAGAGCAGAGGGAAGAGGGATATACACGGCATCGATGTTCGGATCATCCAACAGTTGCGCATATGACGAATGCACCCTGGCTATGTGGTGCTTGGCCGCGTAATGGGCCGCACGTTCCGGGACCCGCGCCGCTATGGCAGTTACCTGGATCCCGTCGACCCGTGAACTTGGGCGCAGGAGTGCCTCCTTCACGATGGTGGCCGCTCCCAGCACACCGACGCGGATCGGATCCTGCGATGAATTCGGCGACTCTGTCGTCATGTCCGCTCCTTTGGGGGGTGAGTAGAGGCAGGGTGCAGGCGCTTCAGTATTGCCCGACAGTCCGCGGGAACCCGGCGGCCATTTCACACCGCCTTGCGAACCAGTTCCCCACAGCGGGCCAGTCCATCTAGGCGGAGCCATCACCGGGCACATTGGCTACAGGCACATCCCAGTCGCTCTGCGTCGCCGCAGTTTGAAATTACTCTCTGGGAATCGCCGGCAAGTTTTTCCCATGCGGGAAAAACTGTAGACGCACCCGCCTGATTTCGTCAATGCCCAGCGGCCCCGGCGGCCGCCCTGGGCTACGCGGAATCCCGCCGGCTTGCTGTACCCGGGTTGACTTGCAAGGCCAGCGCGGCTAAATTTTCCCCAGCCCGGGAAATATATGCATCCTGTCCTGGCGCTGCACGCACTGCTTCGGAAAAGGTAAGCGCAAACTCGGCAACTCCCAACCAAACCAGCAGCGACCAGGCTCCGGAAGGCTTCAGCACAATCGTCCTGGCAGCGTTCTCGGGACCGGGCGCTACACGACTCAGAAGCAACCACCCGGCCGGAGAGACATACCCAGGAATCTTCAAAGGGGATTTTATCAATGGAATTAAAGAACAAGGTTTTCGCGGTTACCGGTGGCGGCAACGGCATCGGGCGCGAAGTCGTTCTCGAACTGCTGCGACGGGGAGCGCGCGTCGCGGCTGTGGACCTCAATCAGTCCGCCTTAAGGGAAACTGCCTCCCTTGCCGGCGCACCCGCCGGTGCGCTGTCGTTGCACACCGTGAACATCACGGACCGCGCAGCCGTGCAGACACTCCCTGAAGAACTTCTCAAGGAGCACAACCAGATAGATGGCCTGATCAACGTAGCTGGGATCATCCACCGGTTTGTTCCCCTCATGGAACTATCGATCGAGGAAATTGAACGGGTCATGTCCGTCAACTTCTGGGGCACCGTGTACATGGTCAAGGCGTTCCTCCCCACGTTGCTCGAACGCCCGACTGCCAGTCTTGTTGACGTCTCCAGCATGGGAGGACTCGTTCCCTCCCCGGGCCAAGGCGCCTACGGGGCAAGTAAGGCGGCCGTGAAGCTATTCACCGAGACGCTCTACGCGGAACTGCGGGATACCAACCTCAAGGTCACCGTCGTCTTTCCCGGCGGTGTCGGAACGGACATTCTGGGGAACTCAGGAGTGACCCTCGACACCTCAAAACTGACGCTGCCGAATGGGAAACCACCGAAAACAACGTCACCCCTGGATGCCGGACGGCAGATCGTCGACGCGGTCGCGTCCGAATCGTTCCGTGTCCTCATAGGTGCCGACGCCCGCGGCGTTGACCGCCTCGGACGTCTTTCCCCAACCCGGACCATTGACATGGTCGCGGACCGGGTTAAGGCACTGATCGGCTGAACGGCTCGAACGGGCGTCGGCGGTTCCTCAGAACATCCGCCGCGTCCATAACCACTTCAAAAGGAGATTCGGATGAATACAGCAGCAACCACCGGTCTGGACCTTGCAGGCAAAGTCGCAGTCGTTACAGGTGCAACGTTGCGGCAGCTTGGGGTAGGCATTGGTGGAGCCACCGCGCGCATGATGGCCGGGAGGGGGGCAAAGGTGGTTGTCGCGGACCTCGAAGAAGATGCTGCGCAGGCGTTGGCGGAAGAGATTAGCGCAGCAGGAGGCGAAGCGATCGCACATCGTCTGGACCTCAGTGATCCGGACAGTATCAAGACCTTGTTTGAGCGTGCGGTTTCTGCCTACGGTACCGTCGATATCCTGCACAACAATGCCGCCGCCGTCCTGGCGAAAGACACCACCCTTATCGATCTGGAGATCGACGTGTGGGATGCAATGTTCAACATCAATGTCCGGGGTTATGCCCTTGCCTCCCAGCACGCCGTGAAGCTCATGCTGCAGAACGGAGGAGGGGCGATTGTAAACACATCCTCCGTCTCCGCCCTGGGCGGTGACATCACGCGGGTGGCCTACGGTGCCTGCAAAGCGGCAATCAATGCGCTCACCATTTACACCGCAACCCAGTACGGCCGGCAGGGAATCCGATGCAATGCCGTGTGCCCTGGCTTTACGCTGAGCGCATCAGCCAAGGGTGGAATTACCGACGACGCACTCGAGATTCTGGGCCGGCATACCCTAACCCCGTATCTGGGCACGCCGGAGCACTTGGCGGAGGTTGTCACGTTCCTTGCCTCCCCCGCCGCTGCCTACATCACCGGGCAGATCATTTCTGTCGATGGCGGGCTTTTAAGCCACCACCCCCAGACGCACGACCAGCTTGTCGCCGCGGGCGCCTGAAAAGAACCCTGCAGCGAATAAAGAGAGCTTAAATATTGCTAGGGGCCTGGAATCCGACAGTACCGGATCCCAGGCCCCTCGGTTTAAGGCTTTGGGCGGAACGCCTGGGCATAACAGGTGGGTGGCGGGTCCATGGCAGATGGGTCCCGCATCTTCCTGTAAGTCACCGCTAGCGGCGCTGCCTCTTCCCGTATCCCTGGTCAAGGCAGTGCCGCCAGATGCAGCGCTTAGATGGCCTTAATGATTGTTTCCACCGCCACGAACTTCTCGGACTCGATGCTGACCCTGATCTCTCCCGGACCGGTCGGGCGGATGATGGCAAGCGCCTGGCCGAGGAAGGTTGTGCAGACCGATGACGCATAGTCCTCTTCCGATTTTGGATCGGCACTGCCAAGACCCTGGAGGACGCCGTTGCCGCTGACTGTCACCGTCACAGCCGCATTGTCCAGAACGTCAATGATGCCGGCGTCGTCGGCGATACTGATGGTGACGAAGGCGAGGTCGTTTTCGTCGGCGCGGATTTCGGTCCGGTCCGGTGTTGCTTTCAGCCCGATAGTGCCCGTGGCGGACCGCAGAATTTCGCGAGCTGTCTCCTGGCCGTTGCGATAGGCGACAGCGACGAGCTCGCCGGGCTGATAGTCCACCTGGAAAACTGCCATGAACCGGTTGATTTTACCGGCCGGGGCGCGGCCGACGCTCTGACCGTTGAGGAGCAGTTCAATTTCCTCGGCATCGGAGTACACCTCGATGGTCATCGGGGTGCCTTCGTAGCCGCCCCACGCCCAGCTGCTGACGCTGTCACTCCAGGTGTATAGGGAGGCTTTGAGGCTTTCCTTGTCGGCGATGTCGGGTCGGTGGACTGCGATGTACGGTGTGGTCCGCAACCCCCAGACCACTTCACGCCAGTAGGAGAGCGTACGGCGCTGGCCGGTGACGCCGTGGTCGGCAGTCATGGACAGGCGCCAAGGGTAGTTCCCGAAGAAACCTTCTTCGGCGGGCTTGTCCGCCCCGAGGCCAGCTTCGCCGATGTATTCCCAGGCCGTCCAGCTGAACTCCCCGATGACCTGAGGGTGGCGTTTGACGTAGTCCCATACTTCATCGAGCTTGTTGGGCAGGCCCTCTGTGCCGACCAGCAGCCGCTGGGGGTGCTGTTTCATGTCCAGCTCGTAGCGGCCGTAGGCGTAGTTGTAGCCTGGGATGTCTACCTGGGACATCGCTTCTTCGAGCCGCTCTGTGGCGAGGTCGGATGCGACCAGGTCCTTTGTCAATTCTCCGAAGTCGCGCATAAAGGAGTTGACTCCGCCGGCGTCGTCGGCCTGCTGACCGACCTGGGCTTTGAGGTCGTGGAGAACGGTCATCATGGGGTTGATGGCGTTAGTGACGGGGCGGGTGTCATCAAGGGTTTTGATGAAGTCGACCATGTCCCGGCCGTGGATGGCGCCCCAGGTGTTGCCGGTATCGGAGACCTCGTTGCCGATGGAGTACATGATGACGCTTGGGTGGTTGTAGTCCCGCTCCAGCATCTCGGTGAGGTCGCGGCGCCACCATTCATTCATGTCTACGCCGTAGCCGAAGCCGAGTCCGGAGGAGGTCCAGCCGTCGGTGAACTCGTCGAGGACCAGCATGCCGAGCCTGTCGCAGGCGTCGAGCATTGCGGCGCTGACGGGGTTGTGGGCGGAGCGGATGGCGTTGTAGCCGGCCTCTTTGAGGAGTTCAACGCGGCGTTCCTCGGCGCGGGCGATGGTGGCGGCGCCGATCAGGCCATTGTCGTGGTGGATGCAGCCGCCGCGTAGTTTCACTGTTTCACCGTTGATGCGCATGCCGTGCCGCACGTCCCACTCCAGCGTTCTGATGCCGAAGCTGGTTTCAACGGTTTCGCCAGCGCTGTTGCTGGGTTCCAGGCGGGTCCGGCAGGTGTATAGCGACGGGGAGTCGACGCTCCAGCGCTCAGGAGCGTCTACAGTGAACTGCTGGCGCAGCCGCGCGGACTCCAGCGGGCGTACCGCAAGGGAAGCCGACTCGGCCGAGACGACCGCGCCGGACTTGTCCACGAGTTCGGTGACGACCTTGACGGTGTGCAGTTCCTTGGAGTCGTTTTGGAGCTCGGTGATGACCCCGATGACCGCTGTTTCTGCATCGGCGCTGATGGTGCGGATTTTGACGCCGTTCCGTGCAACGTGCAGGGGCGGGCCGACAAGAAGGTGAGTGTCCCGGTAAATTCCCAAGCCGGAGTACCAACGGGCGTCGAAGTGGTTGCGGCACTCCACTCGGATTTCGTTGTCGCCGTCGCGCAGGTAGGGGTCAATCCGGACCGAGAAGGGGATGTATCCGTACGGACGCTGGCCGACGAAGGTGTCGTTGACGTAAATCATCGCGCCACGGTAGACGCCGTCGAACTGGATCTCGACCCGCCCTTCCCGGTAGCCCTCCGGCGCGTGGAAGGTCTTGACGTATTCGATGACGTCTTCGCCGTAGTATCCGGTGAGGCCCCCCGGCTGGTTGTTGGCGGAGCGGGGCTGGGAAATTAGCCAGTCGTGGGGCAGCGTGACCGGAACCGGCGCCTGGGCCTGGCCCATGATCTCGAGGAAGGGGCTGGTTTGGCGGCGGACACCCCAGCCGTGATTGAAGGATATTTTCTGCATCGTTGTTTTCCTTGCGTGTCATTGTTCCGTCGGTCGTTGACGGGTTGCTCAGGGCAGGTGAAGTGAAGCAGTGGCAGCGTTTGGGTCGCCGGAGAAGGCGCCTGCTTCCAGGGTTGCTTCGGCGGCGGCCCAGGAGAAACCGCCGTCTACCCAGCGCTGCAGGGGCCGCAGGGAACCTTCCACCGTGACGGTGGCTGTTTGGCCTGATTCCAGGTGGACGGGCGTGAAACCGATCAGAACCCTTGAGGGGAAGTCTTCCGCCTTGGTCGTGGCGTAGAGCTGGACGACATGACGGCCGGCGCGGTTGCCGGTGTTGGTAACGCGGACGGAGGCTGCCAAAGACTCCCCCGATACACTAGTAACGGACAGTTCTGTGGTCTTGAAGCTTGTATAGGAGAGTCCGTAGCCGAGGGGGAATGCGGCGGAGCGCCCGTCGCGGTCCAGCAACCGCTGGCCGAACCATCGGTCATACGTAATGCTGCTGGCACCACGGTCGAAGTAGGGCAGGTGTTCCTCTGTGGTGGGGATCGAATAGGGCAGTCGGCCGCTGGCATCCACTGCGCCGGTCAGGACGTCGGCCAGGGCGTGTCCTCCCTCGACGCCGCTGTACCAGCCGATCAGCAGGGCGGGCACCTTTGAGCGCCAGGCCTCGGTGATGACAGCACCGGCAGTGACTATTACGACGATGGTGCGGGGATTGGCCTGTACCGCCGCCTTGATGATGGCCTCATCGATGGGGCGAAGCCGAAGGCTTTCGCGGTCGCCGCCCTCAGCGGTGCCCATGGCCCCGGCTGCTCCTGACAGGTCCGACGGATCCAAACCCTCGGGCAAGGGGGGAAACACGGCGAGGATGGCGGGGTCAGACATGCCTTCTGAACCGATGAATTCGCCTTCGTCCTGCGCCGTGTAGCCGACGACTACGACGGCGATGTCAGCTCGGGCTGCAGCTGCTGCGGCTGCGTCGGCATCATCGTCCAGGACCGAGAGGATGCTGGCTGCCGGGATCGCAGTTCTGATGCCGTCCAGGGCGGTGGCAACCTCGGGCGAGCGGACGTTTGAGGATCCTTGGTCCCCGGTGTTGGGCAGGTTGGTGAGCCGCCCGATCAGGGCCACGGACGCAATCTCGTCTGCCTTCAGGGGCAGCAAGGGTGTTCCGTCGACGGGCTCATTCTTTAGTAGCACCATCGATGTGGCGGCGACTTTTCGGGCCAGGGCGCGGTGTTCCTTGCTGAGGATGACGTCGGGGCCGGGTTCCTCGATGTTCCTGGCGGCGTAATGGGCGAGCTGGGTGCGGAGGATGCGTCGCGCTGCCCGGTCTACATGGTCCCAGGTGACGCGGCCGGATTCCAGCTCTGCGGGCAGCCGGTGGGCTCGTTGTTGACGCATGGGCGCTTCGACGTCCAGGCCGGCCCGCAGCGACAGTGCGGCGTCGCGGAGCCCGAAGACAAAGTCGGACAGAGTCACGCCGTCGAAGCCCCACTGGCGCCGGAGGATGTCCTCCATGAGGGTTTCGTTTTGGCCGGCCCATTCGCCGTTTACGGAGTTATAGGAGGTCATGATGCCGTCGACGCCTGCTTCGACGACCCGGCGGAAGTGCGGAAGAAATACCTCGTGCAGTGTGGCGTCGTCGGCCTTGACGTCGACTTTGAAGCGGGCGTTCTCCATCGAGTTCAGGGCATAGTGCTTGGCAATGGCCATCGCGTCCGGGTGGATGCCCCGGACGAGGGCGGCGCCGAATTCACCCAGCAGGTAAGGGTCTTCACCATAGCTTTCCTGGGCCCGGCCCCAGGCTGGGTGGCGAGGAAGGTTGATGCAAACGCCGCCGAAGAAGTTTGCGCCCTGTGCGCGCATTTCCCGACCGATGGCCGCGCCGATTTGCTCTTCCAGCTCAGGGTCCCAGGTCGCTCCGCGGGCCATGGACACGGGAAAAGCGGTGGACTCGCCCATCACGACGCCGCGGGGGCCATCGCTGAACCGCAGCCCGGGGATTCCGAGCCGGGCGATTTCGCCCATGACGATAGGTCTGCGGTTATATCCCGCGCTCATCTCTGCCATGCCGGACCAGAACTCGGCGTCGCCGTCGAGGAGCCATAGTTTCTCGTCCTGCGTCAGTTGTCCCAGAAGCTGGTCAGCCTCTTCCGACAGGTGGCCGCCGTTGCGGATGCGGGCGACAGCCTCATTAAATGTTTCCGTTTGGGTTGCTGTTGTTGGCATGTTTCGTCCTTGGGATTCTTTTCTGCCCCCAGTCCTGTAGTGGCGGGCGGACAGGGGCGGGGGGGGCGGGCGGGGGGGCCGGGGGGGGGGGGGCGGGGGGGGGGGGGGGGAGGGGGTGTGGGTGGGTGGGGGGGGGGGGGTTTGAGAGGGGGGCGGGGGGTGGGGGGGGGTGGGGG
>NZ_JBFPFP010000015.1:0-35076 GCF_047977885.1 Arthrobacter sp. LFS091
CTCAGCCGGCACGATGGCTCTGCGTTTGACCGCAGCCGACCGGAACGAGGGCTTCTCCAGGATTGATTCGCTTCTGGCATTGATGAGCTTGGAACCGATCTTCGCATCCTTGGCCCAGGACGGCACCAGACCCCACTTGGCGATCAGCAGCCGCCGGTCAAGGGTGCCCTCATCCAGGCGTTCGGCCACGATCGGCACGTTCTGAGTAGGTGCAACATTCCAGCTCGGCCCCGGAGGGCTGCCCTCCACCTCCTTGGCCTCGAAGTGACTCAGGAGATCGCTCGTTGCTTTGGACATCGTGTATCTGCCGCACATAAGCCCATTCTGCCCACAAAACCGGGCGGTTCCGTAGTTATTCCTGCAGGTCCACCGCAGACGACGATGTTGACGGGAGGGGCTTGCTTGTCGTTGGTGCCGCGGCGTTCCAGCTGTCTGCGTGGCTGCCGGTTTCGGCGGTGTAGGCGATCAGGGTCAGGCCTTCACCGGGGATCTCCAGGGCATCTCCTGTCAGTTCGATATTGCCGACGGGCGGGCATTTCATGGTCTTGCGGCTGAGCGGTGGAAGTGCACGTTATGACGCGCCCATCGGTCCTGGGGCGGCGGCCTGAATCAACGCGGAGTGCCGCGGCGAGATGAGTGTGCGCTCAACAGAGTCAGGAAAAAGGAGGCTGGACGAACCAGGTCATAGCCTCTTCACGGGATGCGAAGAAACGCGTGGGGCAAGGGCGAGTCCGGCGGGCCATAGCGAAGTTGGCAATGACACGACTTACAGGGTTCGATCCGAGCAGGGCGATCCGCGAGGCAGCACATTTGGTGCTGAACATCGCTTTGGCTTGGCGGGTCACAGACTGAGTATTCGTGATGTCAATCAGCATGGGGTACTCAACGCCTTCAGCAATCTCGTTCACCGTGGCTATCGCAGCGCGAACATCCTCAGCTTCCAAAACAGTGCCGGGCTTCCATATGAGGTGGAGAACTCCCTCGGCAAGTTCCACTGTCCCTTTACCGCCATCAACGGTCACTGCTCCCATAGCCTGCTCCCCCAGCGTCGTGTGGGCTAAGACTAGTCCCCTTCAGAGAATTGGAACAGCCAAATCATTCAACGCTCCGAGTCTCCTTGGCAGATCCTCGAGCGGTGGGAGTGGCCGAGTCAATCAGCAGGCGTTTTGGGAGAACGTGTGGGTTTATGGAGGCGCAGCTGAAGTTTGGCTTCGGCTTCTTCCCGGCGTTTGCCCACCACAAGCATCTGCTGGGTCGCCGGATTATGCTGTGGAATGCTCAGTCGCGCTTCCCGCTTGGCAGCTACCGGGCGATTCGCCAGTTCCGTGCGCTCTGATGGTTCATGGCCCATGGTGCATGACCCCACCCCCCTGACGGACCCAAGGGGATGGTGCCGAAAGCAACCCCGGCCAGGAGGCCGCGCCAAAGGTGTCCGAGAGATGCGTGCTTCAGCCGAGCGTGGGCACTAACCTCGGTTGATCCGTGGACATGCTCATTCATCAGGCATATGGTGTCCGCATGCGTGAAGTTCCAGGCGACAGCCTCTCCGACCCCGACAAGGAACCGCGAGAAGGAGACATTCCCGCCGATGCTTTCTCCCCTGTCGTGGACCCGGACGACGCCCCGGCGGACAAAGGCGAACGCAAGGAACCGTGAGAACTCAGCAGGACCAACGGAGCAGCAACTACCCCACCTCAAACATCCTGGACCTGCTGACCCGGGATGATCGTCTAAATAGCCTCGGTCCTATGGACGAGTTGGCCGTGAGAGTCCTGACGACTTCTAGTGACCGGCGCTCTATAGTCCATTTGATGTTGGAAGCCTGCAAGCAAAACCGTCGCTTTGAAGCCCACCGGTCCCCCATCGGTGGGCTTCGTCTATCAGTCCGAAAGTGACGGGAACCGACGTCCCTCCGCTAAGGCAGGTCGCCTGAGCCATGACAGCGCTGCACCCTTGGAAGTGCGACCCTTGCCCCACGCGCTGAGTTTTACCCCTCTGCGGATAGAGTGCGGGGAGGCAGCGAATCGTGACGCGAAAACTCGAGATTCTTTTGGGAAGGCAGAGAACACCATGAGCGAACTCCGGGTCGGAGACGACCTCCCGGTGGATCTGTTGGGTTTCACCTCGGCTGAGTGTTCGTCAACGACCATCCAGTCTGGCTTCGAGGTGGGTTGTGTTCTGGATGACGGACACGCCGGGCCGCATCTCTCCGCCGACGCGACCATGGTGGTCACCGTGATTTGGCACTAGGGCGTGTGGCCTCGGGATCTCCAAGGGACCAAAAATGGCTATCCGGACATTTCCCCGTGAATCACGGCGCTAAATCTCCACCCTGCCGGTCGTGCTTGGCTTCGGTGAGCCCCTCAGTTTACGGAGCTTCGTTGCCCGGTACTCTTGGCGGGCCAGCGTGATCGCATAGAAGGCGAAGCCACCGGCCAGAGCGGTCAGGAACAGCGCACCCCACATTGGATTTTGCCCCTGTCCCAACGGAGCTAGCAACAAAAGCACCGATAGGACAGTGAGCACGACGGCAAAAAACGCGAGAATCCCCATCCCCCACCAAGTACTGACCTGAGCCTGCCCTCGGCCAGGTGTAAAGCCGATTTCATCTCCCCGATAGCTGCGCAGCTCGCCGGTGCTGGTGTTGCGGAGCACGCGTTTTTCCCCGGCTGCCACTGCAGCTTTGTGTTCGGCATAAACGGCATCGTTGCGTCGCTCAGCGTCGGAAATCATCTTCCATTCTTCCTTTACTGTCAGCTGATCAGAATCACAGCGCACTGGATTTGGTCATGATCAGCTCCATCAGAGCCACTATAGGGAGCGCAGCGACAACCGGGCCCGCAACCAGGATCCAGGTACTCCCCGGGTACCAACGGTAACTCCTGTCGCGCAGCTTGCTGGCCCACAAGTAGCGTAGATGATGCTGCGGCATTGCGCCTCTGGAAAGCCCGTCTGGTCGGGTCCCACATCCCTGGAAATGGGACAGCGTTGGAGGGTAATCCCGCACTCACAATTTGTGGGGGCGCCGGAGCTCACTTAGCCGGCCGAAGCAGCTGCTCCGGACCCTCCTCCACTTGCATACCTAACAGCGGCCGACTATCGTAATAACTGCCCACCATTGCGATGGATTGGGAAGAAGGCCCTTGAACCCCAGCCGGACGACTGGATCTAGGGTCTTTCGCATTTAAGCCGACTCCGGCGTCTTACGCTCAAGTATCAGGAGATCCTTCAATGCTTCGTAGTAGGCGTCCTGCCCCAGGTGCTTGGCGTTGATGGCGCCCAGGAATACGTCAGGTATCCACAGAAGCGGATCGTCGCCGCCGCGGCAATGACTGATGCTGAAGTCGCGATCGACAACTTTCTGACCCCTGAGCGCCACAATATGGGCGATGTCCTTTTGGTTCTGGGCAGGCATCCGCGCTTCGCAGATGACTTCCTGGACACCCATGGAGGCAAGCTCGTAGTAGATCGTTTCCAAGCACTTCCGCCTGAATCGTTCAGTCTTATTCTGACGCCTGCTCACATGAGTCACGACCGCGGACATGGGCGTCAGCTCACTCACAGCTGCAACGATCTTCTTTCGGCGCGCTTCACTTTCGTCCGTCCAGTGCAGTTTGATCTGCCCCTTAAGGCGCAAAGCCAGCAACTTTTCCCGAAGCTCTTCAGCGGAGTCATCAGGAACTACGGCAGCACACACAAGGTACTCCTGGGAGTCCTCTGAGCGGTTAGCAGAGGACTCATCGAGGTAGGCGCGAAGTTCTGGAGGCATAAGTGGCACATATCTGAATAGAGGCGAACTGGTAAACACGTAGAACTGTATGGGCGATCGTGGCGTGTATCCACTAGAATGATCTGACGGGTAAAGCCGCAAGTGAGACAGGTCATCAAGAAGATGTCTAGAAGATTACCATGCGGCTTTAGACGTTCAATGTTAGAAGTAGAAAGGCGTCGAAAATGAGCATCGTGAACCTAGACTTTTCCCGCCTTCCCACGCCCAAGGACCGTCAGGCATACAAAGCCAGGCTCGCCAGGCTAAGCGGCAACTACGGGGCATCGGTCAAACGCTCGGCCGGGACACTTGACTCTCTTCAGGGGAAGGGACCCCTGCTCATGCATGGGTTCCGCCTGCGCCACGAATTCATTTACCGGCAAGAAGCGCCCGCAGGGGAGTTCTCGGACCGAAAGGTTCCTCCGCGCGAACTCCGCCCACCTTGCACTGAAATTTCATCAAGCCGTGGTTCAACGCTCCGCATCTATCTCACAGCCCTGGCAATTGCTCAAAAGACCATGAGAGCTGGAGGGCATCCCCAGTGGCTGCCCATCGTGGCGAACACGGACCGCCCCGGTTGGACCGATCTGGTCGCAACTGACGCAGAGCGAGCAGGCCACGGACTGACAACGCTCGAAGCAAAGGACAAGAGAGCCCGATCCGTCAGGGCAAGCTTCAAGCGCTTGGAGACCGCAGAACTCATTCAATTTCCCAGGTCCGAGGGCAAGCGAGGCGACTTCGAAAATTATGACCTTTTGGATGAGAGAGGTTCCAGCGGGGAGCGACAACTCTACAAAGTACCCGGCCCCAAGGAGTCTTTGACTACCTTGCCGTCCGGGTTCATTTTGAATTCCTGGGTCCACGTATTGGAGGACTCCGAACTCGCTGTACTTCTCATGGTCGCTTGTGGGAAAGGTAGCCTGGCCGGTCCCTTTGTGAGTATCCCAGCCGAAACTAGACTCCTCCACTACGGGATAGGCCGCGATCCCTACTCACGAGCCCGCAAAACCTTGGAATTATTCGGCTTGCTGAAGGTCGAAGAAGTAAGGCGCCACCGCGATGGCAAAACGGAAGGAGGGGAGAATCATTTCCTGCACAGATTCGAACTCAGAACAGAAGGCTTCGATGAAGATGCTCTGCCGACCGTCATTACGGTCTTGAAGGAGCAGCTCGCAAGAACATAACCAAGTCAATGAGCACATCCGCCGGCCTTAACTTGGTAACTGGCATTTCCGAGGTGGCGGAAAACGTGGGGACTCTTCGCGCCTAGCCCTGGCAAGCAAACCCTAACTCCCGGTCTCTTGCAGCGGTGCAAGGCGTTCCACTTGCTTGGAACCGGCACATCTCCGATGGGACACTCGCCGGCGGAAAATCTGCTTCGGCGCAGCCCCCGGGGCCGAATCGGCGGTCTCGTAGCCAATTAGGGCAGAGATGTTTGACGGCTCGTCCCATTTTTCGTTCCCCTGCCCCTGCCTGTCCTACCCTTAGGCAGGCCCGGTGAAAACCGAGGAGAAAAGACAGGACTGG
Organism: Arthrobacter sp. LFS091; assembly: GCF_047977885.1. NCBI lineage: Bacteria > Bacillati > Actinomycetota > Actinomycetes > Micrococcales > Micrococcaceae > Arthrobacter > Arthrobacter sp. LFS091. Next base: position 5,297 of record NZ_JBFPFP010000015.1, read on the forward strand.
CGAACGCCCGGGCAGTCATTTTTCCACTCGCGCCTAATCTCCTCTTGGTAATGTTCCATCACCCGCTTTCCCCCACAGCTCTCGCCCCCCCCTAACGCTGCATGAAATTGCCGAGGTCAACCATGAAGTCATGGCCCACGCCACCCGGTGGGCATTCGAACGTCCCAAACGCAAGACATCCACAGCTCTTCGTGTACCGCCGCTCCCCCAAGCAACGCAGATACTCGAGCATGACGTACTGGGCAAGGCGGATACTTCCATCGTCCGAGTGTTCAGTCCATCGCGTTGGGCTGGCAGCGCGCATCCGGCCCCATGGCCTGTACGAAGGTGGATATAGACCCAGAACACTTGTGTATCCGCGCTCCGTGATCCTAGCTGGTCACGGGCTGAGTCCTCACCGCTCTAAGGAAGTCTGGGCTTTTGCCACGGCCCATAGACCAAGTGGTCCCGCTTTCGCGAAATGAATTTCACGGCCGGCCGCATTCGAGTAATAGCTTCATAGTCCCCTAGACCCTCGAGGCTCATCTCGAAGTCCCAGGATTTCTGCTGGTTTCGGTCGAGGACAAAGGGCAAGTCCGGCTCCTGTGACGAACTCGGGGGTTCGAAGAGTGACTCGATGCCTCCTCCGCCATGAGAGGCCGGGATTGTCCGAGAGGAGTCTCTTCCCTCGATCTGCCAAAAGGCAGACAGAATCTGTGTGGCGTGATTGCCCGTGTTGGAGATCTCGACACTAAAGGAAGTTTTGTCCAGTTCTGCTGTTCCCAGACCACCCAGCCATTGCGTTCCGGACACCGTGATGACCGCCCTATCCCAGCGCCACGTCCGCCAGGCCACAAAAAGTGCCAGTAGGAAAGCTGCCGTGGATACTACTTCTGAATAGCCCATCAGGCCATTATGTCTGGAGCAGAGGGCGCCAATTGGCTCCGAACGATTGGTCCATAAGGGTTCTGCCACTAGTTTCTCGGCCGTCCCACTTCCTTGGTAGTGGAACACGGTGCGTCCGTGGGATGGTTGGGGATCGGGTTGGGCGCTGGAGGTTCTAGTCTTCGAAGTGCGGGGTTGCTCCCGCTGCGCCGGTCAGCTTTGTGATGATGTCGGTGGCGACTTTGTGGACTTTTTCGTTCCGGTGGCTTGATGCCTTGGTGATGAGCTTGAAGGCTTCTTCCTGAGTGCAACGGTTTTGGGCCATGATCGCGCCGGAGGCAAGGTCAATGACCGTTCTGCTGGCCATCGCCGATTTCAGGTCCGCGTTGAGTTGTTCTACGGTTTCGATCCGGATCGCCAGACGCAGGGTGCTGCCGGCCAAGTGCGCGAAAGCTGCGGCTTCATCGATGACCCCCGGGGTGAAGAGGCCGGGTTTGGACGCGAAGAAATTTAGAACCGCTTCCGAAGTTTCACCCAAGTCCATAGGAACACCCAAGGCACTACGACAGCCCTCTGCGGCCAGCGCGCGACTGTACTCAGGCCAGGACACGTCCGTGGCGACGTCATCCAGCAGCAGGGGCTTCCCCTGGTCAAGGGCGTCCAGGCAGGGTCCCTGCCCGAGGTTTTGTTCGATGTGGTCCAGAAGGACTGCTTTGTCGCTGCTGCCGGCCACCGTTGCGGTGCGTTTGCGCCGGCGCAGGGTCAGAGCACAATCGATGTGATCCCCCGCGGCCTGAGTCAACGCGGTGGATGCGAAGCCTGTCACGCCCTGCAGGATGGCTTTGATGTCGGCTGTTCCGGTGACCAGTTCGTGGAGGCTCAGGATCTGGTCAGCGTGTACGAGGGGTTCCATGAGCCAATGGTAGGTCCGTTAGGCCTCGCCGGCCGGTTGTTCTGGGAAGCGGCCCCCTGTAACGTAATTCATAAGGAGACTGATGATTCAGTCTTAGCGCAGGAGGCCCGTCGATAGGACTGGGATATCTGGAGATGAACGATCCGCGGCAGAAAGCACGGGACCTGCTCGAACACGACAACGTCACGCTGGAACGGTTATGGATCAAGTACTGGTCCGAAGGTGGAACCGCTGACCGGTTGGAGCTGGACGCCTACGTGCACGAAGCATTGAAACCGCACCCGTTTGAGCTCACCCTCCTGGACTGGGCCGTGGACGACCTGCTCCCCTGACCCGTCTGAATGCGCCCAACCTCCGGACACGAGCCTCCCGGCAGTTCGGTTACTTTTCCTGGGCGGCCGGTTGTTTGGAGAGCCCAACTCCTTGGACGAGCGCCTGAGCCAGCTCGCGTAGCTTTTGGTTCCGGTCGTTCGAAGCCTTCTTCAAGATACGGAACGCTTCCTCATGAGTGCACCGGTTCTGGGAGATTATGACTCCGCAAGCTGTATCGATAATGGATCTGCTTTCCATAGCGGCATCGAGGTCTCCGGCGGCCTCGTTCGATGCGGTGATCCTGATTGCCACCCTGAGGGCTTTGCCGGCGATTCGGGCGAATGCCAGGGCATCGACGACGCCTTCGCGGGTGAACGTTCCTGGCATGGGAGCGAAAAAATTCAACACAGCAGAGGCATCCTGCCCGATGTCCAGCGGCACGCCCAGAGTGCTGCGCATCCCTGCCGCGGCCAACGCGGCGCAGTACTCCCCCCATTGGGGTGATGACAGGGCATCATCAAGCAAAATCGGGCAGCCGCTGTCCATGGCGTCGATGCACGGTCCTTGTTCAAGGGCCTGCTCTATCCGGTCAAGCAGCAACGCCTGGTCGCTGCTGCCACCGATCGTCGCGGTGCGCTTCCGGCGCCCCAGAGTCACTGCGCATTCAATGCGGGTCCCGGTCGATCGCGACATTACGGCCGCCCCGAGAACGGTCATCCCATCCAGAAACGCTTTGACGTTATCGGCTGAAATAAGGAGGTCCGCGAGACACGCAACGTCCTGGGACCAATCCTCCACCGGCACGGACTCCACCGAAACACCCGCCTTCCAAACCGCAAACCGTCGACGGGCCTCGTTACTAAAGCCCAAACACACCCCTGGTATTAGACAGCCCGGGCGCGGTGCTTTCCGCAGCGACGAGGTCAAGGTGATGTCCGCCAATAATTTAGCTAGGAAGTCTAGCAACCGCTAAGGGCAGGCTATCGTCAGCAGCCAGGGGACCCCTCCACAATGGAAACCGCCGGCTGCATGACGGCTCCATCGGAGCACCAGACCGGCATGCACATGGCCAGCAGACTTGGGGATTTCACGAGAACAGTCAAAAAGGGAGCCACCAAAGACTCCATTTCGGCACTGTTGTCTTGCTCAGCATGCGCCTAAAACAGCGCAATAGCGAATGAAGCACCCAAAAGCCGTTGGACCTGGAAGGACGCAACGGTCCGACGAGCATGGCCAATACAGCTAAAACGCCACTACCACCTCAAAATCATCACTGGGCCGCCCTGTCAGTGTTGCTGCCGCTTCTTGAACCGCTTCAGCGATCCCGGCAACCTTTCGTGCCCGAGCTGCCAGTTCATGCACCTCAAGCACCTACTGATCCAATCTGCCCTCTGTAGCTTTTGAGTGTGCGCTCAACAGAGTCAGGGTAAAGAGGCTGGACGAACCAGGTCATAGCCTCTTCACGGGATGCGAAGAAACGCGTGGGGCAAGGGCGAGTCCGGCGGGCCATAGCGAAGTTGGCAATGACACGACTTACAGGGTTCGATCCGAGCAGGGCGATCCGCGAGGCAGCACATTTGGTGCTGAACATCGCTTTGGCTTGGCGGGTCACAGACTGAGTATTCGTGATGTCAATCAGCATGGGGTACTCAACGCCTTCAGCAATCTCGTTCACCGTGGCTATCGCAGCGCGAACATCCTCAGCTTCCAAAACAGTGCCGGGCTTCCATATGAGGTGGAGAACTCCCTCGGCAAGTTCCACTGTCCCTTTACCGCCATCAACGGTCACTGCTCCCATAGCCTGCTCCCCCAGCGTCGTGTGGGCTAAGACTAGTCCCCTTCAGAGAATTGGAACAGCCAAATCATTCAACGCTCCGAGTCTCCTTGGCAGATCCTCGAGCGGTGGGAGTGGCCGAGTCAATCAGCAGGCGTTTTGGGAGAACGTGTGGGTTTATGGAGGCGCAGCTGAAGTTTGGCTTCGGCTTCTTCCCGGCGTTTGCCCACCACAAGCATCTGCTGGGTCGCCGGATTATGCTGTGGAATGCTCAGTCGCGCTTCCCGCTTGGCAGCTACCGGGCGATTCGCCAGTTCCGTGCGCTCTGATGGTTTCTGGCCCATGATCCATGATCCCACCATGGGACATACCGGTACAGCCGTATTGCCTCCGGTGTCCCACTTCCTTAGAAGTGGGACAGCCAAGCCTGGGACGCTTCCCGCAGCTGATGGAATCAGTTAGTGCAGAGAAGCCTGGAGCCGATCTTGACATTCTTTGACCAGAACGGCACCAAACCCCACTTGGCAATCAGCAGGCGCCGATCAAACGTGCCCTCATCCTGGTTAGGAGTCCAAATCTCCCGATGCGCTGGGGCGTGCGGTGGGTTGTAAGGTCGGGCGGCGCCTGTCGGCAGCACCGCCCGGCCCTTGCTGCGGAGCCAACAGCAGCCCCGGCCAACGTGGGGGGGAACGCTGGCCGTTGCGCTGGTCCGCTGTGATCAGTTAAGCCCGGCAAAGCCGTCCGCGCGCTAGTAGTCAGTACTCACTTTCCGAACGCGGAAAAACACGGATACTCCCACAGGCCGGTAACCGGCCAACTGACGAAGCTCTGGAATCGTCCCGTTCTGCTCCCTTACAACCGCAACGGCTGCGCATGGAGGTACTTGGCGCATGCTGGCCCGTGGTGGATCGTCCAGTTGATGTTGGAGCCACGCGGGCAATACGGTCGATCCTGAAGCCCGCCGGTCCCCCACCGGTGGGCTTCCTGCATTCGTCAGGAGTCATGCGGAAGTGGAGTGTTGGCCCCTCGTCGTTGGTGGCAGGCCATGCCAACGTGTCCGACTTTGATATAAAGAGCCCAGTAGGCATGGGATTTGGCTTGTCTGGAGTTGTTAGTCGACCAGCACGGCGATGACCCGATAGCAGCGATGCGGCGATGGTACGGAAACTACTCAGGAGCGGGCAAAAGCACTGGAGGCGTTGAGTCTCGGCACCGGTCAGGGCGCCAGGTTAGGCATCGGGACACCGAAGATTTGCTGCAATATGTCCTTGGCTGCGTGGTAGCCGCCCATGCAATGCGTCCCTGGACCCGGGGCTACGTAACTTGAGCTTAAGTAGATGTCCTTGGCGGGCGTGCGCCAAGGGTGAAGTCCGAGGCGAGGGCGGCTGATGAAGTTGAGCCCGGACATGGATCCCCCGCCAATGTCTCCTCCGCTAAGGTTTGCATTCCCTCGTTCCAGTGCGGCCGGATCCGACGAGGCTTGGAAGAGGATCGTGTCCCGGAAGCCCGGCGCGAACCGCTCTACTTGTCTCGTGATGCGGTCGCTCATATCTACGGTCGAGCCATGGGGCACATGACAGTAGGCGGAGACGATCGTTTTTCCTACGCATCGGCCAGGATCGACAACAGTCGGTTGGACGAGGAGTACATAGGGATGTTCAGGGATGACGCCTCGTGAAACGGCGTTCTCACTTGCCGCGATTTCTGCGGCACTTCCACCAAGGTGAACCGTCGGGGTTTGCCTCACGGTCGCCGCTGCCCACGGAACTGCTTCCGACGTAAGGTAGTCGACTTTGAATACTCCGCTTCCGCCTTGCTTACGCTCCAGTACTTTGCGGTACCGGGCTGGCAGGCGGTCTCCCGCTATTGCGGCAGCTGACGCTAGGGATGTATTGAAAATTGTTGCCCGAGCCGGTTCCAAGTCCGCCCAGTGCCGAATCCGGTTACCTGTGACTATTCGGCCTCGATGGGCAACGAAGTCTTCGGCCAGTGCGTTGGAGAGCCGCCCGGAGCCGCCCAGGGGCAAAGGCCAACCATTTCCGTGGGCCATGGCAGTGAGTACAAGTCCTACACTGCTCGTTGCTAGGCCTGGCATTTGCGAGTTGGCGTGGGCCATAACCCCGGCAAGGAGCGCCGACGCTACCGATCCGGTGAAGCCGCCTTGCATTCCGCGGAGAGTAGTTGCCAGTGTCCTGGCCCCTAGTCTGGCGAGATGCGTCGGGTTTCGCGCGGCTGCCAATGCAGGATTCAGTGCGATGCTCGAAGTTTCGTGGGTGTGGGAAGCCAAGGGGCCGATCAGCCTCCGCCATGCTTCCCCGTCACGCCCCAGCTCCTGGATCGTCTGTTCTATGTCCCTGTATGCGGTACCTGCCGCGCCGCCGGGTAGAGGGTGCGCGAACGATACGTCGGGAGTTACGTAGTCGATGCGCTCAGTAGCACGCCATTGACGGAAAAATTCGGATTCCTGGATAAAAGGGTGTACTGACGAGCCGAGGTCGAAGCGGACGCCGTCCGGTCCGATGGGTCCGGAGGATTGGAGGGCTCCACCGACCTGCTGGTTCGTTTCGTAGAGAGCAACCTCTAGCCCAGATCGGGCTAGGATCACGGCGGCAGCTAGCCCATTGGGTCCTGCACCAATGATCGCGACATCAAGCATTTCCTCCCCCAGGATCCAGCAAATTTCGAGCATGTCGGTTCGCGTTGTGCGCGGAAAATTCACAGCCAGTGAGCAAAGCACAGTCTTGATCCTCGACCCATTGAGCGTATCTCAGAATTCGACCTCGCAATTCACGTGACAGCACCCGACGCCACGCCGAGGAGACAGCTCGCCTTGTTTTATACATTCGATGGCGCTAGCTTATGGATGTGCCGAGGCTTGTCCGGAGGCGCCGACCGGGGGGCGGCGCATATTGTTCCCCGTGGTTCTGAGAAAAATCCGCAGTGAACTGAACAAGTCAAGGAGAAATAATGTCTTCAATCTTGGTAGAACCGTCCGTGGAAGATTCCGTCAACGCCAGGTTCAGCAGTGTTGACCAAGGCTTTATCAATGCTCACAATGAGCCTGCGATGACCACTCCGAGTGCAATCGTCACTCAGACGCTCGTGGTCGGCAGCACGATCTGCCTCATCTGCTAGAAGCTCCGGTAATCCGCTGAACCTGCATTGCTGACACCATGATGAAAAGGCACCTTTTGACAACCGAAAAACATAAACTTCAATCGGCAGCCTATTGGGTCATGGCACCTGCCGCGGTCAGCAAGATTCTCAGTGGATTCGAATCGCTTTCCTCATTGCGACAATCGCGATCAGACGGAATTCTTCAAGGACGCTCGGCTTCGAAGCCGAACAGCGTCCTGCCTCTTAAGTTCCGGAAGGTGCTCGACACTTGGCAGGGAGCGGCTGCTCTCCAGGTGTTGAGCATCTCCGGGGCCGGCCTCGCGTTACTGGGGTCCTCCAGCCGTTCCCGCCAGACGGCCGGAGCGACTCTAATGTTCTTTTCGAACAAGCTCAGTGAGCTGCGGAACCCCTACGGCAGTGACGGCGCCGACCAGATGTCGGAGCTTATTGCGGGGTATCGCATTGTCACAAGCCTGGTGTCCGACCCCGTACGTTCCGATGACCTATTTTTGCGAGCAGTCAATGCACAGGTCTGCATTTCGTACGCCGCATCGGGGCTCGCGAAGCTCATTTCGAGTTCCTGGCGGTCCGGTGTCGCCCTGGAGAAAGTACTTAAGACTGATCTCTACGGAAGAAGCAAACTGGCCAGCTTCATCCGGGAAAAGCCAAAACTTTCCAAGGTGCTCTCGTGGTCGACGATAGCTTGGGAGACCGCGTTTCCCGCCATCTACCTCGCTTCACCAGCGCAAGCGCGAGTGCTTCTGCTCGGAATCAAGGGCTTCCACTTGGGCATTGCCATGACCATGGGACTGCCGCGCTTTTTCTGGGCATTTAGTTCAGCGCATGCAGCCGTGATCTACGTCATCGAAGCAAAACGGGCCGCCTCATGAGACTCGAGAAGCTTTCACTGGCTGTCTTCGCCGCCGGCCTGTCCTTGAGTTCAGTCATGGCATACGTCCGCCACCACGAAGAGCTCATCCGTCGAGGCGGGCTAAAAGGTACACAGCTCCTCAATGATGATCTCGGATCACCAATTGAGTACATCTACACCCCTGCCGCAGCGGGGCCGGGCGCACCCACGGTCATTTTGGAGAATGGACTAGGGTCCCCCCTGGAAAGCTGGGACTGGGTGCGCTACCTGCTGAAAGAGCAGGTAGGCGTGATTCAATACCACCGCCGGGGTTACGGTCGAACCAAAAGTGCTCAGCGGCCGGCCGTGATCATGGAACGGATAATCCAAGAACACGGCCTAACCGGGCCTGTCGTACTCGTTGCACATTCCATTGGAGCGTTGGTTTCTGCGAATGCCCTTGCTGAGTCCGAGAAGCTGCGGTCAAGGACAGAAGCCCTGATTATCTTGGATGGGACCAACGGGGTACTCCTGGATGAAGATCGGAACACGCCAGGGCGGATCGGCACTTTCAAGCAGACTGCGATGCAGGAGGCGCTGGCTTCAACACTGGGTGTCAACAGATGGGCACCCAGCAAGCTGGAAAGAGACGTCGAATACCGTCCGGATATCCAACGCGCGTTCCTCACAACAGGTGCGCGGCCCTCAACCCAGGTGGCAGCACTGAGGGAATACTTGACTGAGTCAACGGCGAACCAACGCAAAGTCTCTTCCTACGGGATCAGGCAATTGGTCGTGGCTGCGGAAGACAACATTACCCAGCAACAGGAACTGGCTGAGCAGCTGGGCGCATCCTTTTCCCACGTACCGGCCAGCAGCCACCGTTCCATCATCGGCAAGCTTCAGTGCGCCGAGATCGTCGCTTCGATAATACGGCAGGTGGCAGATGTCAAAAACTAATCAAATCCTTGCCAGTACGGCTGGGCTCGCCCTCGTGGGCCACTTGGTCGTGACTGCATTCGATAACCTGCCAACATCCCAAGTATCGATTGGAATGCGCCTACCGGTCTTCAAAAAAATTCCTCAGTGGCGCTTCTTTGCCCCAAACCCGGGAATTGAAAACCTTCATGTGATGTACAGGACGGGGACTGAATCTAACTGGGGGAAATGGCAGGAGCTGTCCTTCCGTACGACATGGAAGTTCTACTCTGCTGCATGGAACCCGGGCAGCAGGGCTTCCAAAGCACTATTCGATGTGGCGTACCAGCTGCGCATTCTGGCTGGTTTCGGATCGGCCTTTGACTGGGTTCTGGAAAGCGATGGATATCTGCTCATGAACGATGTTGTAAGAAGTCTTTGCTGGAATAATAACCATGACGGAAATTTTCAGTTCATGATTCTTGCCGCCATGCCCGGTGAGGGTGATCAAGGCATGAAACCAATACTCGTATCACGGCCTGAACCGATCCGAATTCCAGTGGACCATGGTTCAGGGACCTAGGCCCGAAGACTTGGCGAAGTTGATGCAGAACCCGCCAATTCTTGACATCGAAAAGCTAATACTCGTCGTTACCGGGTCAATCAATGCCGCCCTGGTGCCGTATTGGTTGAACTGGTTCCGAAACGCCTATCCCGATGTGATCACCAGCCTTATCATCACGCAATCGGCCGAGCGGTTCGTTACATACGACGCACTGAAGCACCTGGCTAACGGCGCCGTCTGGAGGGACAGTTGGGATGAACCCGGCTTGCCAGGAGGATCGCATATCGGTCTGGACGAATCAGCGGACTGCTTCGGAATATTTCCGGCAACCTTGGATTACACCATGAGGTTAGCCTCGGGTAGGACAAATTCCCCCTCGCTCATGGCACTGCAGCTCACTGAAAAACCCGTAGCTGTAGCTGCATCATTTCCTGGGACGAACCCAGTGCACATGCAGGCCCTGAAGAACCTTGAGCTTCGGGAGAACATGGCCTTCACGGACAAAGTTGCTGCCTTCAGTGTTGGCCGCAAGGCTTGGTCCGGGCAAACCGGATTCTTTATGCCGCTACTCGCCTCCACCCTCGCGGGGCTGATCTCCGCACAAGCCAACGGGTAAGCCTGCCCCGCCGCTAGAGCCGCTCAAGTCGACGCTTGGTCAACCAGCCTAGGAGCCCCAGCGAGATAGCGGCCGTCAGAATGCTCTGAATAATTGTGCCCGTACTAAGTGCACCCGCCAACAGACCTGCCGTTCCCGCACTGAGAAGAATGGCATCCAGCTGCCAGGTCAGGATGACCAGGGAGGACAGGTCTCCGAACGGCGTCGGAATGGGCGTGAGGAGGATCGGGGGCAACGGCCCGCGGGCGCTGTCGTAGATGCGAATGCCGATCAAGGTGAGAAGAACCACTTCAAGGGAAATCACGCCGGCGAGAGTGAATGCTCCCCCAGTAATAACCGCGACCGCAGCACAAGCCGCACCTGCGCAAACCATGGACCAGACCACTGGGAAAGCACTATGAAGGGCGTACATGCGAAAAGGCGCATATCCGTAAATCGGCGGTGCTGCAATGGACTCTGCCGCGTGCCTAAAACCGTCACTGAAGACACCAAGCGAGAAGAACACGGCGACGGAGCCGACCGCGGCAGGCAACCAAGCAATCTCGCTTTGGGAACCAAGTGCGAAAAGCACAAGAACGACCCCGGCGAAGACGCCCGTCGATCCGATCAAGAATCTACCCGGAGTCCGGAGAGCTCCCACACCGTCCCGAATCAGAAACCGCGGAAGTTCTGGTAAGTCCATAACAGCTGTCCACCGACGACCATGACGGGGTTTGGCGCGGAAGACAGCCAGAGCTGTGGAAAACTCACCTGCCGCTGTGGAGATTCCTGCTGACTGCCACCGTTCGCTTTGCTCCAGAAGGGACCCTGTCCTCAGAAGGCGGAGCAGGGCTGGCGTCAACGCAGAAAGTGCAACAGCCAAGCACCCCAGGAGGATAGGTTCCCACGTTCCTGAATCTCCTGAAGAGGGTGGCCAGGTCGAACCAAGCCACCCCCACGGGAGGACGCCGTTGACACTCGGGACAGTCCATGACGCCACGCCACCTACAGCCAGGAAAGCCGGAGCAAACCAACGCCACCGGCCGGTTGCGCTTTGGCCCGCCAACCACACGCAACTGCTGATGATCCCCCACAACGCAGCAGCGAGGACGAAACAAAAAACCCTTATTGGAGATGAAGCACCCGAGACCAGAAAAACCGAAGCAAAAAACCCTGCAATGGCGGTGAGAGTCCCGGTCAACACCAGCGAGGCCCTCACAAAGGGCTGCAACATGCTGACACTCCGGTCGATGGAGCTACCGGCCAATGCAAATGTTTGAAACGGCGGCCTTAGAGCAGGCCCCCTGACCGCCCCCGCGAAGAAGAACAGAATCAAAAGAATGACTCCACAGGCGCTAACGATCTGCGAAGAAGCCGGATGCCGGAGAACCTGCAGAGATTCCGGCCTCACCGATGTTGACACCAGGGTGGTCACAACCGGGGCGGCCACCAGCAAAGCGGTGAGAATAGCTATATAGACAGCGTAAGCAACCTGACCAACAGTGCGGTCGGTTCCCCGATTCCGGTAGATCGAATGCGCTCTGGAGACGCTTGCGAACTGCGTCGTCACTCTGCACGCCCCACGGACACCCTCTGAGTAGCTACATGGCGCACCAGGCTTTCACTGTGACTCGCCATAACAACAGTTGCCCCCTCGGACACTGTCTCGTTGATAATGTCCCCGAGCATGCTGAGTCGGTCAACATCAAGACGTTGCTCCGGCTCATCAAGGACCAGAACCTCAAAAGGCCTCATCCAAGTCAGGGCTAATGCGAACAGCTGGGTCTGCCCAGAGGACAGCTCATGCGGGAAGCGGGATTCCAGCTTTTCAATCCCGAACCTGGACAGCGTTGACATCCCTTTACTAGACGCCGTCGCGACATCAGATCCCCAGGAAGCCCCCACTAGGGCCATATGTTCCAAGAGCGTCAAGTTGCGCGCGAAGGGAGGTAACCCGATTTGTGCGGCTACTTTCGAACGGAAAGTGGGACGACGATCATCGACGACCTCGCCTCCAACGAGCAGAGTTCCATCGCTGATCGCAATGACCCCTGTCAGGGCTCGAAGCAATGTAGTCTTCCCAGCCCCATTCTCACCAACGACCGCTAGAACCTGACCCTTTTCTAACGTGAAGCTAACAGGCGCTAGGAGTACTTGACCGGCGCTACTGACACCTACATCAACAGCCTTAACTAAAACTTCCCCAAGGTTTGTCACCCGATCCACCCTAGCAAGAGCGAAAGGAAGGCGGTCGCCACACCGCAGACGGGCGATTCTGACCCCTTTCCTTGGAAGTGGCACGCGTTCAGCTCTCAGGCACCCATCGCCAACGGGTCTTCACGTCCCTGAGGCTTGCTCGGACCGAATCAGCACCCGCTTTACCCGCGGATACATCCCTCCACGCTTCATAGAGGTCCCGTGAATCTATGAGCGCTCCGCCGGCCTCCGTGAGCGGCCGCAGGTCGTCATCGTTGGGAATGGTCTGGACGCTAGTCGATGGGTTAGTTCTGGCAGCTGATGGCCATCACCCCGCCGGTTCAATCAACTCGGGGCTCTTGTTCCGGACACTGTTCACGGGTGCTGACAATCCGGGATGTGAGGGGCGGCGGGTCCGGCAATTGTGGACGGCGGCCTTGTCCATTGCTGGAATATAGCCCCTCTCCGAGGCGAAGAATGGAGAGATAACCCCTGACAATCCAGGGCCTAACCCAACTTGATGAGTCGCTAGGTCCGCCGGACCAGCTGCCGCCGCAGATGGTAAGTCAATCCTCGCCGGGCATCTAAACTTGGAGACGTGTTTGCCTTTCTTCAGTTTAAAACCGCCTGCGCTCACGCCCAAGTGCGTCCATGACGGCAACACCCACAACTCACAATGTCGGTGGTCGCTGGTCTACTGGCTTTGAAGGGTCGATACATCCCAGCCACTGGCTATATGGGGCGCACCGGCCTTCTTCCTTTTCAGCATGTCAACAGAGGGGCGCGTCGTGGACGATGTGACAGAACTTGCGTCACTGCCGGTCGAGCAGCTGATCGAAATGATCCGCGAGAAGACCGGGGCGGGCGTTAACCTTTCGTTCCCGGGCAAGATCTTGGCGCGCCAACTTGGGCGCCGCGTGCGTCCTCGCAACCAGCGCACTGTGAAGTCCCTTAGTGCCGGCGACGAGTACGGCAAATCCCGGAACCTGGTCATCGAAGGTGACAACCTTCAGGCCCTGGCCTCGCTCTACCGCGAACGCGGGCAAGTCGACATGATCTTGACTGACCCGCCGTACAACACCGGCGGTGACTTCCGCTATAACGACAAATGGGACAAGGATCCGAACGACCCAGACATGGGCGATTTCGTGGGGAGCGACGACCCGGCGAAGCACACCAAGTGGATGAAATTCATGTACCCGCGCCTTCAGATGATGCGGGCAATGCTTAGGCCCTCGGGTGTGCTGGCAATCTGCATCGACAGCCGTGAGCTGTTCCACCTGGGTCAGATGCTCGATGAACTGTTCGGCGAGGAGAACCGGCTCGCGATCATCAACTGGCAGAAGTCCTACTCGCCGCGGTCGGACAACAGGCATGTCTCCACGGCGACCGAGTACGTGCTGGTCTACGCGAAAGTGGAGCGACTCGCGAAGACCGGGCTTGAACTGCGTACCGAATCAATGGACGCACGCTATCTGAACCGTGACGGTGACAAGAAGTTGTGGAAGGCCGGAGATTTCTCGGGGCCGAAGGCTCTCACGCACCAAGGCATGGTTTACGGCATTCAGTCACCGTTCACGGGAGAAATCCATTACCCGCCGTCCGGTCGATGCTGGGTGTTCCCCCAAGGGGACACAAAACGTCTGGTGGAGGGATGGGGGGCTTCATATGAGCTCCGAACCATCGACGACGCGAAGACCCGCGCAGGGATAGTCGGTGTCAATGACGCGGACGTACGCGCGGTCAAGGCACTCATGCTCAAGACCCCACTCGACGAAGCCAAAGAACTTGCTGTGGCGAAGCTAGAAAAGGGCTCGTGGCCAAAAGTCTTCTTCGGCGTCAAAGGTACTGGACGACCTCAGCAGAAGCGCTATCTTGAGGACGTAAAGAAGGGCCGTGTGCCCATGACGTACTGGGCCGACGAGCAGATCGAGGACCCTGAAGTGCTCGGTGACGTTTCCTGGGACCACGAGGAATCAGGGCACAGCCAGACGGGCGTCACCGAGCTGACCTCGGTTGTGGGTCCCGGTCATGGCTTCGAGACCGTAAAGCCGCTGAAACTGATCACGAAATTGCTGCAGATCTGGTGCCCACCCAACGGGACCGTCTTAGACCCGTTCGCTGGCTCGGGGACCACCGGGCACGCTGTGCTCAAGCTCAACCACGACCACAGCGCCGACCGACGCTTCATCCTGGTCGAGCAAGGTCGGCCAGAGAACGGTGACTCCTACGCGAAGACCCTGACAGTCGACCGCCTCCGTCGTGTGATCGACGGCGGATGGGCTAAGAAGAAGCACGCACCCCTGGGAGGCGGCTTCACATTCAAAACCCTCGAGAAGAAGGTCGACGCCAAGACCCTTCTGCTGATGGAGCGCGACGAGATGATCGACACGGTCATCGCGTCCCACTCCAGCACCGGCAGCCGCCGGTCCGCTGCACTCATTCCTTTGGCAGACACGGACGACGAACCGTACACGTACCTGGTGGCCAAGAATGCGAGCAACGAAGGAATCTACCTTGTCTGGTCAGGCTCAGCCTCTAACACCGATCTGACCGAAGAGGTTTATGAGGCGATCACGGAGGAAGCCGACAAGGCAGGTCTGGCCGGGGTGTACCACGTGTACAGCCGGCGAAACCTGCTCGTGACGGACGACGTGGTCTGGTACCAGATCCCCGACCGGATTCTGTCTGACTTCGGTCTGGACGTCCGCACCGAGTCGTTCACCGAGGAAGGCTGAGCATGGCGATCGAACTGTTCCAGTTCCAGCAAGACGCGGCCTCGCAGATGGCCGACCGCTACGTCGAGTACAGCACGGAGCCCATACCCTTCGGGCGGGGTGCCAAGCGCCGTGACGTTCCGTTCTATCAGGCGCTGTCGTCCATCACAGGCTCCGGCAAGACCGCGATCCTAGCTCAGTCGGTCAGCGAGATCGTCGCCCTGTCGGAGATCCCGCCGGTCATATTGTGGCTGTCCAAGGGCAAGGTCGTGGTCCAGCAGAGCTACGCTAATCTGGCAGATGGCGGGAAGTACGACCATCTCCTCACTGACATCACGGTGCGCCTGCTCAGCGAGTACGACCCTGAAGACGTCGCCAACTCGAAGGAAGCGCTGCTCTACTTTGCGACCGTCGGCACCTTCAACCAGAGAGACCGCGAAAACAGCAATCTGAAAATCTTCGCTCTCGACACCGACAACATCGAGTCCACGCGCTGGGAGGCACTCAAGCTCCGCGAAATGGCCGACGGCCGGAGAAGGCCACTGGTCGTGGTCTACGACGAGGCACAGAACCTTAGCGACCAGCAGACGACGCTACTGATCGAGCAACAGCCTGCTGTCTTCCTGCTGGCAAGTGCGACGTTGAAGTTCCCGGCCCAATTCGACACGGAGGTCATCCAGCCTCTGAGGACGTCGGGCGGCTACAAAGACAAGGACCTCATCACTCAGGTTACGTCTTCAACAGTTGTGGCATCCGGCCTCGTAAAGGGCATGATCTCCCTCGACGGGCTCAACGCCCCGATGGAGGAGACCATCTCCGAGATGCTCGGGGACCTGCGCGAGGCGGAGGATGCTGCCAAGGCGGAGAATCTGAGCTTCATGCCCAAGGCAATCTACGTCTGCAACACCAACATCCTCGCCGACGATGCGAGCCAGACGGACGACCCCAAGCAACCTTTCGACCAACGGCAGGCCCCGCCGATTACGATCTGGCGCTACCTCACAGACCAGTGCGGTGTGCCGGCCGACGAGATAGCGGTATACGCGAACCTCAAGACTGACAAGGACTTCCCTCTTCCCTCCGATTTCACGTTGTTCAACGGCGGCGAAAGCGACTACGAGGACTTCATGACAGGGGACTACCGTCACATCATCTTCAACAAGACCCTCCAGGAGGGCTGGGACGATCCCAGCGTCTACTTCGCCTACGTCGACAAGACCATGGAGTCCACGGTCGACATCACTCAGATTGTCGGACGTGTGCTGCGCCAGCCAGGCGCGACCCACTACGAGGCCGACCGTCTGAACACCGCGCACTTCTATGTGCGCGTGGACCGGAACGATTCGTTCTCGCAGGTGGTGGAGGAAGTCAAAAAGGGGTTAGGCGGAGATGCGCCCGAGGTTCGAATTCTGACGTCTCCGCCCGGTACTGAAGAACCGGAGAGCCTGCTGGCGAAACAGCAGCTGACCGTACCGCGCACATTCATCAACAACGCGCCGACCGTCGAGCCCGTCGAAAAGGTCATAGCCAAGGTCCACGACTACACTCAAGATTCGGTGAACACCCGCGGCGTGGGCCGCCGTCGGACCGTCCAGCAGGCGATCGGTGCACGGGAATCGGTGGACTCTGAGTGGGTTGATTTCGAGCAGTCGAATCGGGTCAACGCCCGTTGGGTCTTCCGTCGTGAGGTGTCCCGTCGCTACCGGCCTGCGCTGATGGTGATGAACACCGACACCCAGAAATTCGATGCAAAGGTTGGGGTCGGCAGCAGCGCATACACGAGCCTGACCGACAACGCCGCCGAGGCTGTGGATGAGTACCTCAGATACGCGGTCGTCAAGCAGCACAAGCCGAAGCCATACACGATCGGCAGTACGCTAGTGCGCCGCGGCAGTATGGAGGTCTTCAAGAACGCTCTCCACGACGGCTATGACGGTCTTAATGACCTTGAGCGGCGCTTTGCACGGGCGATCGATGAGACTGGACTTCCGTGGGCTCGCAACCGATCGCAGACGGGATACAAGATCCCGCTTGTCTCGCTCGGTCAGACCGTCTGGTTCTTCCCTGATTTCCTCATTTGGGCAGGAGATACGGTCATCTGCGTCGACACCAAGGGCAACCATCTCGTCGAGGGCGACGGCCGCCGAAAGCTGCTCTCCATCCAGCCGCACAAAGACGTGCCCACGGCGGTTCAAGTGAAGTTCGTGACGGAGGGTACCTGGAAAGCCGATGGCACGCCGGACGGCAAGGACGGGTTCTCGATCTGGGAGCTGGGCAGTGGGCAGGCACTGCGGGCGCTGCCGCACGAGGACATGGAATCGGTCGCGAAATCATTCGTCTCATTTCTGACTGAACTTGAGGGGACCCGCTGACGATGTCGGGCCGTCCTCTCAATCCTCAGACGTAGCAGCGGACGGCCGCTACAGACGACGATGTTGTCATTACCGATGGCGAAAAGACTCCGTTACCGGGGTATGGGCGATGTTAGACCGGGGCACTCCCCCGTGGATGATCGCCATATGGTGAAGAATTGCCGGGCCCCGGCAGCCGGCCTTCGCGTAATATTTCCGTCCCGGATGTTGTCCCAAATCATCTGCCGTGGACAGCAGTCACAAAAACAACTTCCGGGACATTTACCTGGTGGCTCAGGAGTCCATGCCCAGGTAGCGGTATACGGTGGCACGGCTGGCTCCGATGATCTTTCCGATGTCCGTCGGTTTGAGACCGCGAGCTTTCAGTTCGTGTGCCCTCTTGACCTTCGCGTGGTCCGTCGTGATTTCCCGCCGGCCTGCTTTGCGTCCGTTGGCAGCTGCAGCCGCCATGCCGGCCTTTGTGCGTTCGGAGAGTTGGTCTCGTTCAAGCTGGGCGAAAGCGGAAATGATGGTGACCATCGCCTGGGCCATCGCTCCCCCGACCTCGCTGGCCGGGTCAGTAGCGATGCCATCCCTCAGGGAACGGAACTTGATGCCTCGAGCCTTGAAGTCATCCAAGAGCTCGAGCAGGTGGCGGGTGTTGCGTCCCAACCGGTCCAGCTTCCACACCACGACCTCATCCCCTGGGCCGAGACGGTCCAGCATCCGGTCCAGCTCCGGACGACTCACCCTGGTCCCGCTGATCCCCTGGTCTTTGTAGATCCGCTCGCATCCAGCTGCTTCCAGTTCGCGGATCTGCAAATCACTATTCTGGTCAGCCAGGCTGACCCGGGCGTATCCAAGGCGTGCCACCGCTTCTCCAGTCTCATCAAAGGCCAAATACAGGCGATGTTTAGAATACCTTAGTGAGACACATTGTTGGGACAGACGAGGCCCGGAAATCCGCCACGTGAAACCGTCGACAAACTACACCTCCGCGAATTCAAGCAGAAGGTTTCGAGACATAGTTATGAGAATCGCCGAACGCAGAGAAAGTCGTGAGATTTCACGGGAATCAGGACCTTAAGGGACAGAGCCAGTGAGACGTCTCGTATCCCAAGGGATACGAGACGCCTTCCTGCACGCTGCTTGCTCAGGCACCCAATTATGCTTTACCAAGTCATCGAGTAGCCAAATCTGGGCTCAGCGTCGAGGGTGCGGAGGCGCGGTTGTGGATCGGATGACGAGTTCCGGCTTCAACACCAGTCTTTGGTCGGTCGGAGTTTCGCCGTTGACCCGGCTGATTGCCCTTTGAATGGCCAGTTGTGCCATACGTGGGGTGTCCTGCCTTATCGTTGTCAGGCTCATGTGGGCAAGCCGTGCGAATTGGCTGTCGTCGTATCCGACGACCGAGACGTCGTCCGGGACAGATACCCCGCGCCGGAGGAGCATGTCGATGAACCCGGTTGCGGTCCTGTCGTTGACTGCGAAGACTGCGCTCGGCAAGCCTCGATCCGAGTTGAGGAGTTCGAGTGCGGCCTCGGCACCGCTTTCCTCTTCGGAGGTGGTGTCGTGGGTTACCACGTCGGGCTTGAGTCCGTACGAGTTCATGGCGGCCCGATAGCTCTGTTCCTTGTCGGCGGAGTCTCCGGAGACTCCGCCGACAAGGGTGATGCGTGTATGACCCAGATCTACGAGATGTTCAACAGCAAGGCGCACACCGTTGACCGCGTCGCTCGTGATCGAGTCCACACCTGCGACACTGCTCGGTCGGCCAAGCATGATCACGGGTGTTGACCTCAGCACTCTTTCAATGTCCTCGTTGCGTAGCTGCCCGCCTAGGACGATCACCGCCTCGCTGCGGTATCCGAGAAGAGCCTCGAGCGCCTTCCGTTCATCGCGCTGAGGTGCCATCGCGCTCATCACGATGTCATACCCGGCCTCCTCAGCCAGCGGGTACATGCTTTCGAGAAGGTCTACGTGAAAGGGGTTGCGGGGACGCAGGAGAAGCCCGAGGAGGCGCGTGCTGGTGCTCGCTAGATTCCGAGCGGCCTGGTTAGGCCGGTAGCCCAGTTCTTCCGCTACTTGGAGAATACGGGCGCGGGTAGCCTCGCCTGCTCCTGGCGCACCTCTGAAGACAGTGGAAACGAGCGCGCGTGAGACACCCGCACGGACAGCAATGTCAGCCATCGTTGGTTCCCTCTTACCGCGGGGCACCACTTTCGCATTGATCGACACTGATCCGTCCTCCTTTTGGGCTACCTCGGTAACTCCCACAGTATAGCCAGGAAGAGATGACGACGTGCATCAGTAGCGCGCTCTATAAATGATTTTGATCACAATTTTTTCTTGACACGTCACGGCATGAATCTACATAATGAAGTGGTTATATCGCGCTCTATAAAACTTGACTCCAATGAGGGAGAGACAGAAGCATGGAACCTACTGCAGCTCGCAAGGAAGCGGGCACTCGAACCATCAGTCGTCGCCACGCACTTCAAATAGCACTCGGGGCCGCCATTCCTGCGTTCGGCACTCTTGCCGGTTGCTCCTCAGGTGGTGGCGGCGCTCTCGGGGGCGGGGGCGGCGGTGGCAAGGTCACGGAACTGGTCATCCCCACCCATCGCTCGCCCTGGTTGAATGCTTACAAGGAAATCGCGGCCAGCTACGAAGCGGAATCGGGGATCAGGATTAATCTGCGTGAGTTCCCTTACGACGGACTGCGGACACAGATGGTCAATGCAATGCAGTCCAACAGTGGGGCCTTCGACATCTTCCAGATCGATGAACCGTGGACTGCCCAGTTCTTCACTCAGAAGTGGGTAACACCGCTAAAGAAGATTGATTCTTCCTTCACCCCCGACGACCAGATCATCAGTTACTCCAATCTGGTTCGTTGGGACGCCACCTCCAAGACTTCCTCAGCTAATGGTGATGTCATGGGTCTTCCTCTGAACGGTAACGTGCACATCTTGATGTACCGGAAGGACCTGTATGACCAGCTTGGCCTGAAGGTGCCGGCGACTTGGGAGGATGCTTACGCCAATGGGCGGAAGGCGCAACAGGCCGGCGTGGTCAAGTACGGACATGCCGCTCGCGGCCAGGCCAGTTCCGGCGGGCAGTCCATAACGTATGATTTCATGCCCGTCTTCTACAGCTATGGCGGATCGTGGTTTAGGGACGAGGGCAAAGACTGGACGCCCACAGTCAACACTGATTCGGCTGTCGCTGCCGTGGAAATGTACCGCCGTTTGCTGCAGCTGGGCCCTGCCCAGCCCCAAACGCTGGGTCAGGCGGAAGTCGTGTCCTCGATGCAGAGCGGGGATTTGCTCCAGGTGCACAGTGTAGTCGCTTCGGCACCCCAGATGGAAGATGCGAAGGCTTCTCGCGTTGCGGGAAAGATGGGATACGCAGTCGTGCCGGCCGGGCCCGCAGGCGCCCCGGCCCCGACATCAGGAACATGGGTCCTGTCAGTACCCTCGGGGCTGTCGGCTGAACGTTCCAAGGCCGCTTCCGATTTCATCAAGTGGATGCTTTCAGTGGACACGCAGAGAAAGTTCACCCTCGGTACAGGTATCCCGACGCGGAAAGATGTGTACACCGCTTCCGAGGTTCCTGCAGCAATGCGCAGCTACTTGGATCCGGTGGCTGATTCCTTCCCCAATGCACGCCCCGCAGTCCGGTACGAGTTCGCCTCTCCCATGCTCGAAGTGGTGGAAAAGTCGCTCAGTGCCATTGTTTCCAACGACGATCCGGTTAAGCCTGCACTGGACAAGCTCAACCAGGAGATAACCGATGTGGTTCGTAAGGCCGGGTATCTGAAATGAGTTCTTCCCTCGCTCAGGTCGGGAACGTCGAGGCGGCAGCCACCGGCTATGTCCATGTCCGTCAGCCTGCCAAAAAGCAGCGGCTATCGCGGTTTGCCCTGCTCGCGGCGCTGCCCTTCGCCCTGTTCATGGGAGTCTTTGGCGTTCTGCCCCTGTTCCATCTCCTCCGGATGTCCCTCTCTGACGTTTCGGTACAGCAAGGCAATTTCACTTGGTCCTTCACGGGACTGGAGAACTACCTTTACATTGGCAACGATCCCACCGCAATGCAGTCCGTGGTGGCCAGCACAATCTTCGTACTGGGCGCGGTCCCTTTGACCATCATTTTCGGTGTCGGCCTGGCCGTGCTGGTGGACCGCGCAGTGCTTTTGACAGGTATCGCCCGTAATATGGTGCTGTGGCCGGCAGTGGTCACCCCAGTCGCCATCAGCCTCATGTGGCTTCTGATTCTGAGCCCCAGCATCGGTGCTTTGAACAAGGTTCTGCGCACCATCGGCATTCCCGAACAGGGGTGGCTGGGCGAAGCCGCCGGCGCAATGGCCTCGGTGATCCTGGTCGACGTCTGGCACTGGACACCCCTGGTGTTCCTTCTCGCCTACACCGCGATCCGCGGGATCGATACCGAAATCATGGAAGCCGCTGAAGTTGATGGTGCCAGCTACTGGCAGCGCTTCAGCCGTGTCATGCTCCCGATGATCTGGCCAGCTATCGCTGCAGCCACAATCATTCGCCTACTCATGTCCGTCAAAGCCTTCGACGAAATGTTCCTCCTGACCCATGGCGGTCCGGGTACGTCGACGACTTTGGTGAGCCTGCACATCCGCAACGTCTTCTTCGACAGACTCGAACTCGGCTACGGCGCAGCGTTTAGCGTCTCCGTCGTTCTGCTCATCGTCATCATCGCAGGCATCGCTGCCGGTATCCGCTCACTAATGTCGCGTCGGAACGCCATCCGTCTTGGCGCGAATTTCCAAACGCAAGGTTACATGAAATGACCACTCTGGCCCCCGTCCGCACCGAAGCAGCACCGCGCAAGTCGAGACTTACTTTTCGTGGCCGCAAGATCTACCCGCTGACAGAGGTACTCCTCGGCCTATCAGTCCTGATCGGGCTCATTCCCATCGCATGGATGATCGTCCTTGCTTTCCAGGACGGCCGCGACATCATCAACCGCACTTGGTCGTTCTCCTTCACCATGGACAATTTCGCCCAGCTTTTCCGCCCGGGAGAGCCCTTCGTCGCCCAACTCGTCAACAGCGTGCTCATAGTCGCTGGAACTGTTGTCCTTTGCCTCGTGGTAGGCGCGCTGGCCGGCTACGCCCTCTCCCAGCTGGCACTTCCCCGCTGGCTCACGCTCACAATGCTGGCACTCTCAGCGTTCCTGAGCATCATCCCTCCCATGACCCTTGTTCCTGGCCTGTACATCACCCTTTCCGGCCTACAGCTGCTAGGCTCTGTCGCGGGTTTGATCATGCTCAACGTTGTCTTCCAGTTGCCCTTCGCCACCCTTCTGCTGAAGGTGTACTTCGACGGCGTGCCCATGTCGCTGCGCGAGGCGGCGCTGGTGGACGGCGCCAGCGAGTCCAGGACCTTCTTCTCGGTGATGCTTCCCTTGGTACGTCCCGGCATGGCAGCTGTCGCGGTGTTCACCGGAATCATGGCTTGGAATGAATTCCTGTTCGGACTCGTCATGACCTCTGGCGGCCGGACCTCCCCGCTGACGGTCGGCATCGCCTCCATCGTCCAGCCCTACGAAGTGGCCTGGGGGCCCATGGCCGCCATCGGCTCTCTCGCCGCAGTGCCGATCATCATCATGGCCGTCATCGCTAACCGGCAGATCGTTGCCAGCCTTACCGCCGGAGCCGTCAAGGGCTAAAGCTGGGCCCCTTCCCTTACTAATTGGAACCACGAATTTAAGGACCAAAATTGAGCGATCAGAACTCAACCCGACCAAACGTCCTCGTTGTCCTCGCTGACGACATGGGCTATTCAGACTTGGGCTGCTACGGCGGGGAAATCAACACTCCCAACTTGGACGCACTCGCTGAGGGTGGGGTGCGGATGACCAACTTCTACAACACGCCCCGCTGCAGCCCCTCCCGGGCCTCCCTGCTGACAGGGCTGCACCCGCACCAAGCCGGTATCGGCATCCTCGCTATTGATGACAGCACCAGCGGCGGCTACAAGGGAACACTCAACGACAAGTGCATTACCATGGCCGAAGCGCTCAAAGAGGCCGGCTATGCTACAGCGGCGCGCGGCAAATGGCACCTCTCCAATGACGTGCACAACCCCAACGAGGCTTGGCCTCTGAACCGCGGATTCGATTCCTTCTATGGCACCCTCACCGGGTGCGGTTCGTACTTCCAGCCCGGGACTCTTACCCGCGACAACACCAATGTCGACGATGAGGCGCTCGATAAGGACTTCTACTACACCGACCGTATCACCGATGAAGCCGTCCGTTTCCTCAACGAACATCACCAGACTGCTCCGGAACGCCCATTCTTCCTTTACGTCCCCTACACCGCTCCGCACTGGCCCCTTCATGCCCGCGAAGAGGACATCGCCAAGTACGACGGCGTTTACGACGAGGGCTGGGATGTCCTGCGGGAACGCCGGATGCAGCGTTTGCTCGAACTGGGAATTCTGTCCGAGAACGCGGAATTGAGCGAACGTGATCCGGTCGTCAGCAGCTGGGAAGACGAAACGGAAAAGGAATGGCAGGCGCGCCGCATGCAGGTCTACGCCGCACAAATTGAAGTGATGGACCGTGGGATTGGCTGCCTCATGGATACGCTCAAGGCCAACGGCGAGTACGAAAACACCATCATCATCTTCCTCTCGGACAATGGCGCCGCGGCCGAGCCGGTCCCATTGATCGACCTTGAACGTTTCCGTAAGAGGGCCGACATCCTCAAACACCACACCAAGGACGGCCGCCGAGTCGTCATCGGCAATGATTCAGGTGTAATGCCCGGCGCGGATGACACCTACTCCAGCTACGGGCGGTCCTGGGCAAACCTGTCCAACACCCCATTCCGGCTCTTCAAGGTCTGGACTCACGAGGGTGGGATCTCCTCACCGTTTATCTTCCACTGGCCCAACGGCCAACTTGCCGAAGGCAGCATCCGCCACGGCGCTCATCAGCTGGTTGACGTCATGCCCACCATCTTGGAAGCAGCCAATGCACAGTACCCTGCAAAGCGCAACGGAGTCGCCATTTATCCGCTGACTGGGCAGAGCATGCTTTCGGATCTCCGGGGCGAAGACGGCAAGGCTCAGACCCTCTACTGGGAACACTGCGGAAACGCAGCCATCCAACGCGGGGAATGGAAGCTAGTGCGGCAGCACGGTTGGCCATGGGAGCTGTACAACATCAGTGAAGACCGCAGTGAGACCAACGACCTTGCGGACCAAAACGCCATTCTTGTCAAGGACCTCGAAGAGGACTGGTCGCTGTGGGCCGACTCCGTCGGCGTCATCCCGTTCGACAAAACGCTTGAGATCTACCACAAGCGTGGTCTGGGCTGGACCGACGCAATCGGCTGACGACTAAGGACGGCGGCCTGGTGCTGGGTGGCTTTCAGAAGTACACACTCCGGCCCGGGCCCGCCACCAGTAGTCCGTGCCACCTTCTGGCCGGGAAGAGGCAAAGACGGCATCCAACGAGAGGAGCCTGCACGTGGAAGTCCGCATACAGAAAGACTCGCCGATACCGCTGTACTACCAGATAGCGGAATCCTTCGAAGCTGAGCTGACCCGCAATCCGCCCGAAGAAGGACACAAGCTAATGACCGACAAGGGACTGGCCCGCCAGCTTCAGGTAGGGCGGGTAACGGTGCGTCACGCTATGCAGATCCTCGTTGACAAGCAGGTTATTACGCGCAGGCGAGGAGCGGGAACCTTCCTGGTCACCCAGGAGAAGGAAACGACCGAGTCTGCACAAACTGAGAAGATCGGTGAGGAATGAACCTGTTGCACACAACATCAGAGGCTGGGAACGTGGCGGTCGGCAATGGCAAGAGCTGCTGCACTCCCTCGCGCAAAAGCGGAAAGGATCCCAGGGGCACCACACGTCCTAGCCCCGTCGCTCTTTCCGCCCATCAAACCCATGACGACGTGTTGATCCCTGAAGGCGTCTTCCAGATGGGAGACGCGTTTGGGGACGGCTACCCCGAAGACGGCGAAACACCGGTACACGAGGTCTACCTGAATGCCTTCCGTGTAGACAAAACGGCAATAACGAACAGCCAATTTGCAGCATTCATCCATTCAACCGGATACAGAACCGAGGCAGAGCAGTATGGGTCTTCGGCCGTGTTCCACCTACTCTCCACCGCCACCGGAGAAGAAATTCTAGGCGCAGCGTCCGGCGCACCCTGGTGGCTGAACATCCGTGGCGCTGACTGGGCACACCCCACTGGACCGGCATCGGACTGGCAGGACATACCCAACCACCCGGCAGTCCACGTCTCCCACACCGATGCCCTGGCCTATTGCCGCTGGGCCGGGCGGCGCCTGCCCACAGAAGCCGAATGGGAGTTCGCAGCCCGCGGCGGCCTTGAAGGCATGCGCTATGCCTGGGGCAACGACCTCACCCCCGATAGTGAGCATCGCTGCAACATCTGGCAAGGAACATTCCCCCTAACCAACACACTCGATGACGGCCATCTCGGTCCAGCGCCAGTGCGATCTTTTCCTCCCAACGGTTATGGGCTTTACGAGATGGCGGGCAACGTGTGGGAGTGGTGCAACGACTGGTTCCTGCCCAAGTACTACCGCAACGCCCCAAGGAACAACCCGCAAGGACCCACGATCGGGGCCGGCCGCGTCATGCGCGGTGGTTCCTACCTCTGCCACGACTCCTACTGCAACCGCTACAGAGTCTCCGCGCGCACCTCCAATACTCCCGACTCGTCCTCCGGCAACTGCGGTTTCCGGACCGTCGCCATCGACTAGACGTGGAAGGACAGCGATGTGACAAAAGAAGCTAAAACTAGCGGAACCCGCAGCAACCTAGCTGCTAGGATCCTGCTCGGCGGAGAAGAACCGGATCCCCGGTTTACCCTCGCCAACGAACGAACCTTTCTGGCTTGGATCCGCACATCACTTGCGCTGCTGGCCGGTGGGGTCGCTGTGGAAGCCTTCATGGACCTTCCTCAGCTCGAGTGATACGGCAACGTTCCACCGTCGGCGCGCGCGCCCGGAGCGGCGCAGTTAACCGCTTTCGCCTACAGCGCACACGCCGCACGGTGCTCCCCGCGCCCCGTAGAGTTAAGTGCATTATGGATGACCCTCCTTCACATATGCCCAGGCCCCTTAACCTTCTGACCGGATCACCGGCCACCATGGGAGAGGGGCGCCCGAATGTATGAATGGATCATGCTCGGCATCGGCCTTGTCCTCACGGTCGGCACCGGATTCTTCGTCGCTTCCGAGTTCGCGCTGGTCAATCTCGACCGCAATGACCTCGAAGCCCGCCAGGCGCGCGGTGAGAGGCGCCTGGGGCCCACCATCAAGGCCCTCAAGATCACCTCAACGCACCTTTCCGGCGCGCAATTGGGCATCACGCTGACCACCCTGCTCACCGGATACACCTTTGAACCGGCCATCAGCTCCATGCTCCGCGGCCCGCTGATGTCAGTTGGACTGCCCGAAGCTGTAGTGCCCGGTATCGGCGCGGTGGCCGGCATTTTCCTGGCCACCATCTTCTCCATGGTCATCGGTGAGCTGGTCCCGAAAAACTTCGCCCTCGCCCTTCCGCTGGCCACGGCCAAAGTCGTCGTACCCTTCCAAACCCTGTTCACCACAGTGTTCAAGCCGGTGATCCTGCTGTTCAACAACACGGCAAACGGCATCATCCGCTCCTTTAGCATCGAACCCAAAGAAGAGCTCTCCGGTGCCCGCAGCGCCGAAGAACTCAGTTCCCTGGTCCGCCGCTCCGCCTTGGAAGGTTCCCTGGACCTTGACCACGCCGTCCTGCTGCACCGCACCCTGCGTTTCTCGGAGCACACCGCAGCTGACGTTATGACACCCCGGGTCCGGATGGCCGCAGTGAACGTCGACCACTCCGCCGAAGACATCCTGGCCCTCGCCACGGCCACCGGTTACTCCCGGTTCCCCGTGATCGGCGACGACCGCGATGACGTCCTGGGTGTACTGCACGTAAAGC
Organism: Arthrobacter sp. LFS091; assembly: GCF_047977885.1. Classification (NCBI taxonomy): domain Bacteria; kingdom Bacillati; phylum Actinomycetota; class Actinomycetes; order Micrococcales; family Micrococcaceae; genus Arthrobacter; species Arthrobacter sp. LFS091. Next base: position 32,471 of record NZ_JBFPFP010000015.1, read on the forward strand.
AAGCCTTCGCTGTTCCCCTCGATGATCGCTGGACCGTCACCGCGCAGGCTCTCATGATCGATCCGTTGCGGGTCCCCGAATCCATGTGCGTCGATACTTTGCTGGGCCTGCTCCGCAAACAAGGCCTGCAGGTCGCCATCGTCTCGGACGAATACGGAGGAACGGCCGGAATCGTCACGCTTGAGGATCTGGTGGAAGAAATCGTTGGCGAACTGGAAGACGAGCACGACCGGGCGCGCGTGGGCGTGGTCAGGACCGGCCGCTCCATCACCTTTGATGCCTCCCTGCGGCCCGATGAACTTCTCGACCGGACCGGAATCGTGGTCCCTGACGGTGAGGAATACGACACTATGGCCGGCTTCATCACCGACCAGTTGGACCGCCTCCCCGAACTTGGCGACGAGGTCATCATCAACGGCGGAAGTTTGCGTGTGGAACGCGTCGTGGGCACTCACGTGGAACGGCTCCGCTTCACCCCTGGCGACAGCGGGGAAGCGCCAATGAGCGCCCACGACAGAATTGTTGAGAACCTCACGCAGGAGCTGACCCATGAGTGAATACCTTCCCGGCATCATCTGGCTCATCGTGCTGCTGGTTGTCAATGCGTTCTTCGTAGGCGCCGAATTCGCCGTCATCTCAGCCCGAAGGTCCCAGATTGAACCCAAGGCCGAGGCTGGGAGCAAAGCCGCGAAAACCACCCTCTGGGCGATGGAGCACGCCACCCTCATGCTCGCCACAAGCCAGTTGGGCATCACCGTCTGCTCGCTGGTGATCCTGAATGTCTCCGAACCGGCTATCCATCACCTGCTTGAAATCCCCTTGGGACTGACCTCGCTCTCCGGGGAAGCCATCGGCATCATCGCCTTTGTCGCGGCGCTGCTGCTGGTGACTTTCCTGCACGTGGTCATCGGTGAAATGGTCCCGAAGAACATCTCCTTCTCCGTTCCTACCCGCGCCGCGCTGATCCTTGCACCTCCCCTGGTGGTGGTCTCCAGAATCGTCAAGCCTGTCATCTGGACCCTAAACGGGATCGCGAACTCCATCCTGCGCCTGTTCAAAGTCCAACCGAAGGACGAAGCAACCAGCGCCTACACCCTGGATGAAGTGGCCAACATCGTGGAGCAGTCCACCAGGGATGGGATGCTCAGCGACACCACCGGCGCCCTCACTGCGGCCTTCGAGTTCACCGCCAAGAAAGTGGCGGATGTCGAAGTTCCCATCGGCGATATGGTGCTGCTGCCCGCATCGGCCACCCCGGCCGACATCCAATCAGCCGTCGCCGAGCACGGCTATTCCCGCTACATCCTCACCAATGACGACGGCGACCCATCCGGTTACCTGCACCTCAAAGACGTCATGGACCTGACTTCCGCGGAGAAATTCACCACCCAGGTGCCCTCGAAGCGCATCCGACGACTCGCATCCGTCTTCAGCGGCAGCGACCTCGAAGACGCGCTGGCGACCATGCGCCGTACAGGTTCCCACGTAGCACGGGTCTTCGACGCCGAAGGCAACACCACCGGCGTGCTCTTTCTCGAGGACATCATCGAAGAACTCGTCGGCGAAGTCCAGGACGCCACCAGCGCCTGACCCCACGGCGTCGTGCTGTCGAAGGCCGGCCCCCGCTAACAGAGCCAAGACCCCGCCCGGAACGCTCCCCGGGCGGGGTCTTCGGTTAACGAGCCATCGACGCCGGATGCGCCGATGCAGCACGCGGAACAATGTCAGAGGCCGCCCCTAGAGTCCTGGGGAGAAGAACCATCAGCATCGCTATCGGAGCCACCTTGCCTCGCATCATCGCCCACCCTGAATCGGTCTCTAAAGCCCCGAATAGCGCCAAATTGAATAACCCTGGTTACCGATATAAGCCCGCGGTGATGCGCCGGATGCAGGAGATCGCGCACGTGGATGTGAACTGCTTTTACGCCTCGGCTGAGCGCGCGTTCAACCCTTCCCTGGAGGGCAAGCCGGTCATCGTCCTGTCCAACAATGACGGCCGCGCTGTCACCCGCTCTCCTGAAGCGAAGCGACTGGGCATTGCCATGGGGGATCCGTGGTTCAAGCTCCGGCCCCGGGCCAAGGAATGGGGTCTGGTGGCTTTGTCGAGCAACTACGAACTGTACGGGACATTTCGGCCCGGGTGATGGAGCTGCTGGGCCGCTACTCGGCGTGGGTGGAGGTGTACTCCATTGATGAGGCGTTCCTGGGCGTCAAGGGCGAACCGGACGAGCTGCTGGCCCTTGGCCGGGAAATGAAGGCCGCGTGCCGGCGGCACGTCGGCGTGCCGGTCTGCGTCGGGATCGCACCAACGAAGACCCTGGCCAAGCTGTGCAATAAGTGCGGTGGACCTTCGTGAGCGCCCCGGCGCCTCGGCGCTGCACGCGGATCTGGAACGCACCTTCACAGATGCGGCGGCCTAAAATATGGGCGTGAACGTAACCCTGACCGTAGAGGCCGCCGACGGAAAGCTAAGCCACGTCGACGCCGAAAGCGACACGTACGAGGAAGCCAAAGCAGCAGCCGAAGCGCTGATTCCGGAAGGCTCGAAAGCCATCGCCATCCGCACGAACTAACACCTCCCTACAGGCCAGCAAGCCTTTTGGCTG
>NZ_JBFPFP010000016.1:0-18230 GCF_047977885.1 Arthrobacter sp. LFS091
TAACGACCTCCAGCTGCAGGTGCGCCAGCCTCACAAGCGCACCTGCAGCAGTACCCATCACAGCCACCACAAGTTACAGGGGGCCGAGCCTCCAATGTCAGGCCGTGGCGGCTTTCTTCCAACTTTGCAAGCTTCCGTCGCGCGCCGTTACGTATTCGGGAATCACCTCCTTCCGCCAGGTTTCGGAACCCGTGACGGGAAGTTGGATCGAACGTGCTGGAGGGCGACGTAAAATGCGGTCGCCTCCCCCAGGTGTACTGGGTCATGACGTCGTTTGCATCGTTAATAAGTGAGGACCTCTTAAGTTGGTGGCTACCACAAGTAGGCAACGACTAAGAGGTCCTCATGTCCCACCGTAACGCCCGCCTGACTCCGAACGGAAGAAAGATCATCATCGAACGCATCCTGGACGGCCGGTGGCTCATGTGGTCAAGGAAATTGGCATCTCCAGGACCTGCGCGCACCGGTGGCTCAGCAGGTAAGCGCCGCGAAGTGTCTCACCGCTGCAGATAGCTTCGGTTGGTACTCCTGGTCTGGGTAGTTGGTACCAAGGTTCTGGGAACTTGGTACCGGCCCTTTGATTGTCTGCTCGGGGCCGGCACCTTGTGCTGGGTAGGGTCTATTCCCAGTGGTCCGAGTGTGCCGGGCCTTGTCCTCGCGGAGCTGTCGCATGTCCACGTGGCCGAGGTTGAGCTGGCGGGCGTTGTTGGCCAGCCGGTTCACTATTTAGTCCGCGGTCACCCGGTACGGTAGGGCCTCAACCCAGTAGGCTGGCCCGGACTGCGATGCGATGAGTGTGGGCAGGCGGTGTTCCCGGTTGGCCAGAACCGCGAAGAGGTCGTTGGCCGCTTCGGGGTCGAGGCCGACGGTGAGGAAGTCATCGATGACCAGCAGGTCCACGTCCGAAAGTTCGTTGAGTAGCTTCTGGTGGCCGATGCCGTCACCGCGTGCGATGACCAGCCGGCGCGCGAGGTCGTCCATCCTAGTGCAGGCGACCCGCGTCCTTCCTGGTAGCTGATCTCGGTGACCGAGCCTGCGGGATGGGGAACCTTGCGGCCCGGATGAGCTTGTCGATCCGATGGGCACGACGCTGTTCAAGGGCGTCGTCCACGGCGGAGAAGAAGATCTGCTCGGGGTGAGCTGGTCATTGGCCTCGTCGGTGATCAGTTCCTCGAACCGCACGGCCAGGTGCGCGATGCGCAGGGTCCGGAATTTCTCATGGTCCTCGCTGGTTAACATCAGCCCTGGCCTCCCTGTCCGCCGCGCCGGTCGTGCTCGGCAGAGCGCACATGCACCGTGGCCGCCGCGCCTGCCGAGGGGTCGGAGCCGCCGGCAGGTTTACGGATGGCCGCCGCCGGTGTGATTGTTCTGGGTCTCGTGGCGTCGGAGTCGATGGTGGCCATGATCCGCTTCATCGTGCTGTGGGTTCCAGGGCCTCCAGGATGTTCTGGGAGTCCAGGTACCCTTGGGCCTCCACGGCGTGCCGGTCGATGATCAGTTTCGCCAGCCCGTAACGGGATAGGACCCGGTGCACGGTCAATGGGTGGAGGCCCAGCAGGTACCCGATTCTTGCTGGCCCCCATCGGCGGTTCACCCGCATGGCGATGATCCGCCGTTCGCATCGTGTTGCCAACCGCCGCGGCGAGTTATGTGGGCGGCTGGACCGGTCGTTCATCGCCTCGGGATCCTGCTCACGGTAACGCCGCGCCCAACGGGCCGCCGTGGGCACCGAAACTTGAAACCGTTCAGCCGCGCGACGCAGACTCCAGCGCTGGTCAACGACACATTGAGCAAGCTGCAGCCGGCCCCGAGGCGTGAGGAAAGCATTAGGGTGGGACACGAAGACCTCCGTGCGTGGAATTGGACTCTAGACAAGCCCCACTCCACCTGGAGGTTTTCTTCATGTCACCAAACCACGCCGAGCGTCATTAACGTCCATGGTCAATACAGCAGTGAGAAGAACGACTCCATGGCGGCGTTGTCCGCGCATGCATCGACCCGGCCCCTGGACCCTGTGAGCCCACGATGGCGGAACTATTCAACGAAGCGGGCGGACCGGAATTGGGCGTATTCAACCGGTCGGAGTGCACCACGGTCCCTGTTGGGCTGCGTGGACGCACAGCATTCTCCAGCGCGGCGACGGCCAGAGAGCACTTCGTCCGGGAGCCCAGCGAGTATCCGACGATCTTCCCGGAGTAGACGTCGTTCACCGCGCAGAGGTAGAGCTTCCCCTCGGCGGTCGGGTGTTCGGTAATACCTGTCAGCCACAGCTGGTTCGGTGCCGTGGCGGGAAAGTTACGGTCGAAAAGATCGTCATGGACGGGTGGCCCTGGCTTCCGTCCCAAACCGCGTTTCTTAGAGAACACTGACCAGATACCATGGTCCCTGCACAGGCGCTGGACGCGGTTCTCGCCGGCCAGGATGCCCTTCCCGGGGAGCTCGTCGGCGATAAACCGGTATCCGAATGCCGGGTCGTCGGCGTGGATGTCCAGGGCTGCGTTGACTAGGAGGGCATCACTCCAGTCCCGTTCCGTCACCGGGTTAGCCTTGCCTTCCACCGGTAATAGCCTTGCCTGCTTAATCCCAGTACCCTGCAGGTCACCGCCACGGGAACACCGTCGGCGGCAAGATCCGTGACCAGCGGTTAGATCATTTTGGGTTGATGTCCCTGACCAGGTAGGCGGCGGCCCGGCGCAGAATGTCATTCTCCTGCTCCAACAGGCGGCTCCGTTTCTTCAGCTCACGCATCTCAGCCGACTCCGCAGCTGCTTGACCGGCCCCGGATTCTTTACGTTCGGCAATGGCAATCCAGCGCTTCAACGTCGTGACCGACAGCCCGAAATCCTTGGCGATCTGCGCCAGTGGCGCCTCGCCCTTGCCGGCCACATCAATAACATCTTGGCAGAACTCCGTCCGTAAGGCGTGGGCATGGTCAACATCCTTCCACGACCACAAGATCGCTAGGTCAAGGAGTCAACAAGACCGGGGGCAGTACCCAAAGCCATCCTCCAAGCAGCAGACCGACCGCGTGCCCAGAACGGAAGCCGTCCGTTTTAACAAAGCAGGTACTCTCGCTGAAATGGTCCCCGAAAGTTGGACCGTTATATAGATGTTAGGCCGCAAGGGTCTGGGCACGGTATTCCACCGCGCTCAAGCCCTTTAGCTTTGTTGAGATTCTTTTGGTGTTGTACCAGCGGATGTACTCGTGGAGTGCTGTCTCCAAGGCGGCGGTGTTGAGGAATCGGACGCGGTGGAACAGTTCTTCTTTGAGGTGTCCGAAGAAGTTCTCCATCGCGGCGTTGTCGTAGCAGTTGGCTTTGCGTGACATTGATTGGACCGCGCCTACGCTGGCCAGGAGAGTGCGCCAGGAGTTGTGTCAGCTCCAGGTTCGGCGAGGTCCCGATCGCGTAGGAGATGATCTGACGGTCAAAGAGGTCCATGACCGGTGAGAGGTAGAGCTTCTTGCACCGACGCTGAACTCGGTCACGTCCGTAACCCATTTCTGGTTGGGGGCATCCGCTTCGAACTGGCGCTTGAGCAGGTTAGGGGCGACGAGGCCTTGCTCGCGTCCGTACCGGCCGTGGTTTTCCTTGAAGATCTCCGAAACAGCGGTCTTCAGGGCCGCCCGTGGATCCGGGCCTTGAAAACGGGACTGGTGATAGAAGAATGTGGACCTGGCCAACCCGGCCACCTCCAGGAGAAGGTCCATCCGCTGCTCAGCCTTGAGAGCGATGACAGCGCGAACCTCTAGCGCCGTTCCTCGTCCCTCAAGGCTTTTACTTTTCCCAAGAAAGCCACCTCGGCCCGCAACCGCTCGTTTTCGCGGCGCAAACGCTCCAGCTCCGATTCCGGCCCGGTGACCTCCAAGGTCTTCCGTGGCCTTCCTTTCGCTTGGGGCGCAGACCCTCTTCACCCTCTGCCCGGCACTTTCCCGTCCACACGGTGAGCAGATGCGGTGAGGAAAGGCCCAGCTCCTTGGCCAAGGCGCCTCTGTCCTCGCCGGCGAGGTACTTCTGCACCGCGTTGAGTTTGAAGTCCAACGAAAACTGCCGTTTGTCAGGTTTGGTCACCAATTCAGTATCTCCGCGGACACGCCACATGTCATGCAACCGCCTGACTGCCTTCCAACCCACCCCGAGCCTCGTGGCCACCGACTTGGCACCCCACCCTCGCTCGAACAACGCCACCGCGGCAACACGTTGCTCACCGGACAATGAACTGCTCTTAAACACGAAACTGCTCCCCGTAAGTCAGAACTGAATTGTCAGTCCAACTTTCGGGGAGCAGTTCACGCCCGGGGGTCCCCCTAATTTTCGTGAGAGCCTGACACCGAGAAAGACTCGCCAACACCCAGTCGCCTCGACCGGCCGGCACACGATGATCGGCCCCTGGAACCACAACTCAGGAGCCGCTCACCTAGGCCTCTTGACAACCGGACCTACATGTCAGCCCGCTCCACAGGATCAGCGAGATACCCTGATATCCTCCAGTCGCTGCATCGCTATGGCACTTCTGCCGAGGTGGCCAAAAGTGGTTTTGTGGCTACCTCCGAAAAGAGCTCCCTTCGTTCCGGGAACCATTCTGGAGATCGGCGGCGATTAACGGCAGCCGTCCAGTCGTAAACCCAAAATGAGCAGCCCCTCTGCTCTCCGACCTTCATGGTCTTCCTTGAGTCCCTTCGACGCGCCGCGTACTCAGGAACTCATCTCTTCCTGACGCTCCGATCGCACGGATCCGACGTGACGGTCGAAGAATGTCGCGACGCTCGCGTCAATCTCCTGAACTCGCGGGATCATTGCGCTCATGCCGAAGACCCCATGGAATAGGCCGTCAAAACGTTGCTTTTCCATAGTTACGCCCGCTGCGGCCAAGAGATCGGCGTAGTTCTCTGCTTCTTCATGAAGCAGGTCAAGCTCCATGGTGAGAACGAGCGCCGGGGCGACCCCGGCCAGGGACGTTGTCCGGTTCGGTGAGGTTTGCGCCGTAATATCCGCACCATCGAGGTACATCGCCCAGAACTTCTCACACGCTGCCGCGGTGAGGAATGGCCCGCCCGAAAGCTCGGTCCTCGATGGTGAATCTGCGTCGGGGTCGATGACCGGATACATGAGGATCTGAGCCGCGACGGGAATCTGCTCGTCACGAGCACGAATAGCGGTTACGGCGGCGAGATGAGCCCCCGCGCTTTCGCCCATGAGGGCAATTCGATCTGCATCTCCGCCATACGCCCCGATGTATTCCCGAACCCACAACAATGCCGCGAAGGCATCGTCGGGCCCGGCAGGGAACGGATGCTCGGGTGCAAGTGCGTAGGTGGCCGAGACAACGATTGCGCCCAGGCTATCGGCGTAGCGCCGGCAGGTGGGGTCAAGCGTCTCGAGCGACCCGGAGACGAATCCACCGCCGTGGTACATGATCAGCACAGGAGCATTCTCTGCTCCTTCGACCGCGACACTGTCAGGAATGTAGATCCTCATACGTGGCACATCGATCTCTTCAACGCGCATATCAGGACCCGTAATCTGCATGCCACCCATGGCATCCATCAGTCCGCGCATCATCTCCGGAGTCAGCTGCTCCATGGGGGGTGTGCCGCCGTTGAGCATGCCCGCTACGACGACCGCGGCAGCCGGGTCAAGCCGCACCAGGGGCGGCACCTCCGTTGCCACCCCGTCGAAGGATAGGCCAGCGAAGCCGTGTGACCGCGCCTGCTCGATGATGGCGTTGTACATTGGCGCACCGAGCATAAAGGTGTAGCCCGTGACAGCTTTGCCCTCGACATTCCCACCGACGTGCCAAGACTTTGGGGATGCCGAGTAGAGTGACATCGCTATAATCGCGCGGCACAGGTGCACCCAGCGTTCCTCAGCGTCAGCCGTTGCTTCAACTGTTGTAGCGTGGCGGGATTGCATTTCACTCACTAGCGCTGTGGCAAACTCCACTTGCTTTTCGGTCACCATGGTGGTGTTGACAACGCCAGCTGCGCTGAGCGGCCCGACGATCGTGAAGAGGTTCGGAAATCCTGCGCCGAGCATACCCAGATAGTTTCGAGGCCCATCTTGCCACGTGGACTGCAGCGTCATGCCAGCCCGCCCGATGGTGGGGATAGCGAGCTGTGCGCCGGTGAATGCATCGAATCCGGTGGCCAGGACGATCATGTCGAACTCGTATGTGGCGTCGGCCGTGCGAATCCCGGTCTCCGTGATTTCCTTGATTGGCGCCGCAGCGGCGTCTACCAACTGCACATGGGGCAGATTGTAGACGTCATAGTAGCCATCGACGAACGGAGGACGCTTCGTGGCGTATGGATGATCCCGCGGGCTGAGGAGTTGGGCGGTTGCTGGATCCTTGACCTGTTCGCGGATCTTCCCTCGCACATACTCTGCTGCCGTTTCATTGGATTCCGGGTTGAACAGCAGGTCGTTAAAGGTGGACGTAAGGAGTGAGAAACCTCCGCGCTCCCAGTAGCGGTCATATACTTCCCTGCGTTCTTCAGGGCTGGCAGCACTGGCTGGAAGCAGCGCCCTGTCGTACGGGAGCCCCATCAGGTAGCTCCCGGATTCGCCGCGAATCTGCTCGTGGTTCTCGGCGTTCCAACGACGTTGTTCAGGAGCGACAGGCTCGTTACCCAGCCGGCCTACGAAATTCGGGGTTCGCTGAAATATGGTGAGGGCCCCCGTCTTCTCGGCGATCGCCGTGACAAGCTGAATTCCCGAGGCGCCAACTCCCACCACGCCGACTCGCTTTCCTGCGAAATCCACCTCGTGCTCGGGCCAGGAGCTTGTCCGATAAAGCTCGCCGGTGAAAAGATCGGCCCCAGGAAAATCAACGCTCTTGGGATGCGACAGGCCGCCCACGCAGGAGACCACGTAGCGCGCGCTGCAGACTTCGCCATCGGATGTTCGCACGGCCCAGGTGGCAGAAGGCTCGTCCCACGTGAGCGACTCCACGCGCGTTCCGAACTGGAACGAGCCGCGGAGCTCAAGTCGATCGGCCACCCATTCCAGATACGATCGGATCTCTCGTTGGGGGGCGAATTTTTCGGTCCATTCCCATTCACGCTGGATCTCGTCGGAGAACGAGTAACTGTAATGCACGGATTCAAAGTCGCACCGCGCTCCCGGATACCGATTCCACCACCATGTTCCTCCGATACCGTCAGCGGCTTCGAATGCCCTCACTGACAGCCCGAGTTCGTTGCGCATCTTGTGAACCGCGTATAAGCCAGAGAAACCGGCACCTATAACGACGACGTCATGGTGTCCATTCATTGAAAACTCCCTCGTTTCCTGAACCGGACTAGCGCCCGGAAAAACTTTCAATGCAGGGAACGATCTGATCCCTCATAATCTAAGGGTGTCGTGGCGGGGAGGCCAGGTCTTCGGTCCGTTGGCCGAGAAAAGCCCTCTCTATTGACCAATCGACCAAATGGGCCAGAATGAGAGGAAAGTGATATCGGTGAGCGGTGTTGATCCTGAGGTCCGGGAGCGGGCACGTCGCGTGGCGACAGCCTTGCTGCCCCGCATCGACGACATCGGAGACGCCACGGCGGGCTACATTGTCGAACGGATTCCCGAGTTGTCCCGGCTCGGCGTCCGTGAGCTCGCCAAAGCATCAGGTCGGATTGGCTCGGCGGCGTTGATCCACGCCCTTTCGCGTGGCGAAGACGCCACAGAGATCGTGCCCTCGGCAGAGACGTTGCGCATCGCCCGCGACATGGTCCAGCATGGCGTCGACCGCTCGGCCCTCACTCGCGGGTACCGAGTGGGGATAGCGTTTTGGTGCGATGAGTGGGCCCGTGCTGTAGCAGGGTTTGAACCCGAAAGCGAGGCGCAGGTGGCGGTGGTCCAGTACGGCACGTCGTTCCTCCTGACATGGCTCGAGGTCATATTGGAACGTATCGAGGCCGCCTACCGGGACGAATCAGACCGGCTGGTACAGGAAGGGACTTTGGAAAGGGCGGCGTATGTCAGCAGCGCGCTCGATGGCGGCGATTTTGATCCCACGGTCGCAACTATGCGGCTCGGGTACAACTTCGCCGGATGGCACGTCGCCCTGGTCCTGAGCCGGGTCGAGGACGGGCAGCCTTCCGCGCCTCTCGATTCGCTGGCCAGGGCGCTGGCCGGTTCAATTGCCAACGCCAGGCCCCTGGTCGCCCGTGTCGACGTCAATACGACCTGGTGCTGGGTTCCCACGAGGAAGAACGATAGGGCATCCTTCGAACAGGTGTCCGTCCTCGTCGGGCAAGGTCAACCCGGTTTTGGGCTTGAGGGCTTCCGCCGAAGCCACCAGCAAGCGCTCGAAGCCCTACGCGTCGGACGAAAAGCTGCTAAGCGGCCCGGGACGGTCACCCAATTCGATGAGATCGAGATCGCGGCAATGTGCAGCGAGAACTACGAGCGGTGCAGGACTTTCGTCTTAGAGCAGCTTGGCACTATTGGCGACGCGACGCCGGAGATGGCGGTCCTGCGGGATACACTCTGGGAATTTTTCGCTACAGGCGGCAGCTTCCGGGCAACCGCTTCGGTGCTGGGTATCCATCACAACACTGTTCGCTATCGGATCGGCCGGGCAGAGCAGATCCTGAATTGCCCCGTTGGTCAAAACCGAATGAAGCTGGAATTAGCGCTATATCTAGCGCACTCGTTGGAGCTAATAGGCAGACCTTAGCGACCGGAACGACCGATGACACCCACCCCTTCATAGAAACCACTTTGACAGGCCAAATTCTTGGCTTGTGCCAAAAATAGGTGACGCAAACGAACGGGTATTGGGACTGCTAAAGGTTTGATTGACACTTCCCTGTAAGGATTTGATGGCAAGTTCATGGGTTGGTTGCAACGCTCTGATTGATGGAGCGTTTCATGGTCAAGTTGTTTCCGCCGGCCGCCCGTACTGAGTTTGTTGATTTGGTGTGCGGTGGACTGTCGATCCTGCAGGCCTCCCGGCGTGCCGGAGCGGCGCACCCGACCGGGAGTAATTGGTGGGCCCAGTCTGGCCAGATAATGACTGCGAATATGGCGCCACTGGGGGCTTGGCGGTTCCGGCGCCCTCAGTGGAGGGGCCGGGCCGGGCTTTGAACCTGGCGGAGCGGGGTATGATCCAGATTGGCGCGCGGAGCGGACTGAGTTACGCCAGGATCGGTGCGGCGATCGGGCGGAACAAGTCCATGGTCTGGCGGGAGGTGAAACGCAAACCAGAGCGTACGGTGTGTATTAGGCCTCGGCCGCGCATGCGAAGGCGCATGAGGCCCGGCGCCGGCCCAAACCGTTAAAGCTCATCGAACGGGAGGCGCTATGCCGGCTGATCGGAGTGTGGATCGTGACGGGCGGAGCCCCAAACTGATCTCGGCGATGTTGGCCTTCCACTTCCCGGATGATCAGACTATGCAGGTGAGCCACGAGACGATCTACCAAGCCTTAGACGTTCAGTCCCGCGGCGCCCTGCGGGCCGACCTGGCCGGCAAGCTCAGCCTGAAACGCAAGCAGCGCGTCCCCCACACCGCGGACCGGACCAGGAACAGCCCTTACACGGAAGCCTTCAAGATCAGCGAACGGCCCGCAGAAGCCCAAGACAGGGCCGTCCCCGGCCATTGGGAATCTCAAGGTTTCTGTCAAGCCGCCTGAGCGGTGACGCGTGACATTGGTTTCTGGTAGGCGCCTCGCCAGTGCGATGAGGGGTGAATTCCAGTGGTGCCTGCAACCCCGGACTTAGTTGACTGGATTCGAGACTAGCTTGGCGAGGACTTTTTCGGGCGTACGGTAGCCGTGTCGTTTCCGTGGCCGACGGTTGAGTTCCGCGGCGACGTTTTCGAGGATTCCGGGCCCGTGAAACGAAAGATCGGTGCTTTTCGGGAAGTACTTGCGGAGGAGCCCGTTGGTGTTTTCGTTGCTGCCGCGTTGCCAGGGCGAGTGTGGGTCGCAGAAGTAGATCGGCATACCGGTCGCCATCGTGATCTCCTGATGCCGTGACATCTCCGCTCCTTGATCCCAAGCCGTCGAAGGGCGCAATTGCTCGGGCAGGCTATTTATCGCGGTGATCATGGCATCGGCGACAGTGCGGGCAGTGTGATCCCCGGGCAGATGCAGCAACATCACGTAACCGCGGGCCCGTTCGACAAGGGTCCCGATCGCGGACTTCGATGCCGTCGAACCGATGATTAGGTCCCTTTCCCAATGGCCGGGAACAGCGCGGAGGGACAGGCCCTGCTCCTTAGCCATCCTCACCAGCTGCGGGCGGCCTCGGCCTCAGACTTCACTGTGAGGCTTTTAGCGGTTTTCGTAATCGGCACAGCTCAAGTGTCGCGGCCTTATCGGGCTCCTCCCCGCCTGGCTCACAGCCCAGCGTATCGAGCCGGATAGCCGTTATTTCCACAGTCCCGGTGAGACGAAGTCGTGCTGCAGGTGGACGACTAAGAGTGCAGTTGAAGCGGGGTTAAGGGTGTTTTTGGTGCCCTTCCGGTCTATTGGTTTTGAAACCCTCGGCGCAATGAGTTGCTGCGTCGAATGGCTTGCTGATCGCTCTATTTCCCTGCTTGCGGTGTTAGACGTAGAAGCGTGCCAGGAGTTGAGCCACGGCGGCGGGGCGTTCGATGTCCTTCACTTCAATTATTGCTTTCACCTTGATCGTTGCGCCGCCTTCGACAGCACTGACGTCGGTTATGGCTGCGCGAAGCCGGACCTTAGAGCCTACCTTGACCGGTGAGGTGAAGCGTACTTTATCGAGGCCGTAGTTGAGCTTGGTTGTCACGCCCTCAACGTCAAAGAGTTCACTCCAGAGTGGAATGATAAGAGAGAGTATGAAGAAGCCGTGCGCAATCGTAGCGCCGAGTGGGCTTTCTTGTGCACGTTCGGGGTCCACGTGAATCCATTGCCGGTCACCGGTGAGGTTGGCGAAAGTGTCAATATCCACTTGGGTTATCTCCCTGTAATCACTAGTTCCGAGATCGGTACCTGCCATATTGGGGAGGTCCTTGAAGCCGACTACGAGGTTCGGCATTCCTGAATCTTTCATGGGTTCGATATCATCGGGCATTTGTCGCTATGTGGACGACAAGCTCTCGGAAGCGTTCGTCGTAAGATAGGCCGGAAGGCACCATCTATTCACACGCGGTTGACAGGCGTGCATAACGGACATTGAGGGAAGGCAGCCCATTTCGCGCTAAGGTGGTTCGCCGTCGTTGTCGCCATCCGATTTGAGCTATGAGGTCCCGGGTTGGAGTTCTGGTGGCAGCTGTGGAAACGTTGCGCCGACCTGTTGCAACTTCTCCGGCTTGAACAATTCCGCTCCATGTTGTTGAAGGTCCTCATAGCCCCAGCCGCCGTCGTGATATTCGCTGCTGAGGGGCGCCGGGTGCGCCCAGAGTTGCAGGCGGTCGCCCCCGACACCGATGACCTGCCCAGTTATACCCGCTGCATCATCAGAAACAAGGTATGCGATAAGACCTGCGACGTCTGTAGTTCTGCCGAAGCCAAGTTCACGGCGGAAGAAGGAGGGCATAGCTTCGCCGCGTTCCTCCGCTTCAAGGGCCTTCTGGAAGTATGGAACGGCCTTGGTCATTGTCGTTGCCGCGACGGGAATAACGGTGTTCACGTTGACACCTGAGTTCTTCATTTCCAGGGCCCAGGTTCGCATCATCCCTACGATTCCCGCCTTGGCGGCAGAATAGTTTGTCTGGCCGAAGTTCCCGTATTGCCCACTGGGGGAACCGATTGTGATAATTCGGCCGCGAATGCCTGCGTCTTTGAAGTAGGAAAAGGCCTCCCGTACACACGTAAATGTTCCGCGTAGGTGAACATTCACGACCACGTCGAAGTCCTCGTCGGACATGTTCAGTAAGCTCTTGTCCCGCAGGTTGCCGGCGTTTGTCACCAATGCATCGAGTCGACCGAAAGCGGCGATTGCACCGCTAACGAGCGCCCTTGCCGCTTCGCTGGTGCCGACATTGGCGGCAACGGAGACGGCGCGGCCACCGTCCCTTCGTATCTGGGCTGCGGCACGCTCGGCCCGTTCCGCGTTCACTCCGTTGATGACGACAGCACAACCACGGCCTGCAAGTTCCTTGGCATACGCAAGTCCCAAGCCCTGCCCGCTGCCCGTAACGATCGCTACTTTGCCGGCCAGATTCACTGCGCACCTCCATTTCACGGGGTAGCAACTTCGTGCTCGTTGCCGACCTGGCAACACCACACAACCCAGAAACAGGAGTCGTGTGTACCTGACTTATCAAAGCCGACGTCGGCAAGGCGGCTCTACCCGGTGTTCCGATCCCCGGAACAAGGTTCAATGTCAATCTGCAAAAGGGCTACCCGCGGACGACGCCAGCCTCGGTTAAGCTATGTCAATCCATGACGCCCGCTTGGGTGGTTGTCGGATTGCCTGCCATAACCCTCGGCATTGTGCG
The DNA here is from genome assembly GCF_047977885.1 of Arthrobacter sp. LFS091. Classification (NCBI taxonomy): domain Bacteria; kingdom Bacillati; phylum Actinomycetota; class Actinomycetes; order Micrococcales; family Micrococcaceae; genus Arthrobacter; species Arthrobacter sp. LFS091. The sequence goes on from NZ_JBFPFP010000016.1 coordinate 12,404, forward strand.
GGAAGGTGAGGTTTGGCTGGGAGCGACCAGTGAAGCGCCTGCGGACTGGAACTCCGACAACATCTCGGGGGCGTCACTCGTTCCTTGGACATCGATCCTGTTGACTTTAGCAGAAATATATGTTTACACGCTTTCCACATTGTGAGTCGGCACACAGTTCGAAGAGGACGCCCACGGTTTTGTGACCCCTTGACCTTGCGGGCTTTTGCTCGTGGAAGGAATGTTGACCATGCTCACGCCGTATAGGGCGGAGTTCCCCAGGATGCTATGGATGTGACCCGTAAGGGTGAGGCGCAGCTGGCGCAGATCGCGAAGGATTTCGGCTTTCGATCACGACGTTGAAGCGCGGGATTGCGATCGCCGAACGTAAGGAATCTGGGACGGCAGGATGTGTCGGGCTCCCCCACACCCGTTCAGGGCCCAGCTCGAGCGGGCAGGCCGTGATGGAACAAGTACCTCACTTCCTCGCTTTTCATGAGAGGAACGCCAACGCATGTACGCAGCAGTGATGCTGGCATTGATGCTGAAGTTCCTCATGGAGGACATTTCGCTCTGGGAATAGGAGCTTGAGGGGACCGATATGCGAATCAGTCTGGCGCCCAGGGAGGGCTGGTGAGAAGAGGAAGCTGCCCCTGAGGGCACCGTTCCTGTGTCGTATCGGCTGCATGGGCCGCACTTGGTCCGGGCGAATGGTGCCGGATGCTTGCCGCTTTTTCCTCCAGTTGAAGGCCCAGGAAGGCGTTGATTTCCTGACTGAGGCTGTTACTCGCGGGCAGGAGCATGAACGATGTCAAAAACGAGTTCGGGTCCAAATTTGACCTATAGGTCGCGCCCGTCCGGCGTCGGCGCACGCAGAGCCTGTGGCTCGAAGCGTTTTGGTAACTCAGTCCTTGATACCGAAAACGAAATCGCCGATGTCTAGCTGCGGGTCGCCTCTAACGAAGAAGTGGTCACAAGGGTCCGGTACCCTTCAGCGGCAACCATGAAGTGCAAGTGCGACGCACGTACAGGGAACGGCCCAGAGCGGCCAGCATTTGACCAACCAAAATTTGAAGCTCGCGATGCTGTCGGCTTGAAGCGGAGCCGGTCCAGTTGTGCACGCGGCGAGCGTATTGCGCGTCGTAAAAGCCATCTTCGTCTGCTTCCCGTACCTCGCGCGGGCACCCGGCTCAAGCAGGCCTTCAGTGTCAGCCACCGTTCCTTCAACCCAGCATGGTTCCCCGCGTGCGCTGGCCGCCGTGTCACCACCCTGTTCACTTTTTTGGGCGCGTCCTCGGCTAAAAACGGGCCGAATACCGTTGCTTCAGTTGCGGTGTCCTCCACGGCGTCGCCGCGGAGGATGACGAACGCGACGACGGCCTGGCTGGTGGTTTCGTCTGTTGCGCCGACGACGGCGGTCTCCGCGACGGCGGGGTCGCTTACCGGGGCGGATTCGATTTCCGTGGTGGAGAGGCGGTGGCCGGAGACGTTCATGACGTCGTCCACGCGGCCCAGGAGCCAGATGTCGCCGTCCTCGTCCTTCTTGGCGCCGTCCACGGGGGAAGTACATGTTCTCGAACCGGGACCAGTAGGTGTCCTTGAACCGTTCCGGGTCGCCCCAGATGCCGCGGAGCATGGAGGGCCACGGTTCACGGATGACCAGGAAGCCGCCGTGCCCGTCCGGGACGGAGTTGCCGTTCTCGTCGACGACATCCAGCGCGATGCCGGGCAGCGGCACCTGCGCGGAACCGGGCCTGGTGGCGGTCACGCCGGGCAGCGGCACCTGCGCGGAACCGGGCCTGGTGGCGGTCACGCCGGGCAGCGGGGCGATCATCTGGGCTCCGGTTTCGGTCTGCCACCCGGTGTCCACGATCGGGGCGGGGTTTTGCTTGCCGCCGTTGCCGCCGATGACGTCGCGGTACCACATCCAGGTTTCGGGGTTGATGGGTTCACCGGCGGAGCCCAGGACGCGGATGGAGGAGAGGTCGTACTTGTCCGGAATGTCCCCGCCTCATGTCATGAACGTGCGCGGTGGGGGCGGTGTAAGGATGGAGACCTTGTACTTTTCCACGTTTTCCCACCAGCGGCACTGACGGGGTGAGTGCGGGGTGCCTTCGTACATGGCCTGGGTGGCGCCGTTGATGAGCGGCGCGTAGGCGACGTAGGAGTGTCCGGTGACCCAGCCGACATCGGCCGTGCACCAGTACACGTCCGTCTCGGGGTGCAGGTCGAAGACGGCCTTGTGGGTGAAGGCGGCCTAGGTGAGGCAGCCGCCGGTGGTGTGCAGGATGCCCTTGGGCTTCCCGGTGGTGCCGGAGGTGTAGAGAATGAACAGCGGGTGCTCGGAGTCATGCCCGACGGCGGTGTGGTCGGCGGACGCTGATCCGACGGTGTCTGCCCACCGGCGGTCCCGGCCTTCGGTCCAGTCGACGTCCTGGCCGTTGCGCTTGACCACCACGACGTTCGGGACGGTGTGGCCGTCGTTCGCGAGGGCCTCATCCACCGCGCTCATGAGTGCGCTGAGCTTGCCGCGGCGGTAGGTCCCGTCGGCGGTGACCACGAGCTTGGCCTCGGCGTCCTCGATGCGGGAACGGAGCGCGTCGGCGGAGAACCCACCGAGTGCACGGCCCCGATCCGGGCGCAGGCAAGCAGCGTGATGACGGCCTCGGGGATCATGGGCAGGTACACGGCCACGCGGCGCCCTTGGCAACGCCGAGGGATTCGAACGCGTTCGCGGCGTTCTTCACCTCGTCGGTGAGTTCCGCGTAGGTGTAGGAGCGGGAATCGCCCGGCTCGCCCTCGAAGTGGATGGCCACCCGGTCGCCGAGGCCGTTCTCAACGTGCCGGTCAGGGCGTTGTACGCGGCGTTGACTTCGCCGCCGACGAACCACTTGGCTAACGGCGCATCGGAACAGTCCAGCGCCTGATCGAAGTCCTTGTCACAGCTCAGCAGCTCAAGTGCCTGCTTCGCCCAGAACGCCGGCCGGTCAGCTGCCGCCTCCTAGTACTCATCCGCCGTCACGGCGGCGTTCGCAGAGAAATCCTCGGACGGGGCAAACTTACGGTTCTCATGCAGCAGGTTTTACAAGCATCACCCTGCTGGGCGTGGCAGCGGTGGCCGTCGAGCCGGATGCGGCCGCTGGATTGGGAATGTCCGGGGACACGGTGGGGCCTCTTCGGGTGGTGTGTTCGGTCGTCGGGTAGTCGTCGCGGATGCTGTGATGGCTTATCAGAGGAGACGGGTGAATTCGTGGTTTTGGAAGACGAGGGGTCGTTGGTGGGGACGGCGTTTAGGCCGAGTACCGGGCCAGGACGAAGGTGTGGTCGCCGGCGGCGGTGACGTTCTCGATCTGACATTCCATGGAGGCAATGGAGCCGGCGACCAGCGGGGCTCGAATCGCCCCGGACCCAGAATCGTTCGTCCAAGCGGTCTGCTTCTTTCTTGCCGAGTTTGCGGCAGAACTGTCTGTGGGTTGCCGCCAGGGCGCTTAGTCCGAGCACTGTGGCTTTGGTGAGCTGGGGCCAGGTCGTCGAATGTTGGGAGACGAAGAAGCCGACGAGGTAGGAGTCCAGGGAGACGAGCACGAATGATCCTCGATCATGGCGTCGCATTCGCCGGTCAGTTCTGGTGCCCGGCGATGACTATGACGCTGGTGGGGACCTTGGACATGACGTCCCTGACCTGTCCGGGTTGATGGTGTTTGGTTGTTCGGTGACGTTGGTCGTGGCTGTCTCCGTTAGTTATTCGTGGTGTTCTGCCGGCTGGAGTTGCCCGGGTTCGATCACACCTCGTAGCCGTCGTGCTTGTCGATGAGCATGCGTCGTTCGACGCCTTCCTAGCAGAGCCAGAGCATGCTTGAGTCCGGTGTTTCGGCTTCCACACGGCCGGTTCTGGTGTAGGTGCCTTAGCGGTGGATTTCTACTGTTGCTGCCGGAGGCGGAACCAGTCATCGACGCGGAAGCGCCGCGATGCCTGGGGTTCGTGGATTCTGTGTTCGATGGCGAATGATCCGGCAGCGGTCTGCGCTGTTGGTGCACTCATGGCGGTTCCTCGATGGTGGTGTGGGGACTCGATCTGTGGACGGGTGCGGCCTGTTTCTTGCCGGCGTTGGTGAGAAGGCCGGCCGTGTACTCGAAGAGCCGGCCGAGGCCGGCTCCCGCGATGAGGGCGATGTGCCGGCGGCGTCGAAGGTGGTGCCGAAGTAGGCAGCGCATCCGGCGAATGTGCCCGGGATGAAGGCCAGCACGCTCCAGCGTGCCTGGACGCCCATATGGCCAACGCCGGGGAACGGGCAGGTTCGCTGCTCCCCGGACGATTGCTGCGCCCAAGAGAACGCGGAGAGGTTGGCGGGGATGGCTTTGGGCAGTCCTGCCTTTTGCCGCCGAGGGCGAAGAATCGTGCCCATGAGAGGAATCCGACCCAGGTGATGTGGCCGAAGGAGTTGGAGGTCGCCGCCGAAGCCGGGGCGCCTCTGACGGCACGTACACGGGGCGCGGCTGAAAACTGGACCGGCCTATTTTGCCGAATTCAGTTTCGTAAAGTTGAGGTGTCCTCTTCGTACCAGCCCGCCCAGGCGGACGAGGTGAACCGAAAGCTGGGCGTTGCCAGCTCGGCCTCCCACAACGCGAAGTCCTGCTTGCTGTTGAGGCGGGACAGCAGTCCGAGCTGGCATGCCAGAAAAATCATGGGGTGTTTCCTTTCCAAGCGGAACGCAGCAGCCGTTCCAGGTCGGCAGCATCGACGCTGCGGGGATTCGACGGGGGTATCTGCGGCAGTATGACGTGTACGGCTTCGGGGACTTGGTCTTCGCGGAATCCGAGACTGCCAAGGCTGCGTGGCGCGTCAAGTTTCTCGTAGAGGTTCGCCAGGCCTGTCCCCGCATCGGCGCTGCTTAAGGCGTCGGCGATGCGTTTTTGCGCTTCCGGTGCGCCTGCGGCGTTGAATGCTGTGGCATGGGGAAGGATCGCCGCATGCGTTTGGGCGTGCGGAAGGTTGAAGGTTCCGCCCAAGACGTGGCAGATTTTGTGATGCATACCTGCACCTGCTGATGCGAATGCGGTTGCAGCGAGGAATGCGCCGCTCAGCATTTGTTCCCTGCCTGCAACGCTTAGGGGGTTTGCCTTCACGGCTGGCAGTCCCTCGGCGAGCAGGTGGATGGCTTCCGTGGCGAGTGCTGCGTTCACCGGGTGGCGGCGTGGTGCCCACAGGGAATCGATGCAGTGCGCCAGCGCGTTCAAACCCGAGGCTATCGAGAGTGCCACGGGCAGCGAAAGCGTCAAGCCGACGTCGTAAATTACGGATGCGGGCAGCACGCGGTCGTCCACGCCAGTGGTCTTGCGGTGGTCCGCTGTGATGCCCCAGATGTTCGTGGCCTCGGAACCGGCGTATCCGGTGGGCACCGCAACGATGGGTAAACCAGTGGTGAGCGCAACGGCCTTGGCTAGTCCGATGGCCGATCCGCCGCCTACGGCTACCAGAAGGTCGGCGTTGTGGAAGGCGGCAGCCATGCGGGCTGCTTCCGCAGCCGCGGCGGGGACATGTTCCACCACGTCGTGATAACGCAGGGCGACTTTGGCGCCTTGGGTGATGGTCTCGGCCACGTCCGCATACCTGCGGCTGGAGATTACCATCGCATGTTGGGTTTTCAGCCGTGCAGCTTCGGCAGTAAGGGCCTCTGTTGCGTTGCCGTTGCCGAAGAGTACCCGCTGATGGGGAGATGCATGCTCGAACTGGAGTGTCATAGATGCTCCGGGTCTTCGGCCTGGGGTAGGTCGGGGCGGTGGAGGTGGAAGCTGCGGGTCCGGTGCGGATCCCGGACCGGACCCGCAGCCTTTGGCACTAAAGTGC
>NZ_JBFPFP010000017.1:0-11870 GCF_047977885.1 Arthrobacter sp. LFS091
GTCATAGCGTGGGGGAAACGCCCGGTCCCATTCCGAACCCGGAAGCTAAGACCCACAGCGCCGATGGTACTGCACCCGGGAGGGTGTGGGAGAGTAGGACACCGCCGGACAACCATTAACAAGGGGGAGCCCCGACCACGACGGTCGGGGCTCCCCCCATTTAACACCCCAACACATGGCTGTGAGACTTGCCACCACGGACCGTTTAGTCGCTCGGACGTACTGTCGCCGTGGCGGCGTCGAATAGAATTGCATAAGACAAACGAGTCGGTACCCTAGGGCTGCCGGCGGCGTGACAACGAAATACGGGTTATGAGCGACTACGCACGCGCCAGTGGTCGGCTCGCAACAGGAGGAATCCACCATGGCTGAGCACAACGGCGGCAACCGCGGCGGCAATCGCGGAAACTACGGCGGGAACCGGGACGACCGAGGTTCGTACCGCCCCAACAACAACTCCGGTGGGGATCCTCGCGGATTCCGCTCCAGGGACAACCGCGACGGTAGCGATCGTCCGGCCCGTGATGGTGAGCGTCGTTCCTTCGGTAGCGATCGTCCGGCTCGTGATGGTGAGCGCCGTTCGTTCGGCAGTGACCGTGGTGACCGTAAGCCGTTCGGTGATCGTAGCGATCGTCCGGCTCGTGATGGTGAGCGCCGTTCGTTCGGCAGTGACCGTGGTGACAGTAAGCCGTTCGGTGATCGTAGCGATCGTCCGGCTCGTGATGGTGAGCGCCGTCCGTTCAACAATGACCGTGGTGACCGTAAGCCGTTCGGTGATCGTCCTGAGCGCGGCCCGCGGAACTTCGACGGCCCCCGCCGCGACAATGGTGACCGCCGCCCGTTCAACAACGACCGCGGTGACCGTCCGGCCCGTGATGGTGAGCGCCGTCCGTTCAACAATGACCGTGGTGACCGTAAGCCGTTCGGTGATCGTCCTGAGCGCGGCCCGCGGAACTTCGATGGTCCCCGTCGCGACAGTGGCGACCGCCGCCCGTTCAACAACGATCGCGGTGACCGTCCGGCCCGTGATGGTGACCGCCGCTCGTTCGGCAATGACCGCGGCAACTCCTGGGAAGAGCGTCCTGCCCGGGTGCCGAACGCCAAGGACATCCGCAGCGCAAACCGCCCTGACCGCGAACGCTCTCCTGAGATCGACGACGACGTTACGGGTAAGGAACTGGACCGCGCCACCGGCCACCAAATCAAGACCCTCGAGGAGCAGAGCGCGGGCTGGGTTGCAAAGCACCTGGTCATGGCTGGCCGCCTGATCGACATTGAGCCTGAGCTTGCTTTCCAGCACGCGTTGGCTGCAAGCCGTCGCGGTGGACGTCTCTCTGTGGTCCGTGAAGCTGTCGGGCTGACGGCCTACGCTGCCGGCCACTATGGTGAGGCTCTGCGTGAATTCCGCACCTACCGTCGCATCAGTGGTTCGAACGTCCACCTCCCGGTGATGGCTGACTGCGAGCGTGGCCTGGGCCGTCCAGACCGTGCCCTGGATATGGTTCGCTCTCCTGAGGCGCAGGACCTTGACGCTCCGGGCAAGGTGGAGCTTGCCATTGTGGCATCGGGCGCCCGTGCGGACCTGGACCAGCTGGACGCTGCTGTCAGCGAACTCGAGATCCCGCAGCTGGACATTAACCGGGCGTTTTCGTACAGCCCGCGCCTTTTCCGCGCCTACGCGGAGGCTTTGGCCGCAGTGGGGCGCACTGAGGAGTCCGAGAAGTGGGCCCGCCAGGCCTTGGTTGCTGAGAATGCGCTTGGCGTTGGGGACTTCGCTGAACCCGAAATTGTTGACCTGGGCTGGGACGAGCGGGAAGAAGAAGCCGCGCGTAAGCCGCGCTTCGAGAAGCCGGCCCGGGACGCCGACGTCGTGAAGCCTGAGACTGAGACGGTCATCGTCGAGGCGGCGGCAGCGGACGTTGAGCACGACGAGGTCGAACTCGATGACGCGGAGTCGGACTACTTTGAGTCCAACGATGCCGAGTCGGATATCGATTCCGCGGAGGCGGACGAGGCGGACCAGGCTGACGAAACTGACGACGAGAACGCCGACTCCCGGAATGGCTGATTCGCTGATCTCATCCTTTGATGCTGTCCTCTCCGATTTGGATGGCGTGGTCTATGCAGGACCGCACGCCATCCCGGGAGCCGTGGAGTCGTTGAAGCGTCTCGAGACCGTGGGTGTTGGCCTGGGTTACGTCACGAACAACGCTTCACGGACCCCCGCCCAGGTCGCCGCTCATTTGCGAGAGTTGGGCGCTCCGGCTGAGGACCATCAAGTGGTCAGTTCCTCCCAGGCAGCAGGGGAGCTTCTTGCTTCCATGCTGCCTGCGGGGGCGCATGTCCTGATAACAGGCAGCGCAGCACTGGCCCATGAGATCGAGCTGGTTGGCCTCAAGCCCGTGCACAGCGCAGACGAGGACCCTGTAGCTGTGGTGCAGGGCTTCAATCCGGAGATCGGTTGGAAGGATCTGGCCGAGGCCTCGTATGTGGTGGCCGGCGGAGCCATGTGGTTCGCGACCAACACTGACATGTCGATTCCGCAGGCCCGGGGCATGGCGCCGGGCAACGGAACCCTCGTCGCCGCGGTAGCGGCCGCGACGGGCAAGACGCCTTTGGTGGCCGGCAAACCCGAGGCGCCGCTCTTCCATGCTGCCGCGAAGCGGCTTAACGCGGATCGTCCCCTGGTGGTGGGCGACCGCTTGGATACGGACATTTTGGGCGGCAACCGCGCAGGATTTGCGACGGCGGCTGTCCTCACCGGCGTGGATACCACGCACACCATCCTGGCTGCGCGCACGGATGAGCGCCCCGACTACCTGCTGGCGGACCTGGAAGGGCTCTATGTCCCTTACCCGGAGGTCTTGAGCGAGGACGGTGTCTTCCGTTGCGGTGCAGCGTCCGCAGTTGCAGTGGACGGCACGGTCACTGTTACCGGGGACGAAGCGGACATCGATGCTTGGCGGGCGGCGTGTGCCGCTTGGTGGGCTGCCGTTCCGGAGTCCGACGTGGCGAAGGCTCCAAAGCTGGAATGGCAAAGTCACTAGACTGGTGCGATGACCGAACCCAGCAATGCCCCCGTGCCTGAGGCGGATGCGGTAATCCCGTGGCCCGCCGACACGACACCGACAGGTGACGCGTTGGTGGACAGAGCCCTCGGCCTGTTGGCGGACGTTGCGGAGTCGCCGGTTTCTGAGCATGGCGAGCTGTACGCCGGCATCCACGACTCCCTCTTGGAAGCCCTGGATGCTGAACCAGGTCTGCCTTCAGCACCTTCGAACAACCGCCCGGAAGGCGACAGCTAGCACATGGCACGACTTGATCAGGAACTCGTCTCCCGTGGGCTGGCGAGGTCCCGGACCCACGCTGCCAAACTCATCAGCGACGGGAAGGTCAGTTCCGGCGGCACGGTCCTGGCCAAAGCTGCGCTCCACGTCGACGCGGCAACGGAACTCATTGTCGAAGCCCACCTTGAGGACATCTACGCCAGCCGCGCCGGCCATAAGCTGGATGGCGCGCTTAAGGCGTTTCCCGCCGTCGTGGTTGCCGGCAAGCGGTGTCTCGACGCCGGTGCCTCCACCGGCGGGTTCACTGACGTGCTGCTGAGGCAAGGGGCCGCGCGGGTGGTGGCTGTGGACGTCGGGCACGGCCAGTTGGTCCCGTACCTGCGCGAGGACCCCCGCGTTGACGTCCATGAGGGCCTCAACGTCCGGTACATGACGCCCGAACAGATCGGCGGGCTGTCACAACTGACGGTCGCGGACCTGTCCTTCATTTCGTTGACGCTGGTGGTCTACCCCCTTGCCCAATGCACTGAACCCGGTGGCGACATGGTCCTGATGGTGAAGCCGCAGTTCGAGGTCGGCAAGGAGCGACTGAGCCGGTCGGGAGTGGTCACCTCGGAACATGAACGACGCCGGGCCGTTGCCCAAGTGGCCCGTGCGGCCGTGGATGCCGGGCTGGATCTTCAGGACCTGGCGGCCAGTCCGCTGCCTGGCCAGGACGGAAATGTTGAATACTTCCTGTGGATGAAACGCAGGATGTCTGCGGTGTTGCCTAAGATCGAAGAGCGGGACGCAGCCGTTGCCGCGTTGATCGAGAAACTCTGGCCGAACCACTAGAAAGCAGACCCCATGAGCAGGCGTGTACTGGTTCTTGCCCACACAGGGCGGGAGGAATCGCTCCGCGCAGCGTGGGATGCGTGTACGCAGCTGCACTCGTCAGGCCTGGTTCCCGTGCTCCAAAAGTCTGAGCTAGCCGATATCGAGCGGTTCTTCGGCGCCCTGGATACCCCGATCGAGATCCTTAATGACCACGTCAGCCTGGAGGACGTGGAGTTGGTCATGGTCTTGGGCGGTGACGGCACCATCCTTCGCGCGGCCGAGCTGGTCCGGGAGGTCGATGTGCCACTGCTTGGGGTCAACCTGGGGCACGTGGGCTTCCTGGCAGAAAGTGAACGGGCCGACCTCGCCCAAACGGTCGAGTGGATCGCCAGCCGGCAGTACACGGTGGAAGAACGCATGACCATCGACGTCCAGGTCTGGATCAAGGGCCAGAAGATTTGGCACACGTGGGCTTTGAACGAGGCCGCCATCGAAAAAGCCAACCGCGAACGCATGTTGGAGGTTGTCACGGAGGTGGATGAGCGGCCCTTGACGTCGTTCGGCTGTGATGGCGTGGTCATGGCGACTCCTACGGGTTCCACAGCCTATGCGTTCTCTTCGGGTGGTCCCGTGGTGTGGCCGGAGGTTGAAGCCCTGGTCATCGTTCCGATCAGCGCGCACGCCCTCTTCGCCAAGCCCCTGGTGGTTTCGCCGCGTTCCAAGCTGGCCGTCGAAATCATGAACCGGACGGATGCGTTGGGGGTGCTCTGGTGCGATGGGCGACGCTCTGTGGATCTGCCTCCGGGTGCGCGCGTGGAAGTGACGCGCTCAGCTACCCCGGTGCGGCTCGCCCGCACACACAAGACTCCGTTCTCGGCCCGGCTCGTGCGCAAGTTCGAGCTTCCCATCCATGGCTGGCGTGGCCCGGCTCCCCGCAGGGGCGAAGTCCACACCGGCCCCATCCCGGTGATCAGGACGCTGACACCGGCACCTTTGCCCAGCCCGCGGGACCCAGGGCACGGTGAACCCTCCGAACCCACGAATGCGAAGTGAACCATGCTTGAAGAACTCCGAATCCGTGACCTCGGCGTCATCACCGACGCCGCCCTGCCGTTGGGCCCCGGCCTGAGCGTCGTGACGGGCGAAACCGGCGCCGGTAAGACCATGGTGGTGACCGCCGTCGGGCTTCTTCTCGGTGCCCGCTCTGACGCCGGGGCTGTTCGCAGCGGCGCCAAGTCCGCGTCCGCCGAGGCCGTACTGAAGCTTGATCCGGCGCACAGCGCCGTGGAGCGCGCCAAAGAGGCTGGCGGTGAGGCTGAGGAGTTCGACGGCGTGGCTGAACTGTTGCTGGCCCGTACCGTTGGTGCCGACGGCCGCAGCCGCGCATACGTTGGCGGGCGCGCGGCACCTGTGGGGGTGCTGGCCGAGCTGGGGGAGAGCCTGGTGGTGGTCCACGGTCAGTCGGACCAGATCCGGCTCAAGAGCGCAACAGCCCAACGCCATGCTTTGGACCGCTTTGCCGGTGCGCCCCTGGCAAAAAGCCTGGGGGAGTACCAGGAGCTGTACAACCACTGGAAAGCCATCCAGGCCGAACTTGATACCCTGCGCAGCGAGGCCCGTGAACGGCTCCGTGAGGCGGAGTCCCTGGACGCTGCCCTCACGGAAATAGACGACGTTGATCCGCAGCCTGGCGAGGACGAAACCCTCAAGGCCGAGGCTGTGAAGCTGGCGAATGTCGAAGAACTCCGGTTGGCGGCCGCGGCCGCCCATGAATCCCTCATCGCCGAGGAATTCGGTGACGCTGGGGACGCCACCTCCATGGTTGACGCAGCCAAGCGAACGTTGGAGAACGTCGCTGATCATGATGAGGAGCTGAGGTCTGCCGCTGCAAGGCTGGCGGAGGTCGGGTTCCTGCTCAATGACATTGCCGCGGACCTGTCCAGCTACCAGGCCGCATTGGATACGGAGGGGCCCGAACGGCTGTCCGAAATCGAGGACCGCAGGGCGGCGCTGGCCAAGCTGATCCGTAAATATGCCCCGAGCATTGACGAGGTGCTGGAGTGGGCTGCCACGGCGCGGACGCGGCTGGATGAGCTTCAGGACGACTCAAGCCGGATCGAGTCCCTGGACGCAGAGGTGGCATCCGCGGAGGCCACCCTCCGGAAGCAGGCAGCAGCAATCAGCAAAGCCCGCCTCAAGGCCGCCAAGGACCTCTCAGGGCGCGTCAGCGCCGAACTGAAGGCCTTGGCCATGGCAGACGCTACCTTGGTCATCGAGGTGGACGGCAGAGGCGTGTTGGGCCCGTGGGGTACCGATGAGATCGCTTTCCTCCTACAGCCGCATTCGGGCGCCCCTGCCCGGCCGCTGGGTAAGGGAGCGTCCGGTGGTGAACTCTCGCGGGTCATGCTGGCCATCGAGGTCGTGCTGGCGGCAGTGGACCCCGTTCCGACCTTTGTTTTCGATGAGGTGGACGCAGGCGTGGGTGGCCGTGCCGCCGTCGAGATTGGACGCAGGCTGGCCATGCTGGCCCGCCACGTCCAGGTGCTGGTGGTAACCCACCTGCCGCAGGTGGCGGCATTCGCCGATCAGCACATCCGTGTCACCAAAACCTCCGTGCGGGGATCTGACGGGAAGACCACCACCGGGTTCACCTCCAGTGACGTTCAGTTGCTGAGCGAGGAGGAACGGGTGAAGGAACTTGCCCGGATGCTGGCCGGGCAGGAAGACTCCGAGTCCGCGCAGGCACATGCCCAGGAATTGTTGGACGACGCGAAACTCCTGCCGCAGCGGGCATGAACACCGCTGCGGGCAGTGCGAGCACCATCACATCGCCGCTCCCCAAACCCCGGTGGCTCTTGATTGCCTGGCAGTCCTGGGCAACTATTGACCATTTGGGGAATCCGAACAGACGCTTGGAAGGCGTAATTGATGATAAGCTCGAATTCCGTGGTGCAGCGATCAAATTCCCGTGTAAATTCCCGGTTCCCGGGCTCGTCCAAGACGACCAAACACATCTTCGTCACCGGTGGTGTGGCGTCCTCGCTCGGTAAGGGTCTGACGGCTTCCAGCCTCGGCCACCTCCTGCGGGCACGCGGTTTGTCTGTAACAATGCAGAAGCTCGATCCCTACTTGAACGTGGATCCGGGCACGATGAACCCCTTCCAGCACGGCGAAGTATTCGTGACGGATGATGGCGCAGAAACCGACCTCGACATCGGACACTATGAGCGCTTCCTCGACGAAAACCTCGAAGGTTCGGCCAACGTCACAACCGGCCAGATCTACTCCACGGTCATCGCCAAGGAGCGTCGCGGCGAATACCTCGGGGACACGGTGCAGGTCATTCCGCACATCACCGATGAAATCAAGCGCCGCATGCGCCTGCCCGCAGAGGGCAAGAACGCTCCGGACGTCATCATCACCGAAATCGGTGGCACCGTGGGCGACATCGAGTCGCAGCCGTTCCTTGAGTCGGCCCGCCAGGTCCGCCAGGACGTGGGCCGCAACAACGTCTTCTTCCTCCACGTTTCGCTGGTGCCGTACATCGGCCCTTCCCAGGAACTGAAGACCAAGCCAACGCAGCACTCCGTGGCAGCCCTCCGCTCCATTGGTATCCAGCCTGAAGCCATCGTGATCCGTTCGGACCGCGAGGTGCCTGAAGCCATGCGCGAGAAGATCGGCCGCATGTGCGACGTCGACATCGACGCCGTGGTCAACGCCGCTGACGCTCCCAGCATCTATGACATCCCCAAGACGCTGCACTCGCAGGGCCTGGACTCCTACATCGTTCGTGCCCTGGACCTGCCTTTCAAGGACGTCGACTGGAGCAAGTGGGACAAGCTGCTTGAAGCTGTCCACAACCCTAAGCACGAGGTCGAGATTGCCCTGGTGGGCAAATACATCGACCTTCCGGATGCATACCTTTCGGTGACTGAAGCCCTTCGTGCCGGCGGCTTCGCCAACGAAGCGAAGGTCAAGATCCGTTGGGTGCCTTCGGACGAGTGCGAAACCCTTGAGGGTGCCACCAAGTCCCTGGCCGGCGTGGACGCCATCTGCGTTCCCGGCGGCTTTGGGATCCGTGGTCTCGAAGGCAAGCTTGGCGCTTTGAAGTTCGCCCGCGAATCCAAGCTCCCTGTCCTCGGCTTGTGCCTGGGCCTGCAGTGCATGGTGATCGAGTATGCCCGCAACGTGGTTGGCCTGGAAGGGGCTTCCTCCAGCGAGTTCGAGCCCGATTCCAAGTACCCGGTCATCGCCACCATGGAAGAGCAGCTGGACATTGTGGACGGCAAGGGAGACCTCGGCGGCACCATGCGCCTGGGCCTCTACGAAGCCAAACTGGATGAAGGCTCGGTCATTGCCGAGACGTACGGCACCACCACGGTCAGCGAACGCCACCGGCACCGCTACGAGGTCAACAACAAGTACCGCGAGCAGATTGCTGCCGAGGGCCTGGTGTTCTCCGGGACCTCTCCCGATGGCAAGCTCGTGGAGTACGTGGAGCTTCCCCGCGAAGTCCACCCGTACTATGTTGCAACGCAGGCGCACCCGGAGCTCAGCTCCCGCCCCACGCGCCCGCATCCGCTGTTCGCAGGCCTGGTCAAGGCTGCCCTGGAACGTCGCGAAGGCGCACCGGTGGCAACGAAGACCGGTGCCCGCGCGGTAGCGGCCAAGTAAATAAACGTACTAGCGAAGGACGGCGCGATGCCCGGTATCTCTGAAACCCCCCGCACATCAAGGCAGGTTTCGGACATGCCGAGCCCGCGCCGTCTTTTGTCTACCAACAAGGTTTATGAAGGCCGCATTTGGGACGTAGTGAGTGACTCGTTCCAGCTCAGCGAAGACACGGACACCCTGGTCCGTGACTACATTGACCATCCGGGCGCCGTCGCTGTCCTTCCCATGAACGTGGACGGCGAGATCCTGCTGCTCAAGCAGTACCGGCATCCGGTGGGCATGGACCTGTGGGAAATCCCGGCCGGGTTGCTGGATGTCGAAGGCGAAGATTTCGTGGTCGGTGCAGCGCGGGAGTTGGCCGAGGAAGCGGATCTGGTTGCGGCTACCTGGAATGTCCTGGTGGACTTCTTCAATTCACCGGGCTCTTCCAGCGAAGCGGTACGGATCTACCTGGCCCGCGGGATCACGGACGTTCCGGAAGCGGACAGGCACGTCAGGACTGACGAAGAGGCCGAGATCGAGCTTCAGTGGGTCCCGCTGGAAGATGCCGTCCAAGCCGTCCTCGAGGGCCGGCTGCACAACCCTTCGGCGGTGCTGGGCATCCTTGCGGCCGCAGCAGCGAAGGCCGATGGATTCACCAAGCTCCGTCCTGCGAACGCGCCCTGGCCCGCACATCCGAGCCAGCGCTGAGCATGGCGGAGGCGCCTGCCCGCACCCTCACTGCCATTGACCGGGCAGTCACCGATTACCTGCAGCACGTCGGCGTGGAAAAGGGGCTGGCAGCCAACACGTTGGCCGCGTACCGTCGCGACCTCGCAAGGTACTCGAACTTCCTGGCGGCGCAAGGGATCGAGCGTCCCGGCAATATCACGCGCCATCACGTCACGGCATTCGTCCAGGCGTTGTCCGATGGCTCGGACGGCGCAGCGGCCCTGGGCGTCCGCTCTGCAGCACGGACAGTGGTAGCCGTCCGCGGCCTGCATAAGTTTTGGGCGCTGGAAGGAACCACGGCGACGGACCCCGCCAGTGATGTCCACCCACCGATGCCGGGGAAGAGGCTTCCGAAAGCGATCAGCGTAGGCGAAGTCACGCGGATACTGGAGGCCGCCGGCACGGACACGCCTACCGGACTCAGGGACCGCGCGCTCCTTGAGTTCCTCTATTCCACGGGTGCCCGCATCAGCGAAGCCGTCGGCCTGGACGTGGACGACGTATCCCTCGAAGACTCAGGGGGTGAACCCGCGATCGTCAGGTTGTTCGGCAAGGGTTCCAAGGAGCGGTTGGTGCCCATGGGTTCCTACGGCGCCCGGGCTGTTGGTGCGTACGTCGTCAGGGGCAGGCCCTTACTGGCAGCCAAAGGTAAAGGGACTCCGGCGCTGTTCCTCAATGCCCGTGGAGGGCGGATCAGCAGGCAGAGCGCCTGGACCATCCTCAAAGCAGCGGCCGAGAAAGCCAACATCACCAAGGATGTTTCACCACACACCCTGCGGCACTCCTTCGCCACCCACCTGCTTGAAGGGGGAGCGGATGTCAGGGTGGTGCAGGAACTCCTGGGGCACGCGTCAGTGACCACGACGCAGGTCTACACGTTGGTCACAGCGGACACTCTGCGTGAAATCTACGCAGCGGCCCACCCAAGGGCACTGGGCTAACAGATCATTCCTGTGCCGGGGCTACCCGATGACGTTGAGCGTGAACTCCGCGGCCCCGATAAACAGGGCCAGCACAGAGGTCCCCAGGCCTGCGACCAGCAACAGCCCGGGGTGGGCCAGGCCAACCACCACCCGCTTGAGCCGGGGGCGTCCCTTGAGGAACTTCTTGGGCACCCGGGTTTTGACCGGTATTTGCCGCCAGCCGCGGAGCCGCCGCAGGAACCATGCACACCTGACAATGAACGCCATCCAGAGGACGGACAGCACCAGGGGAACGGCGGCCAGCATGAGGTTGAAGCCAAGAGCAGTGACTTCCTTTTCCGAGTCGCCAATGACGGACTGGACAGTGGTGGAGATGGACGCGCTCATTACCACCGAAGCGGCCCACACCATGAACGCCGCCACCAACGCCAGGAACCGGACAAAGAAATGTCCGAGTACTGTCGCGTCAACCGCCCGGAGATGGCTTCGTGGGGTGGCATGCAGCACCACAAGCGTGGAGATCAGCGTGGGCAGCGCTGCCATCAGGACCAGCAGGTACCAGGTCCATCCAGCCAGGTCCACCACTTCGTCCAGGACAATCAGCCCGGCCCACAGCAGGGTCCACGCCCATCCGGCGTACAACGGATGAGCCACCAGCCAACGCGGCAGCCAGGAGTCCCGTTCGGCTTTGGCTTTGGCGTCTATAACAGTCGCCCCGTCCTCGGCGCTTCCCGCCGTGGACGGCGTCCCTCCATCTTCCTCGACGGCGGCCGCTTTGGCGCCCGCGTCACCCCCACCTTCGCTCATGGGCTCACTGTAGCAATGGCGGCTTTGGCTGGGGAGATCAGGTTAAGGTAGGCAGCATGACTGCAGCCCAGGTGACTTTGTGCTTCCTCCTTCGTGATGCCGCGGGCGGTGAGCACGTGCTGCTAGGCACCAAGAAGACTGGCTTCGGCCGCGGCAAGGTGGTGGGCGTCGGTGGACACCTGGAAGAGGGCGAAACTGCGGAGCAGGCTGCTTGTCGTGAGGTCATGGAGGAAATCAGCGTCGTCGTGGCACCGGAGGACCTTGTTCCGGCAGGGACAGTTGATTTTGTTTTTCCGGCCAGGCCCGAGTGGAACATGGCCACTACCGTGTTCCTCACCCGCGCTTGGGACGGGGAGCCCATCGAAAGCGTGGAGATCGCGCCCGCCTGGTTCCCTGTTGACCGCCTTCCCGTGGAACGTATGTGGGCAGACGCTGAGCACTGGTTGCCGGCCATGATTTCCGGGCAGCGTATCGCGGTGCGCGTCGCCTTGGCCGCCGACAACGAAAACGTGGCGGACGTCCGCACCGAGGCTTGGGTGGGTCCGGTTTAGTACCTCGGACGACGGGGGGGCGGGGCCCCCACCCAGGCGCGCGACCCCGCGCGCAGTTTTTTTGGTTATTGGGGGAAAAACTGAGGCGGGGACCCCCGACG
>NZ_JBFPFP010000018.1:0-7400 GCF_047977885.1 Arthrobacter sp. LFS091
AGCGAACGGGTCCAAAACCTACCGGCCACTCCAACCCGTGAACCGTGACGCGATGGCCGCGTTCATGTACAGGTACAACCAAAAATACGGGAAGTAGTACCGAGCCAGTTGCCAGTAATTCCGCGTACGCCGGAGGTGGGGTCTCAAGTAAACCTCACCTCCGGCGTCGTAGTTTCTGGGATCAACGAGCGACCCGTCGGGTCTAGCTAGTCCGACCCGGTACTCTGGAATCTGCTTTTTATGATCTAACACCGGGGAATCGTGCGAGTTGTAGTTCTGGGAGATATAGGCCAAACCGTCTATCACGTCGGGGATGAGGCGATGGCTCATGCGGTCGTGGATGAACTCCAGTCCCGGGGTGTTGCTGACATAGTCGTGCTGTCCCGGAACCCTGAACAGAGTTCACGCCTCTACGGCACCGCGGCTGCAAACACCCTCGAATTCCCCTGGCCTCCTCATCGCCGGGAAACGTACTTGAAGGAAATCCGCGCCGTTTTGGACGGGGACTTGGAAGCGCTTCCCGCAGACGACCAGGTCCACGCGCTGATCAAGACCGTTGGCGAGTCCGACGGCGTGGTCATCGCCGGTGGTGGCAACATGAACTCTCCCTACGGCTGGTTGCTCTACGAACGTGCAGCACTCGGCGCAATTGCAGAGGCGCTCGAAAAGCCCCTCGTAATTTCCGGACAGACAGTGGGTCCTGTCCTGACCGGTCCTGACTACGACACTGCAGTTGAACTCTTCCGCTCCGCGGCGCTGGCGAGCGTGCGGGAGAGCACCTCGTTGGAAATGCTGACTGAGGCCGGCGTTCAAACCGGACTGACCCTGGACGACGCGAGTTTCCTCGAAGGGCGCCCCGAAGGCACGGACTACCTCTCCGCAGCCCCGTCATACCAACCGGAACCCGGTCGTCCCTATTTGGTCGCCAGCTTCGCGCCTGGCACAGGGGCCATGGCCCGGGACGATTTCAACCAGCGGGTTGCCGAGACCCTGGACAGGCTGGCAGGACCTGGCGACCTTGATGTTGTCATGATTCCGCACATGTCCCGTCCGGGAAACCGCGACATCGACATCGAGATGCACGCAGACATCCAACGCAGGATGCGGACCAAGAACGTGACTGTCTGTGGACAATTTACTGCCGAGGAAGCGGTGGCGCTTACTGCTCGGGCGGAATTCGTCGTCGCAAGCCGCTACCACCCCATCGTTTTTGCACTCGGAGCGGGTGTGCCCTGCCTGGCTCTGGCCGTGGATTATTACGGAGAAGTTCGCCTCGGCGGCGCCTTGGCGAACTGGGGCCTGGGGCACACGATGCGGTCACTCCGGCATGTAGTCACTCCTGAATTCAATGAGTTCGTGGACGAACTGTGGCGTCGCCGCGGTGAAATCCGGGATTACCTGAACACCATCAGCCCCTCACAAGCGGACTTCCAGAGCGCGTGGTGGGACACCATCGTCGAAACCCTGAAAGGGGCGACCCCGACCGCCCCCATTCTTGACATCCCCGAACCGATTTTCCCGGAGCTTCACTCTGGTGAACACCCCGAAGCAGCAAAGCTAACGGCCAATAACGAGGCTCATATCGGGCACCAGTCCGTGGAGCTCTACCGGCTGGAGCACGCCCTTGAGGACACCACGGGTACTCTGGCCGCCGTGGAAGCCGAGCGCGAGAGGTTACGTGTCGCTCTGGAGGAAATGTCCGGCGCGGTGACCGCTGTGGAGAACGAGGTGAGTCAACTCGAACAAAAGCTCGGTGCGTTGGAATCGTCCAAGGTGGTTCGCCTGGCGCGGCGTCTGGGTCTTCTTGGGTCCTGAGCCGAAGCACCTTTCGAGTGCAGCTACCTGCCCGTCTTCCAGCCTTCCCCCGGTTTCCGTGGGTAGAGTAGAGGCCTGAACATCGCCGGATTGCATTGGATACGGAGAACGCATTGTCAGCTTGGTTAGAACTCGGACCGGACAATTACGTCTTGAAAACCGAGGGTTCGTTACTCAATACCGGGCTCGTGGTGGGCTCCGAGCTCGCTATGGTCATCGACACCGGCTGCGGCCCGCGCCAAGGCCGCGAGATCCTTAATGCCGTGCGGGAAAAGACCCAGCTGCCGCTGGTAGTGGTGAACACCCACGCTCACTACGACCATTTCTTTGGGAATGCAGTTTTTGCGGACGACGGCGTCACGGAGTTTTGGGCCCACGCCAACTGTGCGGCGTCCATCGAAAAAGACGCTGACAACCAGCGCCGCTTCGTCGCTACCAACGAACCTGAGATGGCAGCGGGGGAGGGTGACGCCGTCGAAATCGTCGTCCCCAACGCACTTGTTCACGACCAGCCCGTGCTGGTTGACCTCGGAGGAGTCACTGCCACGCTGTTCTACCTGGGCAGGGCCCACACCGATGGTGATTTGCTGGTAGGCACCAGCTCGACGCTCTATGTTGGCGACATTGTGGAACAGGGTGCGCACCCGTCCTTCGAAGACTCGTATCCGGAAGAGTGGGCGGACGCCCTGCGGCACATCTCCGCGCTGCGGCACCGTTACGAACACTTGGTCCCGGGCCACGGTGAACCTGCCAGCGACCAGTTCGTGAAGACCATGGCAAACACCATGAGCACCGCCGTGCGGCAGGCCACGCAGTCGATTCGTGACATGCCCTCGGACGCAACCAAAGCCATTCCCGTCCTGCCGTATGGTCCAGAACAATCCCGCTGGTTCATCAAGCGGCTGCAGGAAACCAATGCTGCGGGTCGTATCACTTTGGGTACCCCCGACTTTGGACCGGGAAAAACAGGTTCATACCCTTCCTAAGCAGGCGCGCAGCCAATTCAAAAAGTACAAGTACGGTCCGTCACCGTAGTTGGTGACGGACCGTTCGTCTATTTCGTCCCAGTGAATATGGTCCCTTGACTGCCTTCTTACGGCTAGAGTCCAACTCCCGTGCTGGAATAGCCGATCTGGAGTCGTGATCCTGTGGGCAACGCACCGATGGGCTGGCTAAGGACAACGTCGATCATCGTGACAATGATGGCACTGGATGATTTGCTGACCTTGTGCAGGGTAACCTGGCCGAGACCGGCAACCTGGACCACAGTATTTGGAGCGACTGATGCATTGATGGCAGGCAGCCCGGCAATCCTGAGGTTGGTGAAGGTGGATGTATCCGTCAGAGTAGCTGTGGTGGCGCCCGCAGCCCGGGTTGCGCTCGTCTCGGCCTTGATGCCATCCGCCTGAATCAGCCCGTTGAGGACATTGATTCCTGCGATGGTGTTCGTCACGGTGCTCTTCGGCTGTGGTGTCAGGACACCGCTTGTCTTCGTTGAGGTTGCTCCGACCGTTGCTAGACCCGGAATGTTGGCCCCTGCCAGATTCGCTGATCCTGCTCCACCGCTGCATCCGACGTAGGCCAGCGCAGTGGGGCTTGAATTAATCAGCCCCGAAGCAAGCAAGGCCCTGGTGCTGAAACCGGTGCCGGAAAGATAGCCCGACTGCGGAGCCGTAAGGTTCGCTGCGCTGACCCCAAGGCGGATATCCGTTCCGACCCTGAGCCCAGGCAGCCCGGACTTCAGGACTTCGACACGGAGCGCCGTGGTCGATACCCGATAGGCGCCGTTGACCAAGCGCTTTTCCTGCCCGTTCAACGTGATCTTTCCAACCGATCCCACCAAGGGTACTGACAGGTCCAGCACCGTATTAGCCCCGGGGTTGGCTCCCACCGCCACACCCAGAACCTTCAGGTCGGCAATCGTCGTCTTGTTGGTTCCAGTAAAGGCGCCGGCTGTATTCTTGTCCGCCGAACTCTCCGAAGTGATGGCACCGGCGGTGATCAACCCACCCAGCAGATTCGTTCCGTTTATCGTTGATTTGCTTTCGATCCGTTTCCCCGTGGCTGTAAGCAGGGATTTGACACTGGTTGACGCCGCGCCCACATTTCCCACGGCAGGGACGGTTAGTGCAGCAGCGGTGTTTGATGACGTCTTTCCTGTGGCGCCGGTGCAACTGATGCTTGAACTAGCCGTAGGGCCAGACGTCAGAGTCTTGTCGGCATTGAAAATGTAGGAGCCATACGCCGTGCCGGAAAATCCGGTAGTTACTTGCGCTGGTGTAGTGGCAGCGAGAGCCGGTGAGACCGGTCCGGCTAGTGTGAGTGCGAGTGCCCCCCACTAATGCAACATGCGAACGCTTCATGTAGTTATCTCCCCAGAATGTCTTACACGATCTCGTAAGTTGCTTACGATGGCGCTCACGGTACAGGCCGGAAATAGGCTTAAACAATAGGTCCCTCGAATTCAGCAGAGAGTTTGCTTCAAGTTCAAGAGGGCGCGGAGCCGGTGTCGCGAGCATGTATGCGTCCCGCTACCAAAATGCACAGTCTTCTTATACTCCCAGCCATGGACTAAATGCTTCCGTCCGTCCTAGGATGAAGGCGACCGTTGGTTCGCGACTACCTGGGGGTGTCGAGATGAAGGGTTCACGCGTTTTCCCGCGTGCTACCAGCATTCTCCGCTCTGTCATGGTCGCTGGAGCCGGCACCGCCATTTGGATGGCCCTTTCTGCAACCGCGGCAAGTGCCGATTCAAACCTTCCTGATAACCACTCACTCCTCGGTGGAGTCAGCTCCACTGTGTCGTCGGTGACCGGCACCGTAGACAGTGCCACGGCCCAAGTTCAAAAGTCGGCGGGCACGACAGTCAAGACCGTCACGCCGAAAACTGCACCGGCCACCATTAGCATTCCCGTGCCGAATGTGCCGTTGTCCGCAGCCGTCAAAACGGTGATCCCGACGAACCCCATTTCGGTTCAGGTTCCTGCTGTGACGCCTATCGTGCAGAAGGCCGGGTCCCCGGCGGACGGGATCATCGGGACGATCCCGCTGGCCACTCAACTTGTCCCCGCCGACACAACTGGCGGCGTCGTAGACGCCGTGGTTGTGCCGATTGCCGGAAACGTTGACGACGCAGCTGAGGCGCTCGTTCCACCTGTAAACGACCTTTTGAAGCCGGTCGGGCTGGAACCCGTAACGGACGTAACTGCGCCGGTTCTTCAACCGATCGTCGACGCAGTGGATAGCGTTGTTCCGCCCGCAGTAACCCTCACTCCGCCCCTGCCGACCGGCGACGGTTCGGTTTTGCCAGGAATCCCGGCCCGAAGCGTGACGCCGGTTTCCGCCACTAACCCAAGTTCCGACGTCGTTGGCCCCCCGTCCGCGGTTGCCGCAACACAGGCCGGGATCCAAGCATCAGCGCCCATTCTCCAGCCTGTGCGTGCTTCTGTTCCGGGGGCTGCTGGCGTCCCACCGGTGCTGTCGATATCCCGGGTGTTCGGCTCAACGGGTGGTGTCCCATTAAGTGAGGTTCAGCAGTCCGCTGTGCATCCTGTAGCTCCTGCTGATCTGCCGCTTGATGTCGAAGAAGTACCCGCCGGGGTGGCTGGGGCCGGATCCAATAGCTCCCAAAATGGCCCACCAAGCCCCGCCGCTGCTTTCTTGCACGA
The DNA here is from genome assembly GCF_047977885.1 of Arthrobacter sp. LFS091. NCBI lineage: Bacteria > Bacillati > Actinomycetota > Actinomycetes > Micrococcales > Micrococcaceae > Arthrobacter > Arthrobacter sp. LFS091. Next base: position 5,484 of record NZ_JBFPFP010000018.1, read on the forward strand.
CGCAATGATTGTCCCCGTTGGCGCTTTACCTGGTCTTTCTGCGGCCGGCGATGAGCAGCATCCGGAGCCGGTTTGTTTTGACCCCGGCTCCTCTCCTGACTAGTTCCCGGACCTTGCCGCGCCACTCTTCGCGGCAGACGGCTGTAAGGACGTTCGTCAACGGACGTCTCTGGGAACAAGATCCTTCAGGAGAAGATCACAATGAACACGACCATTCGCAAGTGCCTTATCGGCACATGCTTTGCCGGGGGCATGATTGTCCTCAGCGCCACCGCGGCAAACGCCGCGGACACCACCAGCGGCAAAGACGGAGTCCTCTCCGGAACGCAGGTGGCAGCGCCCGTAACAGCACCAATCAATCTCAACGCCACCTCGCTGGGACTGCTGGGAAACTCAGCAGCCACCACATCCGCGCCGGCAAACGCTGCAGGTTCCGGCGCAACACCTGCCGCCAACACCAGCGGCTCGAACAGCATCGGTTCCGGGACCCAAGTGGTCGCTCCGGTCACGGTGCCCATAAACCTGGGCTCGTCGTCAGTGGGTCTGCTGGGGGGTTCCACTGCGACGAGCTCAGCTACACCTGCCGCTCCAGCAGCGACAACGAGTCCGACGCCGGCAGCCAGCACCGGCGGCGCCGGCGCGATTGGGTCCGGCACCCAAGTGGTTGCACCGGTAACGGTTCCCATCACCGTGGGGTCGACGTCGGCCGGTGTCCTGGGGGACTCAACCGCCACCTCATCATCAGCTCCTGCCCCGGCAGCTTCGGCGCCAGCGCAGGCAACTACGTCGGGGGGAGAGAGTCTTGCGTCCGGCGCTCAGGTAGTGGCTCCGATATCGGTCCCTGTTAACGTCGGAGCCACTGCTGTGGGTGTCGGCGGTGATTCTTCCGCCGTTTCGGGTTCCCCAGCCGGATCTGCCGCTTCCGGTGGTTCTACCTCGGGTGCTTCGACGAGTGGTTCTGACGGCATCGGTTCGGGGACTCAGGTTGTTGCTCCGGTGACGGTTCCTATCACGGTGGGTTCGACGTCCGCTGGTGTCTTGGGTGATTCTTCCGCCACGAATACGGGCACCACAGGTGGGACGGCTCCGGGCACGACGGCCGGCGGTACCACGAGTGGTTCTGGCGGCATTGGCTCGGGGACTCAGGTTGCTGCTCCGGTGACGGTTCCGGTCGGCTTGGGTTCGACGGCGGCTGGTGTGCTGGGTGATTCTTCAGCCACAGGTACTGGCACTACGGGCGGAACGGTTCCGGGCACTACTACCGGCGGTACCACTAATGGTTCTGGCGGCATTGGATCGGGCACTCAGCTGATCATCCCCATCACGGTTCCCATCAGCACTGGTTCCACCTCGGTGGGCGTTGGGGGCGGTTCGGTAGGCACGGTCACCCCTCCTGTTGTGACCCCTCCTGTTGTGACTCCGCCGGTGGTTACCCCGCCTGTTGTGAACCCGCCGGCTGTTGCCCCGCCGACGTCCGGTGGCCCCGATAACGGTGGAGAGAACACCACGGGCACTCCGACAACCGGTATCAACACCGCCGGTCTCATCACCACCGGCAGCGCTGGCACCCAAACCGGCACGGTCGTAGCCGCTGGTGTGACAAAGGGTGCGATGACCACCGCGGTTTCGACCGCCGTCGGAGGACCCAGCGTGCTGGCTAAGACGGGCCTGAACGAAACCTTCGTTCTCTGGGCGGGAGCTATGCTCCTGATGGGCCTGTTCCTGGCGGCAGCCGGCCGTCGGAAGGCGGCAGCCAACCGCCGGTAGTCCCGGACGATCCCTCTTCGCATGTGGGTGTTGGGGGGGGGGGGGGGGGGGCGCGCCCCCCCACCGCCGGGTGGGGGGGGGGGGGGCCTGTTGGGGGGGGGTGAGTAGACGACTAGGGCGAGCCCGGGGGGCGCGCCCCCCCCGCGCGGG
>NZ_JBFPFP010000019.1:0-3077 GCF_047977885.1 Arthrobacter sp. LFS091
CGGCTAGTTGCGTTTGAGGAAGAGGCTGACGTCGTCGTTGTTGATCAGGTCGGGAACGGTCCAGCCATCGAGGTTGTATTCGGACATGCACAGGTCCGCGAAGCCCTTCATGGCCCCTGTGGTTCCCTGTGCCTGGGCTGCGAAGAGGATCTCTGCCTTCACGTTCTCGTGGTTGCCGGAATAGTTCCGCTCGTAGAGTTCGTGGCGGCCGCCGAATTCGGTGCCGATCGAGTCCCACAGCAGCTTCATGAGCTTGACCCGGTCCACGGCCTCCACACCATCGGATCCCCGGACGTACTTGTCCAGGTAGGGCCGGATTTCGGGGGTTTTGAAGTCCAGTGCCGAGGAGTTGAGGTAGATCAGCCCGGAGGCGACGTCCTGCTCGATGATTTCCTTGATCCGCGGGTATCCGATGGCCATGAACATCCGGTACGCGAGGCCGTAGTCCAGTTTGGGCAGCACCGTGCCGTTGGGGCCTTGGTCTGGGTTCAGGGTCATGCCGTCGATCAGGGCGTTGAACATGTTCCGCCAGCCCAGGACTTCACCGACGCGGGTCTGGACGCCGCGGAAGTCCTGCGTCCCGGCCACTTCGAGAGCCTTCAGCAGCAGGCCCGCGATGAAGTCCAGTTTGGTGGCCAGCCGGATGACGCCCTGGAAGGTGAAACGGTTGATGAACCCGGTCTGCGGGAAAAAGTTGTTGACCTTCTCCACGTCCCCGTACGCGAAGACGTTCTCCCACGGGATCAGGACCTTGTCGAACACAAACACGGAGTCGTTCTCATCCATGCGGGATGAGAGCGGGTAATCGAACGGCGTGCCCATCACGGCGGCCTGGTGAGAATATGAAGCACGGCTGATCAGCTTAACCCCGGGCGCGTCCATGGGGACGGTGCAGATCAGCGCGAACTCCTTGCGCTTAATGGGCAGGCCGTAGTGGGCGATGAAGTTGTAGTTGGTGATGGCGGACCCGGTTGCCACTACCTTGGCGCCGGAGACGATCAGGCCCGAATCCGTTTCCTTTTCCACCTTCATGAACACATCGCCCACCTGGTCCGGTGGAAGGTGCCGGTCTACCGGCGGGTTGATGATGGCATGGTTCCAGTAGAGGACCTTCTCCTGGGACTCCTTGTACCAGCGCTTCGCGTTGTCCTGGAACGGCTCGTAGAAGTCGGGCATGCCGCCCAGGGTGCCCAGGAACGCCGCCTTGTAATCCGGGGAGCGGCCCAGCCAGCCATAGCTCATGCGGGCCCAGGTCTCGATGGCGGTGCGGTCCTTTTTCAGGTCCTCCACGCTATGCGGCGTCCGGAAGAAGGACATGGTCTTGCCCCCGGAGCCGGTATCGGTGGGCACCATGAGCTTGTCCTGCAGCTCGGGCTTGTGCATGGCGTCGTAGAGCCGGGCTGCCATGCGGATGGAGTTGCGGAAGGCGGGGTGGGTGGTGACGTCCTTGACGCGTTCCCCGTAGATCCATACTTCCCGGTCATCCTTGAGCGAGTTGATGTATTCATCACCCGTCATCGGCATCTTGGGGTTCGCGGGTGTGGTCCGCTCGTCCATGGTGGAGGCAGAGGCGTCCAGTATCTCGGTCATATTTTCTTCCTTTTAGGGAAAGCTTGGATGAGGTCTAGCGGCTGCTGAAGGGTTTGAAAGAGTCGGCCCCGGAGAACCAGCCGGAGGCGGGGCCGTCACCGCAGTGATCCCAGGGACTGCCGTCCAGGTGTCGGCCGATTTCACGGAACTTCCCGCCAAAGAACAGCAACGGCGGTCGTGTGGTGGTCTGCATTTTGATGACCTCGCCGATCACGATGATGTGGTCGCCACCGTCGTAGATGTTCCAAGGGCGGCATTCGAGGGTTGCTGCGTTCTTCGTCAGTATTGGAACAGGTCCGTCGAGGGCCCACTCCGGCTCTTCCGCCATTGGCCTGCCGGCGAAGTGCATCGCCACGTCCTGCTGTTCAAGGGACAGAATGTTGATGGCGAAGGGCGCTCCGTCCAGGTACTTGGCGGCCCGGGAGGTGCGGGTTAACGTCACCTGTGCCAGGGGTGGATCGAGTGAGACCGCGGTGAAGGCGTTGACTGTGGCGCCGTGTGGGATTCCGTCGCTTGAACGGGTAGTTACTACCGTGACGCCGGTGGCGAAGGTGCCGAATGCGTTCCGCAGTTCGCGGGCGTCGATGGGGGCGAGAACTGCCTTCTTAGTCATGGTTCTCAGTTACTCTGTCGGGTCGAGGACGAAGTTGTAAGTGACTTCGTGGCCGTGTCCGTTGCTGCGGTTGATCGGTGAGAGGACCAGTTCGGGTTTCACGGCTGAGGCGATGTCGTCGCCGACGTGTTCGTCGCCTTCGAAGTACAACTGGGTGGTGACGAGCTGGTGCCCTGGGGCGGATACTTTCAGATGGAGGTGGGCCGGGCGCCAGGCGTGCCAGCCGGCTGCGGCGATTAGCTGTCCGCAGGCTCCGTCCGTGGGGATCTGGTACGGCGCGGGTTGAATGGTGTTGATCTGGAAACTACCGTCCTGGTCCGACACCACAGTGCCGCGAAGGTTCCATTCAGGAATGCCCGGAGCAAACTGCGAGTAGAAACCCAGATCATCTGCGTGCCAGATCTCGATCCTGGCGCCGGGAAGGGCTTTGCCGGCGACGTTCGTGACCTTCCCTTGGAACAGCAGCGGAGTGCCGGGTTCATCGTCACGCATCGGAAGTGTTGCCGGGGAGTTCAGCTGTGGTGAGTCCGGCAGGTAGTACGGTCCCTCGATTGCTCCCTTGGAGCCGTGGCGGCGAGAGTTCGCGACTTCCTCCACGGAGTGCTCAACCCACACATCCAGGAACAGCGGCCATTCGCCGTCTTCACCTACTTTGATGAGCCAGGCCTTCAGTGCGTTGTATTCGTCGTAGGTGACTTCTTCTTCAAGCACGGTGTCGTTGATGGCTTTGATAACGCGCCCGGCGAGTGTGCTGACGCGTTCCTGGCTGGTGGCCGCGGCGAAGTGCTTGTTCTCGCGGAACCTTGCGGTGGCGCCGGCACCTGAAGCGGCGGCGGTGGCCTGGGTTTCTACTGTCATGATGACTCCTTTGTCT
>NZ_JBFPFP010000020.1:0-2368 GCF_047977885.1 Arthrobacter sp. LFS091
CCAGACCACCACACACGGGGGTGCGCAATGATCCAGCCATAATTTCAACCAATCAATAAAACAATCGGTATCAACAAACTTGGCACACTATTGAGTTCTCAAACAACAGACCCCCCAAAACATCACCCCACCGGAACACCACACAAAGCAGCGCACCACAACAGGGCCATTGGAAAAGAAGAGTTATTTTTGGCCGCCTACCGAACCGTACACACCTTCCGGCTTTCCGTTTCGCACCCGGCGACTCAGAAAACAATACACGCCCCACACCACCAACGCAAATCCACCCCCACACCCCACCCCAACCACCCACCAAACCCCCACCAAACCGCCGTCGAACCTTATACAGAAGCCGCCATGACGCCGGCTCTCAGTGGTGGGAGGATGGGACCCATGGAACTGCACATCACAGGCGATGCCGCCGCCGACCAACTTCTCAGCGATGACGCCTTTGCGCTGCTGACTGGCATGTTGCTTGATCAACAGGTGACCATGGAATCGGCCTTCGCCGGTCCGGAGAAGATCCGCACACGCCTTGGATCCTTGAAGCCCGAAACGATTGCCGAGTACGACCCCGCTGGCTTCGTTGAAGTCTTCAAAGAAAGGCCGGCCGTCCACAGGTTCCCCGGTTCCATGGCGGGCAGGGTCCAGGCTCTGGCGGAAACCGTCCACCACGAATGGAACGGAGACGCTGCGTCAATCTGGACAAGCGGCTCCCCCGACGGCGCTGAGGTACTCCGCCGCCTGAAGGCCCTGCCCGGGTTCGGCGAACAAAAGGCGAAGATCTTCCTGGCCCTCCTTGGCAAGCAGTGCGGGCTTCAAGCCGAGGGGTGGCGGGAAGCCGCTGGCCACTACGGCGAGCAGGGCTCGTACCTTTCCGTCGCCGACATCGTGGATCCAGAGTCCTTGGTCAAGGTGCGCGCCAGCAAACAGGCCGCCAAAGCAGCAGCCAAAGCTGCAAAGGCGCCCAGCGCGTAAGACCACCCCTTACAGCAGCCAGACAGAGGAGGGCTCCCACCATTGGTGGGAGCCTTCCTTCATCTCATCGCCAGAACTCGCCAAGCCTCCCTGCCAGGGCCGTGCCCTGGTCGTAGCCAGCTTGGGCAGCGGCAGGACGCAAGGAAATATCCATCGCGTTCGTACCAAACAGGTGCTCGGCATCAGGGCGCGGGAAAATGGTCACCACCCTGCTGCCGCCTGCACGTAGAGCTTCAACCTGCGTCACCAGGTGCATGCCCCACTCCACGGGCTGAAGGGACCGGCCGCCGAAAGGTGACAGCACCAGTACCCGCCCATAGCCGGCTGCCAGGTCGGCATTCTCGGCGTTCGACCGATAGCCGCCGTCGAGGTACCAATTGTCCCCGATCCTGTATGGCCTGGAGCTGGAACAGCTGGCAGCAACGGCATCCACCAGCTCGACACCGCTTCCGCGATCGAAAACGGCAGGTTCACCGGTTTCGGCATCTACGGCCGTGATCAGTACCTGCCGGTCCGGCCAACGTTGATCCGGGAGCCGGGACGCAACGACAGCGCGCCATTTTGATTGCCAGGAATCGTCCGTCGCTGCATCCGACTCCATGGCGGCCGCCCCCATTCGACGGCGCATTTCGGCCGCATCATTGGAGGAGGAGATGATGTGGTTCATCCTCGCTAAGTGGCTCGATACAGGCAACGGGCGGCCGCGGTCAGATCCGGCCGCGCCCGGCCGCCGCTGGGCTTCAGGCACAGGGGCGACGGCGGCCGCGAACAGTTCCGCTGGGGACGACGCGGCCAACTGGGCCGCTGCCGTTGATCCAGCCGACGTTCCGACAGTAAGATCCGGGGTGGTCACATCAAGCCCGGACCCGTAGAGGCCGGCTATCACGCCGATGAGCCACGCGTTGCCGGTGGATCCCCCGCCTCCGAGGACCAACGCAGTATGGGAACTACGCACCGTTGAAGAAGATGTTGTGTTCATGGGAGTTGCCTTTCGCGAATTGCGGATCAAGGCACTCCCGGAGGCGACTAATTCAGTCGCCCGATCGTGGACAACAAGGGAGCGCCCACTATGGATACTGCGTTCATGGGTCTCACCTCCTGTCGACGAATCACGATCACTTGAAAAATAGCACGCCCCCGAGCCACACGCCATGGAACGTTAACGACAAAAGGCCCCCACTTGCGTGGAGGCCCAGGAAGTTGCCGGTGTGAGCGTCGATCGCTGCCGGCACACCCGCACTGTTGTGTCTCTTAAATGTGGGAGACCCCCCGACCCGTGGTGGGTTGGGGGGTCTCGACCTTAATGGTTGTCCGGCGGTGTCCTACTCTCCCACACCCTCCCGGGTGCAGTACCATCGGCGCTGTGGGTCTTAGCTTCCGGGTTCGGAAT
>NZ_JBFPFP010000021.1:0-2095 GCF_047977885.1 Arthrobacter sp. LFS091
AGCAACAACCTCCCCACCGATTAGATACTCAACACCCGTCACGGCCGGGACAACATAGACGTCGTCCTTCGTACCGTCCTTATCCGTAAAGGTAACGGCAGCCGGGGTCACCACAAACGGAGTCGCCTTGAACGTTCCCGACCACGATGCCATTGCACCCGCGGCCAGAACATAACCCGTCAACGCACGGGCAGTCACCGTCACCGTCCCCGAACCCGGATACGTCCCCGCAGCAACAACCTTCCCACCAACCAGATACTCAACACCGGTCGTGGCCGGAACAACATAAACGTCGTCCTTCGTACCGTCCTTATCCGTAAACATCACAGCAGCAGGCATCACCCTCTGCTGGTAGGAGATCGGCTCTATCGTCACCGATTTTCCCGTTACGACGTGAAGGCTCTTCGCGTTCTCCAAGTTCCTAACGCCCGGATAGTGAAGAGCGTTTTCAGTGCCCGGACGCGCTGTGACCACATAATCTCCAGTAGAAAGACCCTCCAATGCGAAATGTCCATTGGATGCAGTCACTGTTGACCGGGGAAGCAAGATGCCGTTGGTATCAGCTGCCGTGACCAGGGTTTCCGACAGTCCAACACCCTGGGAATCGAGCAGAATACCCTCGATTGAGCCGCCTGGCACAAGGCTAGCGTTAATTCCTGAGGTGAAGGCTCCTTTTTTGACGGGAACTTTGGCGGCCGCATTGATGCCTTTCCATTCAGGGACGTCAGGATAGAACTGTCGTTCGGAAACTGCATTCGTATCTTCCGCGAACGAAACTGTGTACGCGCCCTCTTGAAGACCAGAGATGCTGTAACTACCGCTCTCATTGGCTGGTTCAGTCCTAATTATGTCCCCACTGAGGTTTAGAGCGGAGACCTGCACATTGCTGTAGCTTCGAACCTCTGAGCTGGATATAGTACCCCGAATGGTTCCACCGAGGTCGATAACCGAGTCGTCAAGCCACTTAGTTTCTTCAGGCCCTACATATATGGTCACTGCCTGGGTACGTTCACCACCACCGCCGTACCATCGGTCAACAAAAAAGTTGTTTTGATCGTAATCGGTGAAGTGAACCTCATAGCTTCCAGCCCTAAGGCCACCAATCGTGAAGGTTCCGTCGTCGTTCACGTCACCCGACGATGTCACGCCAACTTCGCCAGGTCGATGCGCTTGCGCATAGAACTTTGAGACGCTTACCCCGGGAGCAGACAGTAATCTTCCAGTGATAGAAGACGGCGGTTCAAGAGAAACATCCACCTTCAACTCTTGTCGGTCTACTAGCTTAACCAGGCTCGACCTCCACGTTTCACTGAAGGGGTAGGGCTCGCTAAGAGCCCCAGGGGCGTTACTTTCAAAGCGAATCCAATAACTACCTGGGTATATTCCGTCGACCACATAGGTACCGTCTTGGTTCAATGGCTTCTCATAGACAGTGAACTCTTTACCTGGTGACTCATCTTCGGAAATAGAAACGTAGACCTTTGTTGGATCAACGCCGGTGGGTAACAGAACCTTTCCACTCATCCTTGCACCGCGTATTAGCGCAAGTGGTAGAATACTTAGATTTTCTCGAGGACTAACGGTGAACCGAGCCCGCGTAGTCGAGTCATCTTCTTTCATATACCACTGAGCAAGGGTCTGCCTGGCATAGGAAACTATATATAGGTTGTAGTCTCCCGCGGGCAAGTTCAGGACCGTGAAGGTGCCATCATATCGGGGTTTTGCCGTCCCAGCACCAGACCGCCCATCGGCGGGATAGGCATAGATGGTCAGTTCTGTAAAGTCTTGGAGACTCTCATCCAACAGCTTTCCGGATATTGATCCTGCGTTTGAGTCGACCGCATTTGCCGCGGTTTCGTGGAATCCCAGCGTGCTGATTAGGATGGATAGAATTATCAGTCCTCGAAAGCAGCGGAATACGGATGTTTTTCTTAGAGTGCTAAGCCTCAAGTCGCTCCTCGTTAGTGGGCCATTTGTGTGCTCCCAACTGGCTCGGTACTACTTCCCGTATTTTTGGTTGTACCTGTACATGAACGCGGCCATCGCGTCACGGTTCACGGGTTGGAGTGGCCGGTAGGTTTTGGACCCGTTCGCT
>NZ_JBFPFP010000022.1:0-1819 GCF_047977885.1 Arthrobacter sp. LFS091
GCCCCGTGGCCTTCGTTTCGGGTGGACGCTCTCTCATGTTCCGCCTGTTTCAGACCGACGCTCTCTCACGTTCCGCCTGTTTGGTGTTGACGCTCCTTCATGTTCGGCCGGTTTCAGACCGACGCTCTTTCATGTTCGGCTGGTTGGGGGGAGTGTCCGTTTAACGGTGGATTCGGGCGTTGGCGTTATGTGATTCTGCCTTCGAAAGTGATGGCGAAGGCGTTTAGTGCCGGTTTCCATCGTGCTATCCATCGTGCTCTGCTTCGGCCGGTGGGGTCCAGGGCCCTGGTGGCCAGGTAGAGACATTTGAGGGCAGCCGGGATGGTCGGGAAGTGTCCTCGTGCCCTGACTGCTCGACGGTAGCGGGCGTTGAGGGATTCGATGGCGTTGGTGCTGCAGATGACTTTCCGGATTTCCACGTCATAATCCAGGAAGGGCACAAACTCACTCCAGGCGTTGTGCCAGAGCCGGGTGATGGCCGGGTATTGCCGGCCCCATTTAGCGGTGAACTCCTCGAGGCGTTCCTTCGCAGCCGTTTCCGATGGTGACGTGTAGACCGGACGAAGGTCGCGGGCCATTTCGGTCCAGCTTTTCCGAGAGGCATACCGGAAAGTGTTCCGGACCAGATGCACGATGCAGGTCTGGACCACGGCCCGGGGCCAGACGGTATTGATCGCGTCGGGCAGGCCTTTAAGACCATCGCAGACCGTGATGCAGACGTCTTCCACGCCCCGGTTCTTGATCTCGGTCAGCACCGAGAGCCAGAACTTCGCTCCCTCCCCGCCATCACCGGCCCACAGCCCCAAGACGTCCCGTTCACCATTGATGGTGACCCCGATGGCCACATATATGGGCCGGTTGCTGACCTGCCCGTCACGGACCTTGACGTGGATCGCGTCGATAAACATCGCCGGCAGCACCCGGTCCAGGGGACGGTTCTGCCACTCGGTCATCTCCGCGACGACTTTCTCGGTGATCCTGGAGATGGTGTCCTTGGAAACCTTCGCCCCGAAAACATCAGCGAAGTGCGCTGAGATCTCCCCGGTCGTGAGTCCCTTCGCACTTAAGGACAACACGATTTCGTCCACGCCGGTCAGACGGCGTTGTCGCTTCTTCACCGTTTGGGGTTCGAACGTGGCCCCAGTGTCCCTGGGCACGTCGATCTCCACCGGCCCGATCTCGGTCAGCACGGTCTTCGAGCGCGTCCCGTTGCGGGAGTTCCCGCTCCCACGCCCGGCAACCTCGTGCTTCCCGTATCCCAGATGCTCGTCCATTTCCGCTTCCAAAGCGGTTTCCAAGACGTTCTTGGTCAGCTTGTTCAACAGCCCTCCCGGGCCAACAAGCTCCAACCCCTGTTCCTTGGCATGGGACAGGAGCTGCTGCGCAAACTCATGCTGATCCACCTCAGTCGCCATGGGACCCATGGTCTCGCTCATGATCAGTCCTCCCCGCCAGGCAAACCCGGCGTGTCAGGCCAACCCCGGATCCACCGTTATTCCGACAGTCCCGGTTGGGGGTGTTCGACGGCGGTGGGTTGGGGTTGGGTGTTTGGCGTTGGGTGGTGGGGTGGGTGGGTGTTGTGACGGGGTTCACGCCTGCGGTTTTGTGGTTGTTTTTGGTGGTTGGGGGGTGGTTTGGGGGGTTTTGGCCTGTGTTTGTAAGGGTTTGTTGTGGTGGTGGGGGTGATTTGTGTGGGGGCGTGTGGGCGTGTAATGTCTTCTGAGTCGCCGCGAGTGAGACAGCCTGGTGCTGGACGCCGCGGAGGCCGAACCCCCTTGATAACAGCCTGAAAAATGGTTCGCTTTTTAGCGTTCCTGTG
>NZ_JBFPFP010000023.1:0-1620 GCF_047977885.1 Arthrobacter sp. LFS091
GCGCCGATGGTACTGCACCCGGGAGGGTGTGGGAGAGTAGGACACCGCCGGACACACATTAACAGGGGAGCCCCGATCACGACGGTCGGGGCTCCCCCCATTTAACACCCCGGTTCCGCCTACCTTGCTTTGGGGCGGGTTCACGGCAAGCCTCGGGCTCGTTTTATGGGTCAGCTTTAGAGCGTAAGAACACGTGTTTCACTGGAGCATTATGGAAGACGCAAAGTTCCCGTTTGGCTCTGAATCGGCTCTGCAGCACGCGATGGAACAGAACCTGGCTGAACATGCCAGCCACTTGCACCGAAACCTCATCGGAGCCTCCGTTTCAAGAACTGCCGATCTCTTGATCGCCGATAGCGGTCTGGCCGACGAGACCTTCAACATCGTCGCAGCAGCCCGATTCGCCCGGCACGCAGTGCAAACCCGAACCGCAGAGACGGTCCGGGCCCTGGGATCCACCGGCCGCCCTTTTTCCTGGTGGGTAGCCCCTGCCTCTATTCCGGACAATCTTGCCGAATTCCTTGGGGCCGCCGGGCTCGAGGCGTCAGAGACAGAGACAGGCATGTGGAAGGACCTGCGCGGAGATCTCCCTGAATCACGAGTGGGAGACCTGGCAATCCACGGTATTGCAGGCCTCTGAGGACGGGGAGCCGGTGTACCGCCGTCTCGGGTTCAGGGCCTGTGGCCAATTCACCGAATACGCCATCGGCCCCTAGATCGTCCCTGCCAGGTAACACACGTGTGGAGGCCTTTGGACGTCAAGCTTCCCCAATGTCGCCCCGTGCCAGCGCGAAGGGCAAGCGGTCGAAGACGATGTGGATCTCAACGATATGGCCATTCCGGACTCGATGGAGCTCCGCGCCTGGTGCCCTCGGCACGGTGTCATTGCAGGTTTTCCCTTCTTTGATGGCTACGTCATGTTCACTGCTACAGGATTGTTGGGTCCGTTGATGATGCCGACGGACGAGTTTTTACCGGATTGCGACGACCGTTCGTTGAACCTTCTGCGGGGTCAATGCTCCCCGGGCCACGGAAGCGGCAGAGCAGGACATCGCCCGCAAGTTCGCCGACGCCTTCTCCCGGGACGAGATCGACTCCCTCCTCGAGCTCCTTACTGATCAGTGCCGGCTTGCCATGCCGCCAGCCAGCGAACGCTACGTCGCTCGTACCGCCGTCGGGAGTTCCCTTCGTGTGGGTGCGGGGGGGCGCCCCGGCGGCAGCTACGCGCTGTCTGCGGCCGGAGCAGAAGGCTGGCCGGCGTTTGTTTGCTATCTGGAGGGCCGGCGCCCGGGGGCTGTTGGTTGTCGAACCGACGGGGATGGCAGCAGGATCGCTTCGATCGTGCGCATCCTGGACGACGGATTGCACAGGCACTTGGAGATGCCCTCCTATCTGGAATGAAGGAGCATCGAGCCCGGCTCACGTCTTCATCCGGGTGGTGTTCGACGGCGGGTTGGTGGGGGTTTGGTGGGTGGTTGGGGTGGGGTGTGGGGGTGGATTTGCGTTGGGGGTGTGGGGCGTGTATTGTTTTCTGAGTCGCCGGGTGCGAAACGGAAAGCCGGAAGGTGTGTACGGTTCGGTAGGCGGCCAAAAATAACTCTTCTTTTCCAATGGCCCTGT
>NZ_JBFPFP010000024.1:0-1147 GCF_047977885.1 Arthrobacter sp. LFS091
GGACGGTGACGGTGACTGCCCGTGCAACGACGGATTATGTTCTGGCACCCGGTGCGACGGCGTCGTGGTCGGGAACGTTCAAGGCGACTCCGTTTGTGGTGACCCCTGCTGCGGTGGTGTTTACGGATAAGGACGGCACGAAGGACGACGCCTATACGGTTCCTGCTGTGACCGGTGTTGAGTATTTGGTCGGGGGCAAGGTCGTTGCTGCTGGGACGTACCCCGGTTCGGGGACGGTGACGGTGACTGCGCGTGCGACGACGGATTATGTTCTGACACCCGGTGCAACGGCATCGTGGTCGGGAACGTTCAAGGCGACTCCGTTTGTGGTGACCCCGGCTGCTGTGGTGTTTACGGATAAGGACGGTACGAAGGACGACGCCTATACGGTTCCTGCTGTGACCGGTGTTGAGTACCTGGTCGGGGGCAAGGTCATTGCCGCCGGCACGTACCCCGGTTCAGGGACGGTGACGGTGACTGCGCGTGCGACGACGGATTATGTTCTGGCACCCGGTGCAACGGCTTCCTGGACGGGAACGTTCAAGGCGACGTCTGCGGTGTCGTTTGCTGATGTGGCTGCCGGCGCCCAGTTCCATGAAGAGATTTCCTGGCTTGCTGCGCAGGGTATCTCCACGGGGTGGGTTGAGGCTAATGGTTCCCGGACGTTCCGGCCGTTGCAGGCTGTGAATCGTGATGCGATGGCTGCGTTTATGTACCGGTTGGCTGGTTCGCCGGCGTTCCAGCCACCTGCTAAGTCTCCGTTTGCTGATGTGACTCCCTCTACGCAGTTCTACAAGGAGATCACTTGGCTCGCGTCGAAGGGTATCTCCACGGGCTGGGTTGAGTCGAACGGGACCAAGACGTTCCGTCCGGTGCAGCCGGTGAACAGAGATGCGATGGCTGCGTTCATGTACAGGTTTGCGGGCAAGCCCGCGATCACTGGTGCTGCGAAGTTCGCAGATGTTCCTGAGGGTGCGCAGTTCCAGAACGAAATTGGCTGGCTGGCTGGATCCGGTATCTCCACCGGTTGGACCGAAGCGAACGGGTCCAAAACCTACCGGCCACTCCAACCCGTGAACCGTGACGCGATGGCCGCGTTCATGTACAGGTACAACCAAAAATACGGGAAGTAGTACCGAGCCAGTTG
>NZ_JBFPFP010000025.1:0-884 GCF_047977885.1 Arthrobacter sp. LFS091
GACGAATCCCGGACCTTCGGGATGGACGCGTTCTTCCCGACCGCGAAAATCTACAACCCCAAAGGCCAGAACTACCTCTCCGTGGACCGCGACCTCGTCCTGGCCTACAAAGAATCACCCGCCGGACAACTGATCCACCCCGGCATCAACGAAGCCGGCGCCGTCGCAGCGTTCACCGCCGCCGGAACCTCCTACGCCACCCACGGCGAACCCCTGGTCCCGATCTACGTGTTCTACTCCATGTTCGGCTTCCAACGCACCGGCGATTCCTTCTGGGCCGCAGCAGACCAAATGACCCGCGGGTTCATCATCGGCGCCACCGCAGGACGAACCACCCTCACCGGCGAAGGACTCCAACACGCCGACGGGCACTCCCCCATCCTGGCCTCCACCAACCCCGCCGTGAAAACCTACGACCCCGCCTACGGCTACGAAATCGGCCACATCATCCGCCACGGACTCGAACAAATGTACGGCGACGCATCAGACGACAACAACGTGATGTACTACCTCACCGTCTACAACGAACCCATCACCCAACCCGCGGAACCGGAAAACCTCGACACCAACGCACTGATCAAGGGCATCTACCACCTCGCAGACGCCCCCGAGGGCGATAACAACCGGCCCACCGCGCAGATCCTCGCCTCCGGCGTCTCCGTGCCCTGGGCCCTCGAAGCCGCCCGGATCCTCAACGAAGACTGGAACGTCGCAGCCGACGTCTGGTCCGTGACCTCCTGGAACGAACTCCGACGCGACGGACTCGCCGCCGAAGACCACGCCTTCCTCAACCCCGGCCAACCCGCACCCACCCCCTTCATCACCGAACAACTCGCAGGCAAAACCGGACCCGTCATCGCCGTCACCGACTACATGAAAGCCGT
>NZ_JBFPFP010000026.1:0-523 GCF_047977885.1 Arthrobacter sp. LFS091
GGGTGTGCCGATGGTGACGACCACTGATTATGTGAACACGATCCCGGTGGACCAGGAAGCGCCGTTCCCGGGGAACGAGGAGTTCGAGCGCCGGTATCGGGCGTATATGCGCTGGAACGCTGCGGTGATGGTTCATCGTGCGCAGCGTTCCGATATTGGTGTGGGCGGGCATATTTCCACGTATGCCGGTGCCGCGACCCTGTACGAGGTGGGCTTCAACCACTTCTTCCGCGGTAAGGACCACCCCTCCGGCGGTGACCAGGTGTTCTTCCAGGGTCACGCGTCCCCGGGGATGTACGCGCGGGCGTTCATGGAAGGCCGCCTCAGCGAAGCGGATCTGGACGGGTTCCGTCAGGAGAAGTCCAAGGAAGGGCATGCCCTGTCCTCGTACCCGCACCCGCGCCTGATGCCGGATTTCTGGGAGTTCCCGACCGTGTCGATGGGTATCGGCCCGATGAACGCGATCTACCAGGCCCAGTCCAACCGGTACCTGCAGAACCGTGGGATCAAGGACACCTCGGAC
>NZ_JBFPFP010000027.1:0-483 GCF_047977885.1 Arthrobacter sp. LFS091
ACGATTTCCTTGGCCCTTTTCTCGGCGGCCTTTTTCGTGGGTTCATGGGCAGAGACTCGTTTCGCGTCTTCTTTCTTGACGTCCCAGCCGCCCCGGTCGCTGTTGGGGACCACGTACCGGTCGTTGTCGTTGCCTTTGGCCATTTCGATCCACTCCTTCAATGAGGTGAATTGATGTTGCGCCCAGCCTAATAGCCAGTGCAGACACTTCCCCACATACCAGTGCCGGCTTGTCGGCAATCGTGACGCGAAAACTGAAAATTCTTTTTGAGGGGCTCTCTGTCTGTCACTCCGCCGGTTGGATCAGCTCGGGTCCGTTGTTGCGGACGCTGTTCACCCTGGTGCTGACGATCCGCGGTGTCAGGGTCGGTTCCGGCAGGGAATCGAGCAGGTGTTGGACCTCGGCTTTGTCGGTCAGGTCCGGGTCGAGCCATTCCGCGAACCGGTCTTTCGGGATGATGACCGGGGAACGATCATGGACGTG
>NZ_JBFPFP010000028.1:0-351 GCF_047977885.1 Arthrobacter sp. LFS091
CGGCAGGGAATCGAGCAGGTGTTGGACCTCGGCTTTGTCGGTCAGGTCCGGGTCGAGCCATTCCGCGAACCGGTCTTTCGGGATGATGACCGGGGAACGATCATGGACGTGTCCCAGCGCGTCCTGGGTGACTGTGGTCAGGACCGTGCACGTCAGCAGCCACCGTTCGGGATCGTCCTCGGGCAACTCCGGATCGGGCCAGAACTCATACAGGCCGGCGAAGCCCAGCAACGGTTCCTGCTCGGAGAACAGATAGTTCGGGATCTTCTTGCCATCCTCGGCCTTCTGCCACTCGTAATAGCCCTCAGCCGGCACGATGGCTCTGCGTTTGACCGCAGCCGACCGGAACGA
>NZ_JBFPFP010000029.1:0-325 GCF_047977885.1 Arthrobacter sp. LFS091
TGTAATGTCTTCTGAGTCGCCGCGAGTGAGACAGCCTGGTGCTGGACGCCGCGGAGGCCGAACCCCCTTGATAACAGCCTGAAAAATGGTTCGCTTTTTAGCGTTCCTGTGTAGGGTGGGGCCGGTTGATTGGTTCGGGAATCACGGAAACGTTGATTTGCGAAGTGCTGGTTGATCGGGTAAGTTTGAAAAGTTGCTCCGGAGCGATCCTGGACCCCTTGTGGGGTGTGGGTGGTGCCGGTAAGTGTCTGTTGTTTGAGAACTCAATAGTGTGCCAAGTTTGTTGATACCGATTGTTTTATTGATTGGTTGAAATTATGGCTGG